>NZ_ACPC01000042.1:0-37599 GCF_000175075.1 Bacillus sp. m3-13
AGCAAATGGCGGAGACTCCTACGGGGGAGTAGCGGCAATGTTGAGACCCCGCAGGCTTGCCGAGGAGGCTCAAGGTCGCCCCGTGGAAAGCGCAGCCATTTGCGGAAAGGAACAGCGGCGACTAACCACTAACTCAGGTTTTATATTATTCAACTTCTATTTCTTCTTGCTGGTGTTCGTGTAATTCATCTTTTTCTACATGTATTTGAACATAATGAAGACCGGTTTCTTTCATGGTCGCTTTTGCTTCATAGACACCTTCACTGACTTCTTTTGCATCTACGAATTCATGTTTCTCTGAATCTTCACGCCAAATTTCAAAACGAACAGTCGCATCTGTTAAAGCAGCATCTTCTTGCTTGATTTCTGTGGATAACGTAGTTTCTTGATTCGCTTTTACAGCGTCTGTCAGTTTTAATGTCATATTCAAGTTGCTCTCATGGCTGTGGTGGTCATCATGATCTGTTTTTTCATGTGTCTCATGATCGTGATTGTGACCTTCTTCTTCATGATCGTGCTCTTCTTCTTTCTCTGAAGGTTCTGGGTTTCCAACAGTTAATTCAACACGTGGCATTACGTGCATATCTCTGGCAGTAGTGTGAGCGACTACATAGTAAAAGCCTTCTTCTTCAAAGGTTTTTGTGATGGAATAGATTCCGGAACCGTCATTCATTGCTTCGAGCATTTCATGATCTGCTTCCTGACCTTGCTTCCATACTTCAAATTTTACTTCATGGGCATCATCCACATTCTCTTCACCTTGAGTGACAAGTGCTTCTATTTTTACCTCTTCATTCGGTTCTACTTTTTCAGGGACCTTGATTTCTACTTCCACCATGCTAGGGACTTCATCATTGTTTCCGTTTGTATTTTCATTGTTATTGGTTGATCCGCAAGCTGCCAACATCATAATTGAAAGCAAGCTGATAAATAAGGTTAATTTTTTCAAAAAGAACACTCCTCTCGTTCAATGATTTAATTATAACTAGTATCCTAACGGAAAATATCATCAAAAAGATCAATCTTGTGAACATGAATAGTATTCTACAGTTCTTCTAATTTTAAAAAAGGAAGGGCCAAAATTTCTTGGTACAGGAGCATGGACTGTTACGATTTCTCCATTAAACGGGTGTGGAACAGTTAATTTCCATGCATGTAGGCTGTGGCGATGATGTTTGTTTTTCGAACCATAAAGCTTATCGCCATAAATGGGATGACCAATGCTGCTCATATGTACTCTGATCTGATGCGTTCTTCCTGTATCTAAAGTTAACTCTACAAGTGTTAGTTGTTCTTTTGGATAAGTCTTAACAACTTTATAGTGTGTTATTGCCTTTTGTCCATTAGGGGAGACTCGTCTTCTTGAAGCGTGGTGGCGGTCTTTTCCAATTGGTTTATCTATGGTTCCTTCGGGTGTTTTCACTATGCCTTCAACAAGTGCCAAATAAGTCCGTTTAACTTTTCTTTCCTCCAGCATCCTGTCCAAGATTGCACCGCTAATAGCATGTTTTGCAAACAGGATGGCTCCGCTGGTGTCTTGATCTAAACGATGTATATGACGGACTTTAGATGAGATTCCGTTATTATTGAAATAATGCGCCACTCCGTTGGAAAGAGAGCGGAAGTCTTGATCTGAAGAGGGATGTGTGTCCATTCCTGCTTCTTTATTGATTACCAAAAGATGTTCAGTCTCATAAATGATTTTAATATCCATTTCGGTAGCAATAGGAGTTATATCTTCTGGTAGAATAGGGACAGAAACTCGATCGCCTTCCTTAAGTAGGTGTGTCCAGTTGGGGTTCTCCCCATTCACCATCACTTTTTTAGACATTCTCAGTTCATGAAGATGACCTTTAGGAATACCAATTACATCTTTTAAATAACTTTGTAGTGGGAGGGACCTGTTGTTTGTTACGCAAAATGTTAGCGTTTGGTTATTCATTATAAGCTCCTTTCATTAATCTTTCTCTCTTGTCGATGTTTTTGTGATGATCAAATTATATTGTCGTAATGAGTCTATGGATTCCATTAACTACCTACCCAAATAAAGATGCATTTATGTTACTCTTTTGTTATAGAGAAGTTACAAGGGTGGTTTTAATTCGTGAAAGTAGTATACGCTTCAACTCCAGAGCAAGAGAACCATATCGGGGAATTGGTTCAACACCTCTTAACGAACATTCTTCCTTATTATTTCACAGATAAAGAGATAGAAAACCTTGCAAAGCAATTATCCCTTCACACTGGAGAAGTCCATGATACTTTTTCCGATTATAATGGAACATTGAAAGAAGCATTTCATATCATATCATGCCTTCAAGCAATTATTGCAGTTATTGAAACAATCCAAGAAGAGGACGTACTTACTAAGCATCGTGAAATATTTAAAAGGAATGTCAATATGTTAGGAGAGTTTGGGTTTTCCTTCCCGTTTTCGATTGATCAGTTTGTGCAAAAACCTAGCAAGTCAAATATTTTCAGTAAGTTCATTCGACCTTCCAATCATTTTTTTAATTTGAAGTAACGAAAAGAAAACTCCTGGCGATTATTCGCTAGGAGTTTCTTTTACTTTTTCAAACCATTCGGTGTAGACGCTGCTGTCTTGGTGATAGTTCTCTAAACGTTCTACTTCTTGTCCATCTACAAAATGGATGAAGGTAGGAGTGGAATTGATTCGGTAATCATCCCAGCCTTGTTCGAATTCCTGTAGATTGTAAAGCTCCATATCTATTCCCATCTCTTCGGCCATTGGAACAACAACAGGGCTTGTTTGCTTACATGCAGGGCAAGTGGAGCTGTAGAAGTAAATGGTTTTCGTTTCCCCCGGAATCCAGATCTTCTTTCAATTGATCAGGTGTAATGATGTTTTGATACAGCGGATCATCTAATTGCTTTTGTGTTTCTGTATGAAGTTTGTCCTTACCGAAAGGATTGCCCTCCACGTTTTGTTTTTGCTGAATATTAGTTACAACTACTAGTGCAATAAAGATGGCCATAATAACTGCCATTATAATGATAAGTTTTTTCAAGGTTAGTTACCTGCTTTCTTTGAAAGTTTTTTTACATAAAACAATATAACTGTAATAGATGTAAAACCGATGAGTGCTAAAAATGGAATGGTGATAAAGCCTAACCAATTAATATATTGACCAGTACACGGTACAACTCCACAAGAAACAGAGTTCTCGCTGAAAAATGCTACTTTTTGAACCAAGTAGTGATAGATAGATATGCTTCCTCCGATAATAGATAGAGGAAGAACGTAGGTTACAATACCAGCATCTTTTTTAACGGCTGCAATCCCGAGCAAAATAACTAAAGGGTACATTAATATCCGCTGATACCAGCATAGCTCACAAGGTACATACAACAATACTTCTGAAAAATATAAGCTACCTAATGAAGCTACAAGGGCAATGATTGCAGAGGCAAGCAATAGGTTCTCTATTTTTTTGGAATGGTCCACGGTAACGCTCCTCTTTTGAATTCAAGATACTTTTCCTAAAATTATAGTCGTTACTTTTCATTATTGCAAAACTAATCCCACCCTATGAATGTGAACTTTTTTTGACTTTAAGAAAGAAAGCGGTTTCCAATAGTGGGTTCTATCTTGTACAATGATTATGGAATCGATTTCATTAACAAGAACAGGGAATATATGATAAATAAACAAGAGATAGGGAGAGGAACAGTTATGACAACAAAAAAATGGTGGAAAGAAGCAGTAGTTTATCAGATTTACCCTCGAAGCTTTAAAGATTCAAATGGCGATGGGGTAGGCGATATTCAAGGAATCATTGAAAAACTTGATTACTTAAAAGAGCTTGGTGTAGATGTTGTCTGGCTTTCTCCCGTTTATAAATCTCCCAATGATGATAATGGTTATGACATAAGTGACTATCGCAACATCATGGATGAGTTCGGTACAATGGCCGATTGGGAAGAAATGCTCTCGGAAATGCATAAGAGGGGCATTAAATTGATTATGGACCTTGTGGTAAACCATAGTTCGGATGAACATGAATGGTTTCAAGAGGCCCGAAAATCAAAAGATAACCCATATCGTGATTATTATATCTGGAGACCAGGGAAGAATGGGGCTGAGCCAAACAACTGGGAGGCTACTTTTGGCGGATCTGTTTGGGAGTATGATGAGCAGACGGATGAGTACTTCCTGCATCTTTTTTCTAAAAAGCAACCAGACTTGAATTGGGAAAACCCTAAGTTGCGTCAAGAAGTATACGATATGATGAAGTTCTGGTTGGATAAGGGTATTGACGGATTCAGAATGGATGTCATTAACTTCATATCCAAAGTGGACGGATTGCCAGATGGAGAAAAGGTGGCAGGTAAGAAGTATGTTTCCGGTCATCAGTATTTCATGAATGGGCCTCGTATTCATGAATTCCTTCAAGAAATGCATAAAGAAGTGTTGGAAGATTATAATGTCATGACGGTTGGAGAGATGCCAGGCGTATCTCCAGAAGAAGGAAAACTTTATACAGGAGAAGAGCGTAAGGAATTAAACATGGTCTTCCAATTTGAACATATGGACCTTGATACGCAGCCTGGAAAAAATAAGTGGCACTTGAAACCACTGGATTTGCGTGATTTAAAAAGGTCACTTGGTAAGTGGCAATCTGAGCTTGAAGACGGCGGATGGAACAGCTTATATTGGAACAACCATGATCAGCCCCGTATCGTATCAAGATGGGGAAATGACAAGGAGTACCGTGTCACTTCTGCTAAAATGTTGGCAACATGCCTGCATATGATGAAAGGAACGCCATATATTTACCAAGGGGAAGAGCTTGGGATGACCAATATCAAATTTGACTCGATAGAGGATTACAAGGATATTGAAACTTTGAATATGTACAATGAACGGGTAGTTGGAAATGGAGAAGATCCACAAGAAATCATGCAATCCATTTATACAAAAGGCCGTGACAATGCTAGAACTCCAGTTCAATGGGATGACTCTGAACATGCAGGGTTTACAACAGGGAATCCCTGGATCAAGGTAAATGAAAATTATCAGGAAATCAATGCAGAAAAAGCGCTTGATGAAAAGGATTCTATTTTCCATTACTACCGTAAATTGATACAACTTCGTAAGCAACATGAAGTAATTGTTTATGGTTCATTTGAAATGATGTATGAGGAACATGCAGAAATTTTTGCATATACTCGTACTCTAGGGGACGAAACTCTCCTTGTTGTGACAAATTTCTCGGGAAATACTCACCAGTTCGACAGTTCTATTGACCTAAAAAATGCAGAACTACTTATTAGTAACTATGAAGCAGCTGAAAAGGAAGCAAACTCTTTTGAGTTGCGTCCTTGGGAAGCTAGAGTTTATAAGATTTGATGTTGTCGGGACAGGTTCCTTGACCCACTTATGGTGGGTGGGGAGGCTGTCCTTTATGGTTTTTTTGTTTCATTATGATAAAATTGGGGAATAAGTAATATTGGGCAATTCTCCGTTTTACATTAGAAAGGGCCCGTTTTTAGTTGTTTGTACATAAGGATAGGAGATGATGGCATTGTCAAAAATCGATTTATCTAAATTTGAGAAAAAAATGATTATCAGAAACATAGAAATGAAAGACATAGATGATATTATTGCACTTCAGCACTTGTGCTTTCCAGGCATGCAGCCATGGAAGCCGGAACATCTTGAAAGTCATTTAAATATGTTCCCAGAAGGACAGCTTTGCGCGGAATATGATGGGGAAATAATCGGTTCGTGCTCAAGTTTGTTGATTAACTTTGATGAATATGATGATCGTCATACTTGGGACGATATAACAGATGAAGGGTACATTACCAACCACAATCCAGATGGTTATAACTTATATGGCATTGAAGTAATGGTGCATCCAGGTTTCCGACGTATGAAGGTTGGGCACAGGATGTACGAAGCTAGGAAAGATCTTGCACGCAGGCTTAATTTGAAAAGTATCATCATTGGCGGCCGTATCCCTAACTACCATAAATATGCAGAAGAGATGACTCCACGGGAGTACGTTAGACAAGTAATGCGTCATAAAATTTATGATCCTGTGCTTTCCTTCCAATTGTTGAATGAGTTTACATTAATGCGTATTAACCCGGGGTATCTTCCAGATGATGTAGCTTCCAACAAATATGCTACTCTGATGGAATGGAACAATGTGGAGTACATCCCGCAGACTAAGCGTCATTTCAAAACTTCTTTCCCTGTAAGGATCTGTGTGGTTCAATATATGATGAAATCGATAAGTTCCTTTGAGGAATTTGCCACTCAGGTGGAGTATTACACCGATGTCGCTTCGGATGCTGGTGCTGATTTTGCGGTATTCCCAGAGATATTTACTACTCAGTTGATGAGCTTCCTTCATGAAAAAGTACCTAGCAAAGCGGTTCAGCGTCTAACTGAGTATACAGAACAGTATATCCAACTGTTTACAGATCTTGCGGTAAAATATAACGTGAATATTATTGGAGGTTCCCATTTCGTTGAGGAGGATGAAAAGGTATTTAACATTGCCTATCTATTCCGACGCGATGGAACGATAGAAAAGCAGTACAAATTGCATATCACACCAAATGAGCGCAAATGGTGGGGAATAAGCCGAGGAGACAGTGTTCGTGTCTTTGATACAGATTGCGGAAAAATCGCGATTCAAATCTGCTATGATATCGAATTTCCTGAGCTTGCCCGCATTGCAACAGAAAAGGGAGCAAATATCATTTTCTGTCCATTCAATACGGAAGACCGCCAAGGCTACTTGCGTGTCCGCTATTGTGCGCAGGCACGTGCGGTGGAAAACCAAATTTACACGGTTATTGCAGGAACATGCGGAAATCTTCCTCAGGTGGAGAACATGGATATCCAGTACTCCCAGTCAGCTATCTTTGCTCCTTCCGACTTTGAGTTTGCAAGGGACGGAATTGTAGGGGAGTGTAACCCGAACATTGAAATGGTAATCATCGGAGATGTAGATTTAGAGATTCTCCGACGCCAGCGCCAATCAGGAACGGTGCGTCAGTTGAAAGACCGACGCAGAGATGTTTATGAGATTAAGTATAAAAAATGATGTTAGTGTGAAAGCGATCCTTTTTGGGATCGCTTTTTTGAGTGTGCATTACAAGTTTTGAAGGTGAGTAGCGGGCTGTTAGTTTATGAAAGGGATGAATGACGGGGGAGAGGTCGTCGTACGAGGTGAATGGGGACAATGTTTGAGGGTTTTCAGGGTAAGAGGGCGTCATACGAGGTGAACGAGGACAACGTTTGAGCGTTTTCAGGGTAGGAGGTCGTCATACGCAGTGAACGAGGACAATGTTTGAGCGTTTTCAAGATATGAGGTCGTCATACGAGGTAAATGAGGACAATCTTTAAGGGTTTTCGAAGTAGGAGGTATTCATACGTTCTAGAATTAATTTCCGACAAAAAAATGAACCCCTATAAGGAGTTCACCTCAATAATATTCATATATTTTACTAGCTTGCCCGACGATATCTATACTGCTGCCACTGAAACCTGATAAAACATCCTACGCAAAAGCCCATCAAAGCCACTCCTGACGCAACACCTACCATAATGGCGAACACATAACCAATAACAACAAATCCTGAATAAAAGCCAAAAAGCGCCAGTGCCAAGCAGGCTACGGCAATACTTTGGTTGAATTGCAGCTGGGCAACGTCTTCTTGAAGATAAGATCCTGCAGGTTTAGATAGAAATTTCTTTGCAACAATAAGAAATGGATTCCATTTAAACAACAATCCCATCAGCCCTGCAAGCAATGGAAATGCCATCAGAAAGTATAAACCTGTAGCAAGTGAAAGAAGGACAGTCGTCAATATGAACCATTGATTAAAAGTGACCAAAGGTTTAGGTAATGTACTATTTTTCATATGCAATTAATCCCACCTGTATTATCGGGTATTTGTTATTAACATCATACTCTAAACAAGGAAAGAAGTGCAATGAATAAAAACTGGATATTGTTGTTATTAGAAAATTATTAAAAAATATCAAAAAACACTTGCAAATTTGTATACGTTTTCTTATTATGTAGTTAAAGGTAATAACCTTTTACAAAAGGTAACAATATTATTATCATTTTAGAAACATCCAGACATTTTAGGAGGGAATTAGAATGAAATATTTTTTAGATAGTGCAAAAATTGAAGAGATTCGTTATGCGTATAAGAACTGGGGAATTGATGGAGTTACAACAAACCCAAGACATATCATGAACAGTGGCAAGCCTTTCTTGACAGTATTGAAAGAATTAGGGGAAGAATTTAAAAACGTGGAGAATTTCCCTATCTCTGTTGAAATCAATCCACACTTAGAAGATCCTGAAGAAATGGTACGTGAAGGAAAAGAGATTGCTAGTTTATCAAGCAACTTCATCATCAAGATCCCTTGCACGGAGCCAGGCCTTATTGCTGCGAAGAGACTTGAAGAAGAAGGAATCCGTACCAACGTTACATTGGTATTCTCTCCTTCTCAAGCGTTACAACCTGCTAGAATCGGAGCGAAATTTGTTTCTCCTTTCGTTGGTTGGAAAGAAAACAGTGGAGAAGATACAGCTCCTTACATTCAAGACATTGTAGATATCTACAAAATGTACAATGCGAAAACGGAAATTATTGTTGCAGCTCTTCGCAACGGAAAACAAATTGCAGATGCAGCCAAAGCTGGTGCAGATATTGTGACATGCGGATTTGATGTATATAAAGCAAGCTTTGCACATCCATTTACAGATTACGGACTAGGTGTTTTCCGTGATGCATGGGATAACACTGCCAAGGAATTGGAAGAAGTGAAGTAATACTATTAGCCGGGCTCTCCATCAACGGAGAGCCTGCCTAATATAACACTGCTACTATATAGGAGAGTTGTAAATGTCTAAGCTTGAATTGTTAAGATCACTTAATACAAATCTATCCATTTTCGATATAGATGATGAAGAATTCTTACCTTTTGGTAGAATAGTAGAAGAATACGATTTCACAAGTTATCTTAACTATATGAATGAAACGGATATTCCAAAGGAAGGCAATGTCTATATGGCATCGATTCCGGAAATGGAACAAAGAGTGCCTTCCGAATTAATCAAAGATAACTTCTATGGCGGAATGGACATTCAAGTTGGTTATTGTAATGGTGGAAACTCCACTTTAAATGGATTGGAGTATCATAAATCCAGTGAAATCAACGTGGCATGTACCGATATGGTTCTCTTGCTCGGACAGGTCCAAGATATCGTAGAGAATACTTTTAAAAGTAATAATGTAACCGGTTTCTTCGTACCGAAGGGAAAAGCGGTTGAACTTTATGCCACAACCCTTCATTTTGCTCCTTGCAAAGTGCAGGATAAAGGTTTTAAAACGATTGTTATTCTACCAAAAGGTACGAATGAACCATTAAAAGAAGGACTTGAAAGAAAGTCAAAAGAAGACCAACTGTTATTTATGAAAAACAAGTGGCTTCTAGCACACCCGGACAGAGAGGTGCTCATGGAAAAGGGAGCACATCCAGGGATTAGTGGAGAAAATATCGAACTTTTCTATAAATTGTAAACGCTTAAATAGTTTCTGGAATTGAAGGGGTGACAGATATGGGGATGTCTAATGTCCTTTTTACATTATTATCATGTATGTTTTTTATGGGTCTAGTAGCTTGGTTTTCTTATCTGAAAACAAGAGGAGGGGTGAACGATTCAACTGGTTACTTCTTGGCAGGTCGTGGATTAACGGGGATGTTTATCGCAGGTTCCCTGTTGCTGACAAATCTCTCTGCTGAACAATTGGTTGGTCTTAATGGGGCATCTTACGGGAAGAACATGACCAATATGGCGTGGGAAGTGACAGCCGCGTTTGCTATCACAATCATGGCTTTGTACTTGCTTCCTAAATATTTGGGAGGGGCTTTTACAACGTTACCAGAGTTTTTAAGCACCCGTTATGATGAAGGGGTACGTCGTTACACCGTAATATTATTCATGTTAGGATATATCCTTGTAACTATACCTTCTACGCTATATTCTGGGGCTTTGGCAATATTAAAGCTTTTTGATGTGCCGGAACTTTTAGGAATTTCATACGGTCAATCTGTTTGGTTGATTATCTGGGTAGTTGGGATTATTGGAGCGATCTATGCGATTTTTGGAGGATTAAGAGCTGTCGCTGTATCGGATACGATCAATGGAGTAGGATTGCTTTTCATTGGTATGTTGATACCCATTCTTGGCTTTGTCGCTTTAGGAAACGGCAGTATGGTAGAAGGAATGAAGACCATCGCGCTTACACATCCTGAAAAGTTAAATGCCATTGGCGGAAGTGATGATTCTGTACCGTTTGGAACCATCTTTACAGGTATGATTTTTGCGAACCTCTTTTATTGGGGAACGAACCAATACGTCATTCAGCGGACGTTAGGAGCAAAAAGTTTATCAGAAGGACAAAAAGGGGTTCTATACTCTGGATTTTTCAAATTAGCTATTCCGTTATTCATGATGATACCGGGAGTCATTGCGTTTCATTTATATGGAGGAAATTTTGAATCAGTAGATTTGGCATACCCGGCACTTGTTGCTGACTTGTTGCCAACTTATATGTCCGGCTTTTTCTTAGCGGTTTTACTTGGTGCGGTTTTCAGTTCTTTTAATTCTTTATTAAACTCAGCTGCGACGATGTTTGCACTTGATATTTATAAACCGACGATGAATCCAAATGCAACAGATGCGCAACTTATTAAGATTAGTAAAATCTTTGGTGTATTAATTGCCCTTGTATCGTTCTGTGTATCGCCGCTATTAATGGAAGCGTCTACAGGACTATGGGATTTGATTCGTCGATTTACAGGATTCTTTAACATTCCGATTATTACCATCGTAATGGTAGGGCTGCTTTCCAAACGAGTTCCAGCACTAGCTGCTAAAGTGGTAGTAATCTTCCACGTAATTACGTATTACATGCTTGTATGGGGAACTAATCATATGTTTGGATTCACGATCGATCTGAACTTTATTCATATTTATGCGATTCTATTCTTTGTGGAAGTTGGAATCATGTTACTAATTGGTAACGTTAAACCTCTGAAAACACCTTATGTTTACAAAAAGAATGCACAAGTGGAGCTTGCTCCTTGGAAGTACTCTTTATTAACTACAGTTATTTTATTAACACTAGTGGTTATGACATATGTTGTCTTTTCACCTATCGGTTTAGCATATGAGACAGCGATTGTTTCACCGTATTTCTGGCCTATAATGGGTAGTGTGCTCTTGGTGTCGATCATCATGAGTTATTTATCCATGAAAGTTTGGAATAAGAAGTATGAAAACTATCTAGATAAGAAACAAGAAGAACTTATCAATAATAAAAAATCAGCGTAAGGGGGATATCCCATGGCAGTTTTCACAGAAAATGAAATGATGCAAGTAGTGACCGAGAATAATAGTTTTACTGTGACGTGGAAAGGGGAGGAGATTCTTCATCACTCTCTTGAATCTCCTTTCCTTTATGTAGGAAAAGGACAAGAGAACGTTAAGATGTTTCGTGGCAACTTTGACATTAAAGACTATGTAACGGAGCGTCTATCTCTTCCATTTATCCAAGTAAGAAACGAAAGCGATTCTATTGAAATAGATTTTGCAAGTTACCCGAATGGGCCTTCTGTTGTAACAGTTCAGTTGGTGCAAAAAGAAAATGAAGTAAAACTGGTTTTTGTCAAAGCTACGGAGAATATCAATCGCTTCTGGCTCCGTCTGAAGGCAAATAAAGAGGAGAAAGTGTACGGCTGTGGAGAACAGCTGACTCACTTTAATATGAGAGGAAAGAACTTCCCTCTTTGGACTTCAGAACCAGGTGTTGGCAGAAATAAAAGTACCTATGTAACGTGGCAATCAGATGTTACCGGGATGGCCGGCGGAGATTATTATCATACAAATTATCCTCAACCTACTTTTGTATCAAGCAGAAAATATTATTGCCATGTGGAAACGACAGCATATGCTGATTTTGATTTCAGAAATGATTCTTTTCATGAGCTTCAAATTTGGGAAATGCCAAAAGAGGTCGTGCTTGAAGGCGCAAATGACTTTTTGGGGTTGCTCGAAAAAATCACCGATCGATTCGGTCGTCAGCCAGAATTACCAGAGTGGACTTATAACGGAATCTGGTTGGGGATACAGGGTGGTACGGAGGTAGTCGAAGAAAAACTTGAGAAGGCTCTTGCAAAAGGCGTTAAAGTTGGCGGAGTTTGGTGTCAAGATTGGCAAGGTATCCGTATGACTTCCTTTGGAAAGCGTCTTATGTGGAATTGGCAATGGAATCCCGAAGTGTATCCAAATCTGGACACTAAGATTCACGAATGGAAAGAAAAAGGAATACGTTTCTTAGGATACATCAATCCTTATGTGGCAGTGGAAGGAAATTTATTTGCAACAGCCAAAGAAAGAGGATATTTGGCACTGAATGAGGAGAATGAAGTTTATCTAGTAGACTTTGGCGAGTTCTATTGCGGAGTGGTTGACTTTACTAATCCTGAAGCAACGGAATGGTATAAAACGGTCATTCAAGATAATCTGATTGGCTTTGGCTTAGACGGATGGATGGCTGACTTTGGCGAGTATCTTCCTACAGATGTGAAGCTGCACAGTGGAGAAGATCCAATGGAAATGCATAATGCATGGCCGACCATGTGGGCAAAAGTCAATTATGAAGCAGTTGAAGAATCAGGAAAATTAGGGGAAGTTGTCTACTTCATGAGAGCAGGCTATACAGGTATACAAAAATACAATACATTACTATGGGGCGGTGACCAGAGTGTGGACTTCACTCTGGATGATGGTTTAGCATCCGTCATTCCTGCAGCACTTTCCGCAGGGATGCTTGGAAACGGATTGCATCATAGTGATATCGGCGGATACACCAGCTTGTTTGGCAACAAGCGAAACGAAGAGCTGTTGTTGCGTTGGACTGAACTTGGCGCTTTCACACCTGTTATGCGTTCCCATGAAGGAAATAGACCTTACGACTGCTTCCAGTTTGACGACACAGAACGTTCTCTAGACCAGTTAGCAAAGATGACGACCGTTTATACAACATTGGCACCGTATACAAAGAGTTTGGTGAAACAAAATGCAGAAAAAGGTACACCTGTACAACGACCGCTTTTCATGCATTATGAAAATGATGAAGCAACTTATGACATACAATATCAATATTTATATGGGAAAGACCTCCTTGTAGCCCCTGTCTATGATGAAGGAGTTACAACTTGGGACGTATACCTACCTGAAGATGAATGGATACATGTTTGGAGTGGAAAAGAATATGCAGGCGGGAATATTACTGTGGAAGCACCAATCGGTGAACCACCTGTTTTCTACCGCAAAGACTCTGAGTGGGCAGATCTATTTGGAAAATTAAAAGAAATAAAGTAATAGAATTAGGGACTGATTTTACAAGAGACAGTCCCTTTCTATTAAAAACAAAGGTTATGATATTTACAAAAAGGTAGTAACCTATGTTATACTCAATGTAAGCCTATTCATAAAGGGGAACTAATGATGCTAACTAACAATATTTTATATGTACCTATCGGAAGAAAAACATTTGATTTAGAAGCAGGGGAAGCATATCGTCTTCAAAGTTCTGAATGGTTGAATGCTACCTGTGCAAAGGTAATCGAGCCCAATGGTATTTTAACCTCTGTAGAAGAATTGGAAGCTTTCTTGCAAGAAGCTAAACATGAAAAAATTGATACCATTCTATATCAAAGTGTCACATTTGCTGATGGAGAGTTCATGGTTGAGATCTTAAAGCATAGAAAAGAGCCTGTTATTGTATGGTCTGTTAGAGAACCAAGTGTAGGTGGACGCTTACGTCTAAATTCCTTAACAGGCGGAAACAGCACAAGTAATGTATTACGAAATCATAACCACACCTTTGCGTTTGTATTTGGAAATCCAGATGAACAAAAGCTTCAAGATAAATTAACTAAACAATTGAAAGTAAGTAGAGTCCTTGCGCAATTAAATGAATTAACAATCGGTGTAGTGGGAGAACATCCCCCGGGATTTTTCTTCTCAGACACAAACGAACAAGAACTTAAAGAAGCACTTGGCGTGAACTTATATAAAATGGATTTACAAACTGCATTTAAAGAATGTGTAGAGCTACCAAAAGAGGAATGGTTACCTGCCATTGAAAGAGCAGAACAGCAAGTAATCGGCTTAAATCGATCAGATGAAACGGTGACGAAATTCGCCCAATTCTCTACTTATGTCAAAAAGCATATCGAAGCACATGACATACAGGCAATTGCGGTTAGATGCTGGCCAGACTTTTTCAACGATTTAGGAGCTGCGGCTTGTTCCACTCTATCTCAATTTACAGAAGACGGCGTCGTTTCATCCTGTGAGTCAGACATTCATGGCTCTGTATCCATGTTTGTTTTACAACAATTGAGCGGTGGAAAAGCACCGTATCTTGGGGACCTTGTCCATGTAAATGAAGAAAACAATTCTGTTGTATTCTGGCATTGTGGTGCAGGGGCGTATTCCTTAGCAAGAGAAGAGACGGGTGCAACAGCAGGTGTTCATCCAAACAGAAAACTTGGATTCACCATGGACTTTGGATTAAAAGCAGGTGGAGTCACTATCTTCCGAGTGAGTCATACACCAGAAGGGTATCGTTTACTGATTATGAAAGGAGAAGCGCTTGACTCTCCGCAGCACTTCCAAGGTACTTCTGTAGAAGTTGCCCTGCAAAAAGATGTGACAGAGACATTATACGAGGTTATGAATGAAGGATTTGAGCCGCATTTTGCCTTAGTATACGATGACGTGGTGGAAGAACTAGTTGAACTTGGTAGAATGCTAGGAATTAAAACAGAAATCTATGGCTCTTAAAAAGAGTTTGCTTGTCTAAGGGGACAACAAAGGGGTTTTTTATATGCACCATCAAAGCAACAAACAAATAGCGCTCTATCTTCAAATAAAGGAAACTCTTATACAACGAATCCAAGAGAAGACATGGCTGCCAAACAAATTAATACCAACAGAACAAGAGTTGATGAAAGAGTTCGAGGTTAGTAGAACGACCATCAGACAGGCAATAAGCATGATGGTGCAAGATGGATTATTGGAACGGCAGCAAGGACGGGGTACCATTGTTAAATCCCAACAGCTTGTCGGAAGTTTGGGGAGATTAAAAGGATTTGCTGAAGAAGTGTTAGAGCGGGGATTAACACCATATTCTCAGCTAATAAGAGCAGAATTCTCCACCGACTTATATCACGAAAAAGCAATGCTTCAAACGCATGATAACTCCATTTTGGTCATTGAGCGAATTCGATTTGCAGATAATTTGCCCATTGCCTTTGAAAGAAGTTGCTGGCCTAAATCAATTGGCGAGAAGCTCATGAAAGAAGAACTCAATCAAGCAAACTTTTACCAAATCCTTGAGCAAAACGGTATTGCCTTAAGAAAAGCCAATGAAAAAATATCTGCGATGAATGCTACGATGCATGAAGCGGATTTGCTCGGAATTAGGGCCGGGGAAGCGTTAATTGAGATGACAAGATTAAGTTATGGGATTGACGATAAACCAATCGAGTATACCAGAACGAAATTCCGAAGTGATCAATACCACTACAATGTGGAATTAACAAGATGATAAAGGGGCTGTAATGATGACAACAACAACTATCACAACACACGGACTATATATCAATGGACAAACAGTAGAAACGAAAGAAACCATGGCAGTAACAAACAAATACACACAAGAAGCGGCATACCATGTTGCTGTTGCGGAACAAGCTCATGTGAAAGAAGCAGTACAAGTAGCAAAAAATTCTTTAAAAGAAGATTTTACTCCTTATCAACGCTATCAAGTTTTACTAAAAGCTGCACAGTTATTAGTAGCCAAAAAAGAAGAATTTGCTAAAGTATTGGCAACAGAGGTAGGAAAGCCAATCAGAGAGTCCAGAGGAGAAGTGGAACGTGCCGCACAGACACTAGAGATTTCTGCAGAAGAAGCTAAAAGAATTCATGGGGAAGGTGTCCCGGTAGAAGCTGCACCAGGTTCTGAAAATCGCATGGCATTCACATTGAAAGTGCCAGTTGGAGTTATTGCGGCCATCACACCTTTCAACGTACCTCTAAATCTTGTTTGCCATAAAATCGGTCCGGCATTAGCGGCAGGAAACAGTGTCGTACTAAAGCCTGCTGAAGTAACACCTGTATGCGCGTATATGCTAGCTGAAGTACTTACAGAGGCTGGTTTGCCAAAAGGGCGTTTACACGTAGTTACTGGAGACGGCCCAAGCATTGGCGACTGGTTGTTAGAAAATGGAGATGTTAATATGTTTACCTTTACAGGAAGTCCACGTGTTGGGGAACTAATCCGTCAAAAAGCAGGGCTTAGAAAGGTAGCATTGGAGCTTGGAAACAATTCCGCTACAGTGGTTCATTCAGATGCTGACTTAGAACTTGCCTCCTCCATGGTGGCTCAGAAGAGTTTCAATAATGCAGGTCAAGTATGTATTTCGGTACAACGTGTGTATGTGCAGGAGGATGTTTATGAGACATTTGTCCAAAAACTTAAAGAGAAAACAGAGAAGTTTGTAGTTGGTAATCCTTTAGAAGAAACAACCGATATCGGCCCGATGATCCGCTTAAGCGAAGCAGAGCGTGTGGAGGCTTGGGTTAATGAAGCAGTGGAACAAGGCGCAACGGTTGTAACTGGCGCTAAACGGGATGGCGCGTTCTATTATCCAACGATTCTTACAGATGTGCATGATGATATGAAGGTTTGCCGTCAGGAGTTGTTTGGACCAGTCGTTTCAGTTGCACCTTATACGGAAAAAGAGGAAGTCATTGCGAAAGTGAATGATTCTGATTATGGACTGCAGGCTGGGTTGTTTACAAAGGATTTAGGGTTTGCGATGAAGGCTGCCAAGGAAATTGAAGTGGGTGGCTTGATTGTGAATGATGCGTCTGCTTATAGAGTGGATAGTATGCCTTATGGTGGCGTGAAGAGAAGCGGTACTGGAAAAGAAGGCCCTAGATATGCGATTGAGGAAATGACAGAAGAAAGAATCGTTGTATTTAACTTATAAACCGGTTAACTCCGCTGTTGATTTCCGCACTGATCTTCAATCAACAGCTTATGTTTTCCAATCAACACTAGTATGGTAAAGTAATAGGATGGCCTGGCTCGGGTTGGTGGAGCCGGGGCTTTTCCATTTTTTTAGAGGATTGAGGCGAAAAGGTTTGGCTTTTTTACAAGTGCTGCTACCTGTATTTATGATATTTGCCATAGGGTTCATCGGTCAGAAGACTTTGGGGTTTGATACCAAAACATTATCAAAGATGGCCTTGTACTTGCTTTCTCCCGTACTGGTATTTCGAACTTTTTATACAAATGCATTTAGTAGTAATCATTTATATATCATTTTATATACGTTTCTACTTTGTTTTGCACTTATCGCTTTTGTGTATGTACTATCTTGGATTAAAAAATTCACGAGGGCGGAAACTTGCGGGATGATTCTCGCGGCAAGTTTCATGAACAATGGTAATTACGGTACTCCGGTTGCATTATTGCTCTTTGGAGCGGCAGGATTTGAGTATGCTGTTGTATTGATGGTCGTTCAATCATTGTTGATGGGCACAGTTGGGGTGTATTATGCTGCGAAAGGCAGTCCGGAAAATGCTGGCGTAAAAACGGCTTTAAGAGCAGTTATAAAAATGCCAATTCTTTACGGAGCTATCTTCGGTTTATCCTTTCAATTTCTATCTATCCCTGTTTCGTCTTCTATAATGGAAGCTGTCGACCTTGTAGCTAATGCGACTGTTCCTGTGATTATGGTCATTTTAGGGATGCAGTTAGCTAAGATATCTATTAGAAATGCACCAAAGGAAAAATTGGCTTATGCTATTGGCATTAAATTATTTCTTTCTCCTTTAATTGCTTTTGGTTTAACAATGATACTTCCTGTTGATCCAATGGTGAAGCAGTTGATGATTATTATGGCTGCGATGCCTACTGCTGCGAATACGACGATGTATGCGTTGGAGTTTAATACGGAGCCGGATTTTGTTTCAAGTAGTACGTTGATTAGTACGTTGTTGACTATTGTTAGTTTACCGATTATGTTTTGGATTGTTTTATAGAGTCAGTTCCTTTTTCGGGAGCTGGCTTTTTTTGTTTTTTAAACGCCGCTGTTGATTTTCGTTCCAGGCGCTTCGCTTGCCTGCGGGCGGTCCGTGAGCCTCCTCGGCTTGCGCCTCCGGGGTCTCACCTGTCCCTTCCTCCCGCGGGCGTCTGCGCGCCTTTCACTCCATTCAACAGCTAGGCACTCAATGAATCAATAAGTCTCTTAAAATATGAAAAATAAATTATGGCAATTTTGAAAAATATTTATTGAATTTACTGAAAAAAGAAAGTATTATTTTAATTAGGAGTTGTGAAAACGCTGCCATTTGACTTTTTCTTGTGTTAGAGGGGTTACTTTATTTTTAAAGGTAGTAACGTAAGTAGGTTAAGGTAGTAACGTTATAATAAAAGGGGGAAATGTAGTGAAAAAGTTTAAATTGCTTTCGATCATTTTGGCATTAATGGCGTCACTTGCTTTAGCAGGATGTTCTTCTGAAGGATCATCTGGTGATAAGGATGGAAAAACTACCATCAGTTTTATTCACTGGCGTGGGGAAGATGTTGAAGTATTTAATGAACTGATAGCTAAGTTTGAAGAGGAAAATCCAGAAATTAAAGTCGATATGACGGCATACCCGTCGGAACAATACCAATCTACTGCACAAACTTTACTTCGAGATGGTACTACTGGTGATGTTTTTGTTTCCATGCCTGGTTCACAATTTGAAATCATTCAAAAAGCTGGGTTCTTTGAGGACCTGTCTGGCGAAGAGTTCGTCTCTAATTTTAATGAAAGTCTCTTAGAAGTCGGGCAAAGTGAAGGAAAACAATATGCATTACCATATCAACTTGTGTTTAACCAACCTATCTATAATGCAGGAATTTTTGAAGAGTTAGGATTAGAACCACCAACAGATTGGGAAGGGTTCTTGGCTCTATGTGAAACGCTTAAAGAAAATGGATACACACCTATTGCTTTCCCGGGTGCTGATATCGGTCCTGGTCAGTTTATGAACGCTATGATGATGAACAATGCGACAGATGAAGAAGTATTTACAAAACTCGTTAACGGAGAAGTTAAATTGACGGACGAGTGGTGGGTAAAAACGTTATCTCAATTTAAGGAATTAAACGATAAAGAATATTTCCAAGACAATGCTTTAGGAACAAAGCATGATGGAGCGATTGCTTTAGTGGGCCAAGAGAAAGCTGCTATGCTTGCTACAGGTTCGTATGCGATGGCAAATATTAAGAGCCATAAAGAAGACGTTAAATTGAATTTGTTGGCACCAATTACAGTTTCAGAGTCTGAAGCAAAATATGAAGGTATTCACACTACCACTTTCATGTTGGCAGTTAACAGTAAGTCCGAAAAACAGGAGCAAGCGAAAGCATTTATTGAGTTCTTGAGTAAACCGGAGAATGCCTCTGTGTATGCGAATAAGACTGGACAGCATTTGACAGTTAACGATGTAAACTATGAATCTGAAGTTCTAAAAGATACGGTACATTGGATGGATAAAAATACAAGATTCCAACCACGTTATTTAATTCCAAACGCTGATGTGGAAAAAGCCGTTGTTGGTTCGATCCAAGATGTACTAAGCGGTACCGATCCGGCAGAAGCGGCGAAAAAGGCACAACAAATTGTCGATCAAAATTTAAATTAATAGGATTAAAGGAGAGGAGGATGATGTTCTCCTCTTCCTTTCATATGAAAGGGGGATACGATGAAACAGAGTAAGTGGCTTTATTTATTTATTGTACCCGGTCTTATCTTCTATAGTATTTTCTTTATCCTCCCAACGATTAGTGCCGTATTTTACTCGTTCACAGATTGGGATGGACTTACTACTAATTTTAATTTTGTAGGATTCGAGAATTATACCAATTTAGTTACCAATGATTCTATTTTTATTAAATCAATGACAAACAACTTGAAATTCATGTTGTTTGTAGTCGTTTTTCAAACTTTGTTTTCATTGGTGTTTGCGGTTTTACTTGTTAAAAATACTAAAACAAATATTTTCCTTAGAGCTTTGTATTTCTTTCCGACCATTCTTTCCTCTGTTTCAGTAGCTTTTATCTGGTCCTATATGTATGATCCTAACTTAGGAATCATCAATAACCTCTTTACTAGTGTAGGACTTGAAATGCTTGCGAACAATTGGCTCGGTGATCAAAACATTGCCATATACTCCATCGCTTTTGTACAAGTGTGGTTCCATACAGGGCAGATGTTAATTATTTTTGTTGCTGGTTTGCAAGCAATACCTGAGGATCTATACGAAGTGGCCAAAATTGAAGGAGCCAGCCGCTGGCAAACTTTCAGCAAGGTAACATGGCCGCTGATTGCTCCGGCTGCGACTATTGTGGTTGCTTATACAACCATCCAGTCTTTTAAAGCATTTGATCTGATATATGCCATGACAAGGGGTGGTCCGAACTATGCCACGGAGATTCTCGCAACCCATATATACACAACAGCATTCAGAAGCTTTAAATTTGGATATGCATCAGCGGAGTCCGTTATCTTTATGCTGGTCATAGCCCTTATTACATTCCTTCAATTCCGTGTACTACGGGCAAACAGAGTAGAAAATTAGAAGGGGGGAAAGACGATGAAATGGACAAAAAAACTACTACTGTTCATCTATGCAACTCTTATTCTAGTGCCAGTGATATCTATCATACTAGCAACTTTTAAAACAACATCTGAAATTTATGAAAATATATTAAGTCTGCCATCTAGCTTCAACTTTAGTAACTACTTTGGAATCTTCCAAGAGCAGGCGATGGGCACCTATTTTTTAAACAGTGTACTGGTGACATTGGTATCGGTAGTTTTTACTTTGTTTTTTGCAAGTCTTGTGGCTTTTGGCATTACAAGGCTCGGAGGCTGGATCGGTGGCGGTATATTCGTGTTCTTTACCATTGGAATGATGGTGCCGGCTCAAGTTAACATGATACCTTTGTATCAATTAGTCTACAGTTTAGGTTTGACCAATTCATTAGTAGGTTTAATGATAGTCAATCTTTCCGTTACCCTGCCTGTAGCAGTTTTCATTCTTTCCGGATTCATGAGGTCCCTGCCTAAATCCTTGTTTGAAGCATGTACAATTGACGGAGGGAACAACTGGCAGATGTACTATCGAATTGCATTGCCGCTATCCCTGCCATCCTTGTCGGCTACCGCTATTTTTCTATTTGTGATGCATTGGAACGACCTTCTCTATCCACTTTTATTTATCACAAAAGCGGAATACAAAACCCTTCCTCTAGCACTATTAGAATTCCAGGGTGAATATATGACGAACTATCCGATGTTATTTACAGGAGTTATTATCGCTTCTGCTCCAATGATTCTCGCGTATCTTTTCCTTCAACGTTACTTTGTTGCCGGAATGACTGCGGGTTCGGTTAAGGGATAAGATGTTTTGCAATAAATGGTAGTGATGATACTATCTTTTACAGGTGAAACATATTAGAATAGAGGTAGATAGGTAAAAGGAGTGTCGGCAACAGTGAAAATAAATCATAGCAGTCCTGTGCCACTATATCACCAAATCAAAGATATATTGGTAAAAAGGATTGTGGATAAAGTGTGGGGACCTGGAGACTTGATTCCCACAGAACAGGAACTGATGAAAGAATTCGATGTGAGTAGAACAACTATTAGACAGGCGATTACATCGATGGTCCATGATGGACTTTTGGAGAAAAAGCAAGGAAAAGGAACGACAGTCAAGTATCAGAAGTTAGTTGGATCCCTTGGCCGTCTCACAGGCTTTGCTGAAGAAGTGATGGAAAAAGGCTTGATGCCTCATTCCAAGTTATTAAGAACCGAATTCAGGGATGACCTTTTTATTGAAAAAGCTAAACTCAACTTAAATGATGAGGATAAAATATTGGTAATTGACCGAATTCGCTTTGTGAACGATTTACCGATTGCGCTTGAACGTACGTGTTGGCCGGAGGAAATCGGTGAAATTTTATTAAAACATGATCTCAATAACGCTAAGTTTTATCAGATCCTAGAAGAAAACGGCGTTATGTTGAAAAAAGCAAACGAAAAAATAATCAGCAGTCAATGCAACGCTTCATGACGCGGATCTTCTCGGTATAAGCGGTGGCCAAGCTTTACTGGAAATGACTCGTTTGAGCTATGGCATAAACGACAAGCCAATCGAATATGCCAAAAACGAAATACCGCTCCGACCAATATCAATACCAAGTAGAACTAACAAGATAAACCAAAAAACTGCCACAGCGCCCAAACCTAGCCTGTGGCAGTTTTTTAATATGTAAAGTGTATAAGAAGGACAGTTGATTTCCGTTCCAGGCGCTTCGCTTGCCTGCGGGCGGTCCGGAAGCCTCCTCGGGCATTCGCCCTGTGGGGTCTTCCCTGTCCCTTCCTCCCGCGGGCGTCTGAGCGCCTTCCACTCCAATCAACAAGAAATCCCATTCAATCAAAGATTTATAAAAAACGCTTGCATGGAGTCAACTGTAAAACATAATTCTAGCTGTGGATTGGAGCAAATGGCGAAGACTCCTACGGGGGAGTAGCGGCAATGTTGAGACCCCAAGCGTTGCGAGGAGGCTCAAGGTCGCCCCGTGGAAAGCGAAGCCAATTGCGGAAAGTAACAGCGGTATTCCTACAAGCTCCCTTATTATTTTCATACAAAAAGGTTGTAACCTTAATACAAAACGTATTAAAATGTAGGTAAGAAAAATGTAAGCGTTACAACTAAACTCGATTACCAGATGAATTGAGGTAAACTATATGACATTCCAAAACCAAACCATACTACCAGCAGTGAAAAACGGAAAAACACTCGAAAGGTTTTTACAAAGCAACTACGAATATGGTGTGATATTAGACAGTCAACTTTCACAAATACCGAATTATATAAAAGCAGCAAATAGAGAGAAGAAAAAACTGTTCGTCCACGTGGACCTTATTCAAGGTATAAAAAATGACGAGCACGCAGCAGAATTCTTATGTCAAACCATAAAGCCGGCTGGGCTCGTCTCTACGAGGGCTGCAGTGATCGCAAAAGCCAAACAAAGAGGTATTTACGCTATACAGCGCCTCTTTTTACTTGATTCCAATGCAGTGGAGAAAAGTTATCAGGTAATTGAAAAGGTTCAGCCCGACTTTATTGAAGTATTACCCGGGGTTGTCCCACATATGATTAGGGAAGTAAAAGAAAAAACAGGCATTCCTGTATTTGCAGGAGGCTTGATCCGTTCAGTAGAAGATGTGGATCGTGCGATTGAAGCAGGAGCAACTGCGGTTACCACATCTAAACAGGATCTTTGGGAACATTATTCGAAATAAGTGATAAGGAGAGTGCTAGAATTGGAGAAATACATTTTATCATTAGATCAGGGAACAACAAGTTCACGAGCAATTTTATTTAATAAAAATGGAGAATCGGTGTACACCGCACAAAAAGAATTTCAACAATATTTTCCTAAATCAGGATGGGTGGAACATAATGCAAATGAAATTTGGAGCTCCATCCTGTCAGTTATTGCGTCTTGCTTATCAGAGTCAGGGGTTAAACCTAACCAGATTGCTGGTATTGGTATCACCAATCAACGTGAAACGACTGTTGTGTGGGATAAAGAGACGGGGCAACCAATACATAATGCTATTGTCTGGCAGTCAAGACAGACTTCCGCTATTTGTGACAAACTTAAAGAAGATGGCCATGAACAGACCTTCCGGGACAAAACGGGGCTATTAATTGATGCTTATTTCTCTGGGACAAAAGTGAAGTGGCTGCTAGATCATGTTGATGGGGCCCGAGAGCGTGCGGAAGGTGGCGAGTTGCTATTTGGTACCATTGATACGTGGTTGATCTGGAAGCTTTCAGGTGGGAAGGCACATGTGACAGACTATTCGAATGCCTCAAGA
The DNA here is from genome assembly GCF_000175075.1 of Bacillus sp. m3-13. Classification (NCBI taxonomy): domain Bacteria; kingdom Bacillati; phylum Bacillota; class Bacilli; order Caryophanales; family Bacillaceae; genus Bacillus; species Bacillus sp. m3-13. The sequence goes on from NZ_ACPC01000042.1 coordinate 24,095, forward strand.
ACGCTTCTATACAATATCCATGAATTGAAATGGGATCAAGAATTACTTAATATACTGGATGTTCCGGCAAGTATGCTTCCAGAAGTGAAGCCATCATCAGAAGTTTACGCACATACAGTGGACTATCATTTCTTTGGACAGGAAATTCCGATTGCAGGTGCGGCAGGAGATCAGCAAGCAGCACTTTTTGGACAAGCTTGCTATGAAGAAGGGATGGCGAAGAACACGTACGGGACAGGTTGCTTTATGCTGATGAATACAGGCGAAAAGCCGATCAAATCAGAGAGCGGACTTCTCACTACCATAGCGTGGGGAATTGATGGAAAGGTAACTTACGCATTGGAAGGCAGTATTTTTGTAGCAGGATCTGCTATTCAGTGGCTTCGAGATGGACTCCGTATGTTCAAGGATGCTAGTCAAAGTGAAGAATATGCCACAAAAGTAGATTCTACTGACGGAGTGTATGTCGTGCCGGCATTCGTTGGTTTGGGTACTCCATATTGGGACAGCGATGTTCGAGGAGCAGCCTTTGGATTGACCAGGGGCACATCTAAAGAACATTTCATTCGTGCCACGTTAGAATCATTGGCCTATCAAACGAAAGATGTGTTAACGGCGATGGAGCATGATTCAGGTATTTCTTTAAAAACATTGCGTGTAGATGGTGGAGCAGTGAAGAATAATTTCTTAATGCAATTTCAAAGTGATATGCTCCGGGTCGGGGTGGAGCGACCATCTGTCAATGAAACGACGGCACTTGGCGCAGCCTATTTAGCTGGCCTGGCTGTTGGTTATTGGAAAAATAAAGAGGAGATCGCCTCACAGTGGCAGGTTGAGTCAACCTTTGAAGTGGAGATGGACAATCAAAGGCAGGAAGAATTATATAGTGGCTGGAAAAAAGCAGTAAATGCAACTATGGCTTTCAAGTAAGCGTTGCATATGATATACTAAAAACAAGTTAATATTTCGGTTGGAGATTAGGAGAGACCACAGAACATGTTCAGAGCAAATGCTTTGTCTATGTTTTCTGTGGTCTCTTTTTGTATATATACCTACTAAGAGGATGGAGGCAATTAGAATGAATAAATTAAACTTTGCGAGCTTTAACAGAAGCCTTATTTTAGAAAAGATGACAGAAGAGACTTATGACTTATTAGTAATCGGTGGTGGTATTACAGGTAGTGGTATAGCCTTGGATACTGCAACACGTGGATTAAAAACGGCTGTCGTTGAAATGCAGGACTTTGCTGCCGGTACATCCAGCCGCTCCACTAAGCTTGTACACGGAGGACTACGATACTTAAAACAATTAGAAGTAAAGATGGTGGCAGAAGTAGGGAAGGAACGTGCGGTCGTTTATGAAAATGGTCCACATGTTACGACACCTGAATGGATGTTGTTGCCGATTCAACAAGGAGGAACATTTGGGAAATTCTCGACGTCCTTAGGTTTAAGGGTGTATGACTTCCTGGCAAATGTAAAAAGATCGGAACGCCGCAAAATGTTGAACGCACAAGAAACGCTAACACGTGAGCCACTATTAAACAGCAAAGGGTTAAAAGGTGGAGGCGTTTATGTAGAATATCGTACAGATGACGCGCGCCTTACCATCGAAGTCATGAAGGAAGCGGTCAAGCGCGGGGCAGAAGCAGTCAACTATGCAAAAGTAGAAGAACTCTTGTATGAAGATGGAAAAGTAGTAGGAGCAAAAGTGGTCGATCAATTAACCAAAAAGACATATACGATCCGTGCTAAAAAAATTGTAAATGCTGCTGGTCCTTGGGTAGATACTCTACGTGAAATGGACGGCTCCAAAAAAGGAAAGCATTTGCAACTTACAAAAGGAATTCACTTAGTTTTCGATCAGAAGAAATTCCCGTTGAAACAGGCGATCTATTTTGATACACAAGACAAAAGAATGATTTTTGCCATACCGCGAGATGGCAAAACATATGTTGGGACAACGGATACCGTATATAAGGAAGACATGGTACATCCACGTATGACTAAAGAGGATAAGACCTATGTACTTGAAGCGATTTCTTACATGTTTCCTTCCTTAACGTTGAAGGAGTCTGATATTGAATCCAGTTGGACGGGGCTACGTCCGTTAATCCATGAAGAAGGAAAATCAGCCTCTGAGATTTCCAGAAAAGACGAGGTGTGGATCTCAGACTCTGGGTTGATTACCATCGCAGGAGGAAAACTGACAGGTTATCGTAAAATGGCAGAAATGGTTGTTGATTTAATTAATAAGCAGTTTGAAAAAGAAACCGGTAAAAATTATGGGAGATCCAAAACAAAGCATATGCCGATTTCAGGTGGAGATGTTGGAGGTTCTACTAACTTTCCTTCCTATATGAAAGAGAAAGTAAACGAAGGAATGAAACTAGGGTTTACAGAAGAAGAAGCTACTAAGCTTTCCGCAATGTACGGGTCAAATGTGGATAAACTTTATGCCATTGCCAAAACAGATGCAGCTCAAGCCAAAAAAGCTGGGTTACCATTAGATGTGTATGTTAGGGTGTTGTATGCAATTAGAGAAGAAATGACGACAACTCCTTCAGATTTCTTCATCCGCAGAACGGGAGCATTATTTTTCGACATCGCCTGGGTAGAGAACTGGAAATCAAAAGTTTTGGAACTAATGGGCAAGGAATTAGTTTGGAGCAGAGAGCAAAAAGAGCAACATCGAATCTTTTTAGAGCGTCATTTGCATGATGCAGTAAGAGCGGTGGACGAAGAGCAGGGTTTTGATCAAAAGGTTTCCAATAAAATTAGTTAAGTTTTTTAAAACAAGGAATTGCATAAGGCAATTCCTTTTCTTTTTTAGTATAATAATGAGTGAAAACGTTCACGAACGCGTAATTTGTCATAATTCGACGTATTATTTTTGCAGGAAGCATTAGTATGGAAGTAGAAGTCTTACTATATCCTGATAAACGCAAGGAGGAAAAGACAGATGAAATGGATGGAGAAATTTGATCTTTGGGAGTCACACACCAAACTTGATGAAGAAATGGTGAAGCTGATACAAGAAATGAAGCACGATGACAAGGTGAAAGAAGAAAGCTTCTATAAGGAATTGGAATTTGGTACAGGTGGAATGCGCGGGGAAATCGGCGCAGGTACAAACCGAATGAATATATATACTGTTCGAAAAGCGTCTGAAGGATTGGCACGATACATAGAATCCTTTGGTGAAGAAGCGAAAAAAGGAGGAGTGGCCATCGCATATGATTGCCGTCATAAATCTCCGGAGTTCGCAATGGAAGCAGCAAAAACGTTGGCAAGCCATGGCATCCAGACGTATGTATTTGAAAGCCTGCGTCCGACACCGGTACTATCTTTTGCTGTTCGTTACTTAGGAGCATTCTCCGGTATCGTTGTAACGGCAAGCCATAACCCACCGGAATATAACGGCTATAAAGTGTATGGTCCAGATGGAGGACAATTGCCGTTGTTTGAAGCAGATCAGGTCATCTCCAAAGTGAATGAAATAGAAAATGAGCTTGAGATCCAGGTTGCTTCTGAAGAGGAATTGAAAAATAGAGGCCTGATAAAAATTATCGGCGAAGAATTGGACAAGGAGTACTTAAAGCAGCTAACTACTATTAGTGTACACCCTGAGTTAGGGGAAGAAATGGGTGAAGCTGTGAAGGTTGTTTTCACTCCATTACACGGAACAGCGAATCTGCCAGTACGTGAGGGGCTTGCTGCACTTGGATATAAAAATGTGAAAGTGGTGGCAGAGCAAGAACAGCCAGATCCAAACTTCTCTACTGTATCCTCTCCAAACCCGGAGGAGCATGCAGCATTTGAATTGGCAATTCGTGATGGCAAGCAAATCGATGCCGATATTTTAATCGCAACAGATCCGGATGCAGACCGTCTTGGAGTAGCAGTGAAAAATGCTGACGGGGAGTATGTCGTATTGACTGGTAATCAGACAGGTGCTCTTTTCCTACACTATATATTGTCTGAAAAGAAGGCAACAGGTACACTTCCTTCCAATGGTGTCATGTTAAAAACGATTGTAACATCAGAGTTTGGCCGTGTGATTGCCGACAGCTACGGTGTTGCAACAGTAGATACGTTAACTGGTTTCAAATTTATCGGCGAGAAAATCAAGCAGTATGAAGAGAGTGGAGAATACACCTTCTTATTCGGTTACGAAGAGAGTTATGGTTCCTTGATTACTGATTTTGCTCGTGATAAAGATGCGGTTCAAGCATGCATCATGGCAGTGGAAATCTGCGCATTCTACAAGAGACTTGGCAAGACGATGTATGAAGGGTTAATGGAGTTGTATGAGGAATACGGCTACTACTTGGAAGGCATGAAGTCTTTGACGTTAAAAGGAAAAGAAGGAGCAGAACAAATTGCAAACCTTCTGACAGCATTCCGCAACACGCCACCAGCGGAAGTGGCAGGATACGCGGTTACAGCAATCGAGGATTACTCCACGCAAGAAAGATTGGTTGTGGAAACAAAGGCTGTAGAAAAAATGGAACTTCCAAAATCAAATGTGCTGAAATATTTCCTTGAAGACGGCACATGGGTATGTGTAAGACCTTCTGGAACAGAGCCGAAGATTAAGTTCTACTTCGGAACGCAGTCAGAGACAATGGAAGACAGTAAAGAGAAATTGGAAACCATCTCGACTTCGTTGATGGAGAAAGTGGATCAGTTTTTAAATAGCATGAATTCTGTAGGAAAAGCTTAATTAGACAAACAAGATTGCCGTTTCAAGCAGAGTATTTGTGCTTGAGGCGGTTTTTTGTTGTTCTGCTACGACCAAAGTCGTACAAAAACCCGGACTTTTTCCGAAGGCCAAAAGGGATTCCCGCTGTTACAATAGAAAGATATAGATGACATGTAAGCTAGATGAATCAAGGGGGACATGCATAGTGGTCCAGGAAAATCAAAGAATTCAAGAACTGCGTGCGCTGAAAATTATTGCGGAATCGCTTAATCAAGCGAATGACTTACCGACAATGCTTGAGAGTGTGTTAAAAGAACTACTTCAAGTGACTAGCCTCCAAACAGGCTGGATTTACCTTATAGATGAAAAAGGAAACTATACATTGGCAGCGGAACATGAGCTTCCGGGTGCACTCAAAAACAACAATAAAAAACCGATGTGTGAAGGCGGGTGTTGGTGCCTTGATCGCTATCAGGACGGCAGGCTCAAGCGTGCATCTAACATCATAGCCTGTAAAAGGTTAGAGGATGCAGTCAAATTTGAATGGGGCGAAACAAACAATATTACCCACCATGCAACAGTCCCATTACGTGCAGGAGAAGAAAAGTTTGGTCTTCTGAATGTAGCGGCACCTTCTAAAACACATTTTTCAGATACGGAACTGGCGCTTTTAGAGTCTGTTGCCTATCAAATTGGAACTGCAATTAAGCGTATCAGGCTTTCTGAAAATGAGCAACATCTCTCCATTTTGGCGGAAAGAAACCGCTTGGCAAGGGATTTGCATGATTCGGTCAATCAACTTCTTTTTTCACTCATGCTTACGGCAAGAGGAACAAAAGAACTTACAAAAGACCAGCAAATCCTCGAAATGCTGACTTATATGCAGGAACTTTCACAAGAGGCATTAAGTGAAATGAGAGCGCTTATCTGGCAACTGAGACCTGAAGGGTTGGAAAATGGGGTCGTCAGTGCGTTGTTAAACTACGGAAAAGTTCTTGGACTCACCATCCATTCCGAAGTGAAAGGCGTGATTAACCTCCCAAACCACATGGAAGAATGCTTATGGCGCATCGGTCAGGAAGCATTGAATAATTGCAAAAAGCATGCAGGTGAAAAAAAGGCTTGTCTGCTAATAGAAGTGAAAAATCAAAAAGTCTCTATGGAGATCAAAGATACAGGATTAGGGTTTTCTTTTACACAAAGTAAAGAGATTCCTTCACTAGGTTTAAGAAGTATGAAGGAGAGAACGGAAGCTCAGGGTGGTACGTTCACGTTGTTAAGTGAACTTGGAAAAGGTACGCTTGTGCGTGTGGAGATGCCAGTGACAAAGGGGGAGAAAAAATGATTAGAATTGTAATTGCAGATGACCACCATGTGGTAAGAAGAGGCCTGCTTTTTTTCTTAAAAACGCAGAAAGATATAGAAATTGTAGGGGAAGCGAAAAACGGGAAGGAAGCAGTAGAGCTTGCCGAAGCATTGAAACCAGATGTTATTCTAATGGATTTGGTTATGCCTGAGATGGATGGAATTGAAGCAACGAAACAGATCGTGGAAAGGAATATCCCGTCCAAGGTATTGATTTTGACCAGTTTCGCTGACCAGGATCATGTCATCCCTGCCATACGTGCCGGTGCAACTGGCTATCAACTGAAGGATGTGGAACCTGACCAATTGATTGAATCAATACGTGCCGTTCACCGGGGAGAAAGTCAACTTCATCCTAAAGTAACGTCACATGTGATGTCCCATTTTACGAAAGGATTCGGAAGCACAAACTTGCATGAAGAGTTGACTAAACGCGAGCTTGAAGTTTTAGCTGAGATAGCAAAAGGAAAGAGCAATAAAGAAATTGCCTCTTCTTTGTTTATCACCGAAAAGACTGTTAAAACCCATGTTTCGAATATTTTGGCGAAGCTTGAAGTAGCAGATCGGACTCAGGCAGCATTATATGCAGTAAAACATGGCATTGCTTGATCTACGACTTTAGTTGTAGAAAAAATGAATCATTTTTCGTAGAGAAAGTTAGCTATTTCTTCCGATTTGCCAAAGAAGAATGTCGAATATACTAAAAGTATAAAGACAACTGAAGGGAGTAAATAGTGATGAATATTTTAGCGATAAGCGGTAGTCCGAGAAAAAATGGCCGCACAGGAATTGCAGCAAGGTTTTTTCAAAATAAATATGGTGTAGAGGTTATTGATTTAAGTGATGGCGACATTCCGCTATACAATGGAGAAGCTTATCAGGCGGAGCTTGAAAACGTGGAGTCCTTGAGAGCAAAAGTTAAAGGTGCCGATGCGGTTCTGCTTATGTCTCCTGAATACCATAGCGGCATGAGTGGTGCATTGAAAAATGCGTTGGATTTCTTGGGCAGCGAGCAGTTCCATAGCAAGCCTGTTGGGTTGCTAGCAGTTGCAGGTGGTGGTAAAGGCGGAATCAATGCATTGAACAATATGCGTGTGGTGGGCCGTGGCGTTTACGCAAATGTGATACCAAGGCAATTGGTGTTAGATCCGCATTGTTTTGATTATGAAAATGATTCGTTGAATGATGAAAGTGCTGAATTGGTGGATGCACTTTATAAAGAGTTAGTGATGTATGTGAAAATGCGTGAATATGTGATGCAAAGTGAAGAGGCCTGATAGAGGGCCTTTTTTTATTGTTCTAGCATTTGTTAATAGGTCTTCATGGTCAGTATGGGTCAGTATGAAGACCTGTGTGGGAAGAAAATCGGGCGAGAGAAGTCTTCATGGTCGGTATGAAGACTTGAGTGGCAAGAAAATCGGGCGAGAGAGGTCTTCATGGTCGTCTGTTTTCTTCTAGGGATACTTTCTTTCGTTACTTTGTCAGAAATCCGTACATGCAAAGTCTCCTTGGCCCAAAGTGATTCCGTCCGATGAAAATTTCTATTGAATGCTAAAAACAGCAACCCAAGGCTCGTAACACCCCGGATCACTGTTTGCTTAAGAAATGATTTACACCATATATCCGTGACTGATTTCATCCAATTGATCTTCTGTGCTCCTTGTTACAGCGTGATCAATATATCGGAGCAATTGATACAGGTTCTTCTCAATTTCCTTATAATCCTTAGAGAAGTTGTAGGAATGAAGGAAATGCTCGATATTTTTGGAGAGGAAATCATCCTTAGTCCGCACCATCAGGATAAGCAAGTTATCCCACTCAGATCGGTGCGTGTAATATAAGGCGCGGTCATAATCAACTGTGTTCATCTGGAATCCTCGCCTCCTCTTGTTAAGGAGTGCTATTATTTTGTGTCAAAAAGCGATGTTTCCTCCGTTGAAAATGTTGGTCGTATCTCCATTCGAAAACTTACACAAAATAATTGAAATGCGATTTTGAGGTGTATAAATGAAACGATGGAAAGCGATTGTTTTACTGTTTATATTTGTGCAAATTAACCCAAATATTTCAAGTGCAGAGCAAATAGTGAATGCTCAAGAATGGTATACGTATGACAGGATGCGGGAAGATCTTAGGCTTTTGAAAAGAAAGTATAAGGAAGAGATTCAAATTAAGTTAATTGGAAAATCAGAGTTTGGTCAAAATATTTGGGCTGCGAAAATAGGTGAAGGAAAACAAAGCATCATTATACTCGGGGGTCACCATGGAAGGGAATGGCTTACGACAAGTCTTGTCATGACAAAGCTTGAATATTACTTAAAAGCGTATAACAGCGGTCAAGATATATTTGGATATAATTCTCAACTGTTGGATGAGGTTTCAATATGGTTTGTTCCAATGGTCAATCCAGATGGGATACGGATTCAACAAGAAGGTATAAGTTTTTTACCTAAACATCATCAAAGTCGATTAATCCACATGAATGAGAATAGTATGGATTTTGATCGATGGAAAGCAAATGGGATGGGAATAGATTTGAACCGCCAATACCCAGCCGGCTGGGAAAGCATAAAAGAAAAAACGGCAGTTCCAACCTATCAATATTATAAGGGGAAATACCCACTTCAGGCGAAAGAGGTACGGGCAGTGGTACATTTTACAAAAGAATTAGACCCGTTGATGGCGGTCTCCTATCACTCCTCGGGGAGAGTACTGTATTGGTACTTCAAGAATCATCAAGCAGTGGTAAAACGAGATAAACAAATTGCAGATCACCTATCAAAGTTAACAGGTTATGTACTGGACCAACCAGAGGAGCATGCAGTTGGTGGAGGGTTTTCGGATTGGTTTGTTTCTGAATTCAATAGGCCTTCTTTTACCCCAGAGATTTCTTATTTTGTTGGGGATACAAATCCTCCGATAGCTGTCTTTCAGGAAGAGTGGGATCGAAATAAAAAGGTGGGGGTATACCTTGTTGATAAAGCGAAAAACCTGTTTCTTGAATGTAATGATTCTAAAATGAATGAGGCAGAATAACGGTATAAGTTTTTCAACACGAAGAAACGGGTATACACTCTGCTAAGGGTTTTAATTGTATGGCAAGCAGTAATATTGTCATGAAGAAAAGAAAATGAACAGATAACTAAAAAAGGTTGACACCATTCGTTTTCCCCTTGTAGAGTAGTAATTGTGAAAACTCGATTAAACTCATTTTACCTTCGTTAGGTGAGGCTCCTATGTGGAGATATGCTGCTGCCCAGAAACGTCCAAAGACGCCAATGGGTCAACAGAGACCATCGATATAAGGTGGTATTTAATGCAGCTGGATTATTCCTATGCCACATAGTGCTAAAGCTCTACGAATGAGGGAATACATAAGGATCAACTATGCCTTCATGCGCCTTCATTCATCCCAATGACAGGTGCTTTTTTTAATGAGTGAAGTTACACAGAATTTAATTAAAGATCATTCAAGGTGGTGGTAACGAAAATGGATAGTAGTCCAAGTCCGAGGACGAATTTTATAAGAAGTACAGGAACATACATATCATTATTAGTTACCACACAACCGGTAAAATAAAGATGTGATTCCTTGTACTCCTTAGCATGCAGAGGAGGCAAAGCTCATGGTGAACAACATGACAGAGGATCAAATCATTCTAAACATCATTACCTTTTTAAAAGACGGGAAGCGAAAAGCTTTCCAAGATATTATAGAAGAGCTTCAACCATATGATACAGGAGTCATCTACCAACAGCTTCCTGAAAAACATAAAGTAAGATTTCTTACCTACCTTACAATTGAGCAATTAACTGCACTAATTCAAGAGCTGAACCAAGAATTGCAATTAGAAGTATTACAAAAAATCGGCGTAGAAAAATCAGCTAAAGTTATGGACCGTATGGATAATGACGATTTAGCATCTTTATTCGACGAAATGGATCCAGAGGTTAAAAGCCGATTCCTAGCAAAAATGAACAAAGAAGAATCCACCGCCGTTCAGGACTTAATGAAATATGAAGCGGAAACTGCCGGTCGATTGATGACTAACCGGTACGTGTGGATCCCTCAGGAATACACAGTCCGAGAAGTGGTCGATAAACTCAAATCATTCGCGGAACTAGCTGAGACCATCAACTACTTATATGTGATTGACGAAGAGAAAAGGCTTGTAGGCGTTGTCTCTTATCGTGACCTTATTTTGGCGGATGCGCACGAAAAAATTCAGGAAATAATGTTTTCCAGGGTCATTTCGGTTCATGTAGATACAGACCAAGAAGAAGTGGCAAATATCATCGAGCGTTATGACTTCTTAGCGGTCCCTGTTGTGGACGATGAAAAAACACTGATTGGAATCATTACAGTCGATGATGTCATCGACGTCGTCATTCAAGAAGCAAATGAAGATATTGAAAAACTTTCAGCATCTGGTAAAGATATTGACTTTGATACACCTGCTCTAGTGGCTTCTGCAAGACGTTTTGCCGTGGTTGATCTTATTATTATTTATTGGACTCATTTCAGGCAGTATTATAAGCGGGTTTGAAGATACATTAGGTACAGTTGTAGCGCTTGCATTCTTTATGCCGATGATTGCAGGGATGACAGGTAATACAGGTACACAGTCACTTGCAGTAATTGTTCGTGGACTAATATCACGGGATTTGGATAAAAAGCTGGTTACAAAAGTTGTTTTACGTGAACTTGGAGTGGGAATAACCATTGGAATTACATGTGCTGTTTTTAATTGCCATCATTGCATTTGTTTGGCGAGGAGATTTGATTTTTAGGAATGGTTGTAGGAGTTTCTTTATTTTTTCACACTGATCATCGGTACACTGGCGGGTACCATCATCCCATTAATTCTTTATAAGTTAAACATTGACCCGGCCATTGCATCGGGTCCACTTATTACAACAGTAAATGATATCCTTTCATTATTAATTTATTTTTGGAATTGCGACAGCATTTCTATCATATCTAGCACCATAAAAAAATATAAAAAAAGTCCATCCTTACCAACAGATTTCTGTTAGAAAGGATGGACTTTTTTCTAATGCGACGGCTGTGCTTTCTTCTTTAAAAGCCTCATCAGCAAGAAGATATTAATAAATATGGTGTAACATCCTATAGCAACCAAGCCAACTGTAGAAAGTTCTATCATCTCTAAGATGAGGCTAAGCATGGTAACGATATAAAGGAAACCCAAAAGCTTTTGAATACTTCTGCTTTTAAAGAAAGAGGTCGCTTTTGCACCCAATTGAGAACCAAAGATGGCTCCGGCAATTAAGAATAATCCTACTTTGAAATTAATTGGATTATTGACTGCATAAGTAATGAATCCTGCACTGACAATCAAAATAACTCCTGCAAGGCTTGTTGCTACTGCCTGTTTAGATGAGAAGCCGTAGTAAGCAATCAATAACGGTACAATGATAAATCCGCCACCGACACCGAGTGTAGTAGATAGGAACCCTGCAATGAAACCGATGAAAATGAACTTCCAGAAGCTTTGTTTGTTGGAAGTGGCATCATAATCAACTCGATTATCCCCTTTATCTTTCTTCAACATTTTATAGGCAAAATAAGTGAGTAAGGCAAGGTATAGAATTGGTACAACAGTGGTGTCGTATCCATTAGACTCAAGCCAGCTTACAACGGGGTAGGCAATTTGTGTGGCAACAACACCACTCGCTCCAATAATGACAGCTGCTTTCCATTGGATATTTTTCATTTTAAAATGTGCATACACACCAGCCATGGATGTTCCGATGGTATAAAGAAGACTAGTGGAAATCGCCTCAATTGGTGTGTAACCAATAAGAAGCAATACAGGAGTAAGTACAAGGCCGCCTCCTATTCCAAAAAAACCGGAAAGCATACTGATTGAAAATCCTAATAGTATAAATAATAAAAATTCCATAAATGTATTCTCCTCCAAAAACGCTTATCTACAGTATAACATTGTGCCAAAGTCAGGGGTTTGTATATAGAAAAAAGTCGCAATAGAACAATCCCCTCTCATGTTATTGTCACCTTGTTCATACATTGTGATAAGAGGAAAAGGGAGGTAGTTTTGATGAGAGCAAATGATGAAAAGGCCTTATTCCATGCCATTGATGAAATTACCGAGATTGCCAAAGGGTTTGGACTGGATTTTTATCCAATGCGTTATGAAATTTGTCCTGCTGATATCATCTATACGTTTGGAGCATACGGAATGCCGACACGCTTTTCCCATTGGAGCTTCGGGAAGCAATTTCACAAGATGAAACTTCATTATGATCTGGGACTCAGTAAGATATATGAATTGGTAATCAACTCTAATCCATGTTATGCCTTTCTGTTAGACACTAACTCACTTATCCAGAATAAGCTGATTGTGGCGCATGTACTTGCCCATTGTGACTTTTTTAAAAATAACTGCCGGTTCCAAAACACGAACCGGGATATGGTGGAAAGTATGGCGGCTACAGCGGAGAGAATTAAACAATATGAACAAGATTATGGGAAAGGGGAAGTAGAGGACTTCCTTAATGCCGTACTTGCGATACAGGAGCATATCGATCCTTCCTTAGTCCGTTCGAAGCTTGCTTGGAGCATGGAGGATATGGAAGAAGAGGAAGAGGCACCGAAAAGGGCGAGCCAATATGATGATCTTTGGAACTTGGATGTAAGAAATAAACCTAGAGCAGTCCCAAAAAAGAGGAAAAAGAAGTTTCCTCCACAGCCGGAAAAAGATATTCTGCTATTCATTGAACAATACAGCAGCGAGCTTGAAGACTGGCAACGTGATATCCTGACCATGATGCGCGAGGAAATGCTCTACTTCTGGCCGCAAATGGAAACAAAAATCATGAACGAAGGCTGGGCTTCCTACTGGCATCAACGTATCCTGCGTGAGATGGATCTGACAAGCGATGAGGCATTGGAGTATGCAAAATTGAACGCTGGAGTTGTGCAACCTTCCAAGACTAGCATCAATCCATATTACTTGGGTATCAAAATTTTTGAAGATATCGAGGAACGCTACGACAATCCATCCGAGGCAATGAAACGGGATGGTGTGAAGCCTGGCTCAGGTAGGGAAAAAATGTTCGAAGTAAGGGAAGTGGAATCTGATATTTCCTTCCTGCGCAACTATTTGAATAAGGACCTCGTCATGCGGGAGGATATGTATCTGTTCCAGAAGCAAGGCAAAGACTATAAGATAGTCGATAAAGCCTGGGAAGGGGTCCGCGATCAGCTGGTGAATATGAGGGTAAACGGTGGTTTCCCATATATTACGGTAAATGATGGAGACTATCTAAGAGCAGGCGAGCTATACTTGAAACATTGGTATGAGGGAATTGAACTGGACCTTAAATACCTGGAGAAAGTGATGCCGTATATTTTTCAAATTTGGGCGTCGGTCCTGTTCACATGGAATCGATG
>NZ_ACPC01000041.1:0-16478 GCF_000175075.1 Bacillus sp. m3-13
ATTATGGTATTGGTTTTTATGATTCCTTTTTCTAATGCAATCTCAACTGTCTTCTCTATAAGCATATCTAATAATCCCACGTCTTTAAGACGGAGCTTTCGAAATTTCGTTAATGAACTTGAATCAATGACACGATCTTCTGGAGCCATCTCGAGAAAATACTTAAATGACATATCGTATTGGGATCGATCAACAACATCAACATCTGACAAATCATAAATAGATTTTAACAACAAGTATTTGAACATACGAATAGGCGGGATAGCGTTACGACCATTATCCAAACAGTATTTTGTTTTTAGTTCATCAAGAATAAAAGAGAAATCTACTAGTTCATTTATTTGACGAAGCATATTATTTTTGGGGACTACGATATCATATATCGCTGAGAATGGGCTAAGGTTAAAGGACTCTTGATTAGAAATCATTTGGATACCACCTAAAACTTTTTATAAAATATTATAAAACAAAAAAGCAGAAGAAAGTTGTAATTTAAACATTCTTCTGCTTAATTAAGTACGAATTGTACATTCAATTTTCAGCTTTTGAATGGAGCAAATGGCGTAGACTCCAGCGGGGGAAGAAGCGACATTGTTGAGACCCCGCAACGAAGTGAGGAGGCTCAAGGTCGCCCCGCGGAAAGCGAAGCCATTTGCGGAAATCAAAAGCGGTGTCTTAAAAATATCTAAAATCAAAGACTTTTTCAGTGGCCTCCAACGAAGTGAGGAGGCTCAAGCACCGTCCCGCGGAAAGCGCAGTCATTTGCGGAAAGGAACAGCGGTGTTTAACCATCAACTAAAAGTAATGGAGTTAAAGAGAAGAGGCGACTTTTCTTAGTGGGGTTCTATGATGTTCTGATTTCCCATTCGCAAGCTTTATTCGCTATAATGAGTAGACTATATTTATATGTATCAAAGGAGTAGTTGCTTGCGTGAACGTTGGTCGGGTTTTATCGATCGTTGCATTTTTCTCTATATATAATATCTTGATGTTTTACCTTGGATGGAACGGCTTAGTTTGGTTAAAAGCGATGTTTTCGTTCCAACAAGTACCTTTATATTGGATAGTCATCACCATTTTATCGTATGCCTATATCCTGGGCAGAATGGTTAAACCGCTCTCCTGGTTATCTATTATTGGATCGATATGGTTTGGGTTTATTCAATACGGGCTGCTTTTGTTTCCTCTCGCAAATCTTGCTATCTTGGTACTCAGCTTATTAGATATTCAAGAACAGACTTCCATTGTTGTGGTCGGGACCGTTACCGCAATTATTCTGGCAGGTATTTTCATCACTGGTCTTTACAATGCGTATAGCCCTACAATCAGAAAATATGAAGTGACCATACCAAAAAAAGCCGAAATGAAAACACTTCGCGTAGCCGTAGCTTCTGATATGCATTTCGGCAAGTTATCGGGCATCGCCCATGCTAAAAGGCTTGTAAAAATGATGAATCGAATCAAACCAGATATCATCTTGCTGCCAGGCGATATTATCGATGATGAGCCTGAGCATTTTCAAAAGAAGAATATGGGTGCTATCATGAGACAACTTCATGCTCCACTCGGTATTTATGGCGTTCTTGGAAATCATGAATACTACGGAAGAGAGATTCCGGCATTTCTTAAAGAAATGGAAAAGGTGGATATCCGCATATTGATGGATGAAGTGATTCAGATAGGAAACAGCTTTTATTTGTTAGGCAGAAAAGATAAAACAGATTCCAGAAGAAAATCGTTTAATCAATTGGTAAATGAATTAGATGAATCTCTGCCTCTTATAGCTATGGATCACCAGCCAGCAGAGTTGAAAGAAGCGCAGGAAAGTGGGATAGATCTCATCGTATCGGGTCATACCCACAGAGGACAGATGGCGCCAAACCACCTGATTACCAGAAGGCTCTTTGAATTGGATTGGGGTTATTTAAAAAAAGGCCAGTTGCATGCATTTGTTTCCTCTGGATTCGGTTTTTGGGGTCCGCCACTTAGGATTGGCAGCAGGTCAGAGGTATTAGAGATTGTTGTAGAATTTGAAGAAAAAGAAGGGTAATCAAATAATGAATAGAACATTTCAGCAATTCAATTTAGGGGAAGACATAGTCAAGGCTTTGAAAAGCCTGAATTATCTAAAGCCCACCAATGTGCAAGAAGAAGTGATTCCCAAGGCTTTAGCAAAGAGTGACATCATTGTAAAATCACAAACGGGAAGCGGAAAAACAGCAGCTTTTGCGGTTCCATTATGCGACCTCGTCCATTGGGAAGAGAATAAGCCACAGGCATTGGTACTGACACCGACTAGGGAGCTTGCCGCGCAGGTGAAAGACGATATAACGAATATCGGCCGCTACAAACGTGTCAAGGCGACCGCTATTTACGGGAAACAATCCTTTCAAAGGCAAAAGCTTGAACTGAAACAAAAGTCACATATAGTGGTAGGTACACCTGGTAGGGTGTTGGACCATCTTGAGAAAGGCACACTCGATGTAAGCAGACTGGAGTATCTTGTCATTGATGAAGCCGACGAAATGTTGAACATGGGTTTTATTGATCAAGTGGAATCGATTATCCAGATGCTTCCCAAGAGTAGAGTAACTATGTTGTTTTCTGCCACCTTGCCGGAAGACATTAAACAACTATCCAATCAATACATGACAAACCCTGTATTTATTGAAATAGAAAGCGGTGGTTTGACAACAGATCGAATAGAGCATATCTGGTATGAGGTGGGGGAAGGGGAGAAGAAATTTCTTTTGCTGAAAGATATTACAGTAGTCGAAAACCCCGATAGCTGTATTGTCTTTTGTGCTACCCAAGAAGAAGTGGATAAGGTTCACCGTAATCTTCATCGTGCGGGATACCCTTGTGGAAAATTGCATGGCGGCCTGGTACAGGAAGACAGGTTTTCTGTAATGAATGCTTTCAAACGAGGTGAATTCCGTTACCTGATCGCAACGGATGTGGCATCAAGAGGAATTGACATTGAAGATATAAGCCTGGTTATCAATTACGATATTCCTTCTGACAAAGAACGATTTGTACACCGTATCGGCCGAACAGCTAGAGCTGGGAAATCTGGAAAGGCCATTACACTTATTTCAACTAGTGAACATCATCACTTAGAAGAAATTGAGGATTTTATTGGCATTAAAATTTCAAGAGCTGAAGCGCCAAAACGGGAAGCTGTAGCAAGAGCTGAAACTTCTTTTTTAGTAAAATTGGAAAATAGACCAATAAAGAAAGAAAACAAAGGTGCCAAATTAGAGCAGAATATTATGAAACTTTATTTTAACGGCGGTAAGAAAAAGAAAATCAGAGCGGTGGACTTCGTTGGCACCATTTGCCAGATTAATGGCGTTACTTCAGAAGATATCGGAATTATAACCATCCAGGAAAATCACACATATGTGGATATCTTGAATGGAAAGGGATCTCTAGTTCTGAAAGAAATGAAAAACCGGACCGTCAAAGGGAAGCAATTGAAAGTGCACGAGGCGCGGAACTAAATGAATACACAAAAAAGCTCGCCAATCCAACCTTGGAAATGGCGAGCTTTTATTTTTATTATTAGAAGAAGAACAAATGAGCCATGAGTGCTGCAACTGGTAATGTAATGATTGTTCGTTGCAGGAAGATGATGAACAGCTCCCATATAGACAAAGGAATTTTGGATTTTATCAAAAGAATCCCAATCTCCGACATGTAAATCAATTGAGTTAATGACATTACTGCAATAACAAATCTCGTAAGCTCAGACTCTATTCCACTACCAATGACTGCTGGAAGAAACATATCCGCAAACCCTACAATCATGGCTGGTGCAGCAGCTTGTGCTTCTGGAATTTGCAAGAGCTGAAGAAAGGGTATGAATGGATAGGATAGTACATTGAACACTTCGGTGTATTCAGCTACAACGAGTGCAACCGTTCCGAGCGCCATTACAAGTGGAATAAGTGCCATCCAGATATCTACTACATTATATATCCCTTTTTTCACAACCTGTTTTGCACTTTTCACTTGTCCCGCTTTTTCTACAGCTTGCTGTAACCCCCATTGAAAACTTGATATTCCGCTTGGAACCTTCTCATCAATTTTCTGACCAACTGGTTCGTAATAAGTATCTTTTTTGCGGGAAAGAGGCGGTATTCTTGGACAGATGACTGCTGCAATGATCCCCGTAACAACCACTGTAAAATAAAAAGGTACAAACATATGATCAATTCCAATAAATTTGGCGATGACAAGACTGAAGGCAATGGATGCAATGGAGAAGTTTGTGGCAACAACAGCCGCTTCCCTTTTCGTATAATAACCAGATTCGTATTGCTGGGTGGTTAACAACACCCCGACTGTCCCACTCCCCATCCATGAGGCCATAGCATCAATGGAGGAACGTCCCGGCAGCTTGAAGAGAGGATGCATCACTTTTCTTACTAACGTTCCAATGAAGTCCATTAAACCGAATTCTAACAAAAGCGGCATGAAGAGACTTGCAAATAGAAACCAGACAGTAAGAACAGGAATAAGATCATATAGGACTATTACGCCGGTGAATTCGGATGTGATCATTTCAGGGCCGAATTCCGTTAACGTCATAACTGCAAATGCGGCACCTAATACACGCAATGCAAGCCATATACCTCCTACATTTAATAAGGTGTCTAAAAAACTATCTTTCTTTATGAATGTTAATGGGAAAACCTTCACTATCAAACTGCTGACAGCGGAAGCTACTAATACGATGGTCATGAAGGTAGGTATTGCCCCGCCAAAGTTAGTCAATACCCAGTCCGCCATGATGCCAAGTCCGATGGTCACATTTCCATCGAAAGAAATCGGTATCAGGAAAAGAAGAATCCCAATTAAAGAGGGAACGGCAAATTTCAAGATTTGGGAGATAGAATAGGTTTGGGCCTCTGTTTGTTTGGAGTAAGTTGTTGGTTTGGCCGATTGTGTACTCATACGTTTTTGTCTCCTTTAGAAAAGTTAGGATGATAGTTATAATATTAATAAAAATAACACTACATGTATATTTATACAACCCTAAAAACAAGTTTTTCTTTGCATTTTTACTTTATTCCGGACTTTATGTGTAGCATTGTCATATGCTAGAACATGAGGATTACGACATGGTGCGGTGATAAGGTGATTGATTAGTTAGGCGGAATGTCTTATGGAAGAAAACCCAAAACAATTGATTGGTGCTTGGACACAGGCGATAGGTACGGTGGTGGCAGCAATTGGCAGCACCCCTTCTGTTCCAATCGATACAAATAGTAAAAGAGGGCTAGGTTTGATTGGAAATGTACTTCAAGCTACAGGGAACGGGCTTGAAGCGGATTCCCAAAGAGCACTGAATTACGGAAAGCTAGGAAATATCATACAAGCAACAGGGAATGTAACGGTAAGTATAGGCTTGGCAATCGATTTTCCCGGGGATACCGAGGAAAGGTTAGTGATAAGTGGCGATCTCATCCAAGCTTTGGGAGCTATAACAGCACTTGGGAGTGCAGACAAATCATATATAGTTATTGGGAACAGTCTCCAAGCGGTGGGAAACTCTTTACAGGCTATTGGAGGAGTGAGGGAGCTCAAAGAGGAAGAAAGAAAAGCGATAGGTCTTTCCCAGGTTAGCAATGAAGTTCTCATTGCGTCGGGGAGTTGGACTCAAGCGTTAGGTACCATCCTCTTGGCGGTAGGTTTAACATTAGAAGGGAAAAAGAAAAAGTAATTCCCCTATCCTGTTGTGTATCATTTGGGATCGGGGAATATTTATGTTGTTATGCTTTTATGTTACACACCAATGGTTTCGGCAATATTGGTTTGTCGCAAATAATCGGCCAAAAGCTGCGGAGTTGTCAAATAGAGGAGTCCATTGCCTTCCAAGCTTTTTGGGTAGCCGAGGGGTATGGTTCTTTTTATCAGTTGGGCATATAGCTCAGGTTCAGAAAGTACTCGGCCAAATTCCTTTTCTGTAAGCTTCTTTATTAAGGCGAGCGCTCCAGCAACATGTGGGGCTGACATGGATGTACCACTGAAAACGGCATATCTTCCTCCTGGTATAGTGGAAATGATTTTTTCACCAGGCGCGACAAGATCGATTTCGTTATTCGAGTTAGTAAAGTAAGAGGATTTACGTTGAAGATTGATAGAACCGACAGAGATGACTTCTGTGTAAGCTGCAGGGTAGGAAAACTCTTCCGTATATTGATTTCCGTCTCCTTCATTACCGGCAGCGCATACGACAAGAATGTTAGAAGAAATGGCTGCTTTGATTGCATCGTGAAGTTCCGTTACATCGATAGGTCCGCCGAGCGACATAGAGATAATGTCTACATTCTGGGAAGCTGCATAGTTGATTGCATTGATAATCCATTCATATTCACCTGACCCATTTTTGCCGCCAAGCGCCTTAAGAATGAGTAGCTTTGCCTCCGGGGCTACCCCGACAACACCTGAACCTGGATTGATCGCCGCAATCGTTCCTGCAACATGGGTTCCATGGCCGTTGTAATCAGTAAAGTTTTCAGGATCTCCATTATCGTCGTCCGTGAAATTTCTTCCCCCGATTATTCTGCCTTCGAGATCTGGGTGTTGAGCATCGCAGCCAGTGTCGATGACGGCTACCACCATACCTTCCCCTTTATATCCAGCCTGCCAAATAGACGGTGCTTGGATTAGTTCGATGCCTTCGGGGATTTGATGAGTTTCAAAAAGTTGATTTTCCAATTTGTAAGGAATTAAATGGACCAATTTTTCTTTTTGCATACAAAAACGCCTCCTAATCATTATTTTCAAACAGTGTGAAAAAGAAAGAAGGTGTTGCGTGTTAAAGTATTGCTTTCAGAAGATTCTATCAATAATCCTCGGAAAATTCAAGTGGCTAATAGACTACGAGAATCAACTATGGATGTGAATACTGTGCTAATCGGTCCTATAGCCACTAAGCCCCAAGCCCTACATCAAAATATGGCTCAGGCTCATTATAGGAAATCTTTTGCGAAGGTAAGATAAAGACATAGAAGGGAGGAACAACAAATGAAAAAATTCGGATTGTTTTTAGTAGGTGTCATCGCATTCTTTGTTTTACTTGCAAACATTGGTCCGCTTTTAGGATTGGCCGTTAGTTTGGTAGTTACTTATTATGCGGTTAAAGAATTCATAAAAACAGATTCTACTGGCACAAAAATTCTTTGGGGCTTTATCGCTTTTATTGCCATCGCGTTTTCAATCGCTAATGTACCGGCAGTATTAGCAGTTGTAGCAGCGTACATTTTATATGTTGTATACAAGAACTGGAACAAAGAGCAAGCAAACAACGACATTATTGAAGCTGGGGACCCGTTCACTAACTTCGAAAAACAGTGGAACTCATTGAACAAATAAAACAATATAAGGAGAGGAATGTTACCATGGCCAACTTATTTTCAAGAATAAAACAGACGATTTCAGCAGATTTTCATGAGGTGCTGGATAAAAAAGAACAGAAAAATCCAATCGCGATGTTGAATCAGTATTTACGCGATTGTGAAAAAGAAGTAGAAAAAGTGCGCAAGCTAGTAGAGCGCCAGAACTTACTTAAAGAAGAGTTTGTAAAAGAATACCACGAGGCAAGCAGTATAGCGGAAAAACGCTCTTCCCAAGCAGTGATTGCGGAAAAAGCTGGTGAGGCGGAACTGGAGGCGTTTGCTAAACGCGAGCACCAACAATATGAGGAGCGCGCCAATAAATTGAAGCTTTCCTTAGAAAAAGTTTCAGAGGACCTCACAAGCCTTGAGCAAAAATATGAAGAAATGAAGCACCGACTGAAGGATATGTATATCAAGCGGATGGAATTAATGGGGAGGGAAAATGTTGCCCGTGCCACACATCGGATGAATCAGGTGGTGGATGCGAACAAAGCGGAACACTCCTACACGAAATTTAATGAAATGGAAACCTACTTGGATCGATTAGAACATCAAGTGAATTCCGCCTATCACCACAATACTATTGATGCGCGCATTGCCCAGCTTGAAAAAGAAATTACTCAACCAGAAGAGAAAACTCATTCTCTTTCACAATGAAAACTGCTATTCTAAAAAGGCGTGCATGTTGCGCCTTTTTAGGGTGTATAAGACTATGGATCCTAGAAAAAAGGAGGGATAAGGCGCATGTTGAACAAAATGAAATCTGATTATCTTAGTTTCATTATAGTAGTGGCTAGCTTGATTTTTCTGTTAGAAATTCTCTTTTTCAATACGGGCCTTATTTTTTCCTTTTTATTTTCCGGTTTTCTAATATATGTAGGCAGGAAGAAATGGCATTGGTTAATTGGAAAGGCATTATTTGTTATTGGGGCGTTATCCATCACTTTTACCATATTCAATATGATGACATTCAACTTCCTGCTGCTAGCAACAGTATTGTATTTCTTGTACAAATTCCTGCAAGCCAAAAAACAGCCTGTAGAAATTCAGCCGGACATACTCCCTGAACGGGAAGAACAGATTGTGAGAAACGAGCAAAAATGGTTTACGAACAAGCTGTTTGGCAGACAAAAGACACCTGAACACTCTTATACATGGGATGATGTGAATATTCAATGTGGAATTAGTGATACGGAGATAGATTTGAGCTATACGGTACTACCTAAAGGTGAAGCCATCATTTTTATTCGCAATGTTATAGGAAACATACAGATATTGGTTCCCTACGAATTGGAACTTAGTATCGTTCACTCTGGAATGGTGGGTTCTATCCATATTCTTGATAAAGAAGAGAAAAGCATCCTCAACCAGACCGTTCATTACCAAACAGGAAATTATAAAGAAGCCACACAGAAAGTGAAAATCGTTACCTCGATCTTCGTCGGCAGCATAGAGGTGAAGAGAGTATGAGTATTTTGCAAAGGCAAGTCTTGTTGGCGACTTGTATATCGTTCATAAGTTTCCTGGTGATTGGCGTGATAACTTATTTCTTTTTTCCGGTAATCAGTCTAGAAGCTCTCTGGATACTAAAAGTGATGGATCTTCCATTCATCTTGTTTATAATTATTGTCAGTCTTGGGTTAGGTATCCTCTTTGGCTTGTTTTCGGGGCTGTATTGGAAGAAGCAACTAAACACCGTATATGAAGAACTGAAAGCGGTGGAACAAGGAAGAAGTTTGTGGGAAGTACCAGGAAGCAGTGTTCAGGAGTTAGCTTCAATGGAAGAGGTAATAGGGAAACTGCACAATCAAATACAAGAACAAACAAAAATCTCCCAAAAGATTGCAAACGAAAAGGCAGAAGATCTGGAGAATAGAATACAAGAAATTGTTTCACAGGAACGAAACAGACTTGCAAGAGAATTGCACGATTCTGTCAGCCAGCAACTCTTCGCAGCCTCCATGCTAATGTCTGCATTAACGGAAACGAGGGGAGAGACTGGCACTGATAATAATGAAACTAAGCAATTGAGATTAGTGGAGGAGATGATACACCAATCTCAATTGGAGATGCGGGCATTACTCCTTCATCTACGACCAGTCGCATTAAAAGGAAAGACGCTTCAAGAAGGTGCAGAGGAATTATTAGTAGAGCTTATCCAAAAAGTTCCGATGAGCATCACGTGGAAGATTGAACGTTTTTCTATTGATAAAGGTGTGGAGGATCATTTATTTAGAATCCTGCAGGAGACACTATCCAACACATTGCGCCATTCCAAAGCCAATGCGGTGGAGGTATTACTTATTCAAAGAGAGAACTTCATCATACTTCGCGTAGTGGATGACGGAATCGGCTTTGATGTGGAGCAGGCAAGGGCAGGTTCTTATGGCTTGCAAAACATGCATGAACGTGCCGTTGAGCTAGGCGGTACTTTGAAAATAGTAAGTGTAGAAAATGAGGGAACAAGGCTGGAAGTGAAAGTACCCAAACTAGACGTAGAGGAGGCTTAAGTTAATATGATTAGAGTGTTGTTTGTAGATGATCATGAAATGGTAAGGATTGGCGTTACGGCATACCTGTCGGCCCAACCTGATATAGAGGTTGTTGCCGAAGCAGATGATGGGTCTGTTGCAATTGAACTGGCACTCGAACATAAGCCTGATATTATATTAATGGACTTAGTCATGAAGGAAATGGACGGAATCGAAGCGACCAGAAGAATTATGGAACAATGGCCGGAAGCGAAAATCATTATTGTTACGAGCTTTCTTGATGATGAAAAAGTCTATCCTGCACTTGAGGCGGGAGCTACAAGCTATATGCTGAAAACTTCCAAAGCAAGTGAAATTGCCAATGCAGTTCGTTCCACCTATAAAGGACAATCCATCTTGGAGCCGGAAGTGGCAGGGAAAATGATGCAAAAGATGCGCAGGAAGACTGAAATCCTTCCTCATGAGGAATTGACCAACAGGGAAATGGAGATCCTTCTTCTCATGACCCAAGGAAAAACAAATCAAGAAATAGCGGATGAGCTGTTCATCGCACTTAAGACAGTGAAGGTGCATGTAAGCAATATACTGGCAAAACTACAAGTGCAGGACCGAACACAGGCGGTCATCTATGCATTTAAGCACTCATTAGTGAACTAATGGGTGTTTTTTATGATACTATTTATAACAGAGACAAAATTCATCTTGGGAGGCTTCTTACATGAGCAAACAACTTATCGTCTACTCGGCACCAGGCTGCAGAGATTGTGAATTGGTAAAGGAATTTCTAAAAGAGCATCAAGTATCTTTTGAAGTCAGAGATCTTTTGGCAAATCGGGAATACCAAGAGGAAGTAGAGAAATTCGGATTTATGGGCATACCGGTTACGGCTGTAGGTGACCAGGCTGTAAAAGGATTTAACCCAGAGGAATTAAATAGGCTGATAGATCTTGTAAAATGAAGGTCGGGGCAAACAGAGGAGTAAAATGATTGGTAGAGCAAAAAAAACCGACGTTTATATATACGTATGCATATAGCAAGGAAGAGCGCTCCCTGTGCCATTTGGAGATGCGATCTTTTTTTGGAAAAGCAACAGATGATAACATTATTAAAAGCAACACAAAGTTTAATCCGGACAGAAGCCCTTTTATCCGCGAAAGAATTGAAGTGATCTATGAAGGAGCTGCACTCCAGGAGCTAGTAGATCAAGCCAAGGATATAAAGATGGGGGACCAAACATTCAAGGTTATATTCTCCAAAATAAATGACAGGAAAGCTCCTAATACGATTGAATATCAAGAACGTCGTGATATTGAACGTGCCATCGGATGGGTGATTGAAGGAGAGGCCGATGTCCATCAACCAGATCAAATTTTCGGCATGGCGGTTGTAGGTGAACGCTGGTATTTCGGTCATTATTTGAAAAGTGAAGCGGTATGGCTTCAGCATACGAAGAAGCCCAGGGAATATTCAACCGCTTTAAGTACCCGTGTCGCAAGGGCTGTGTCCAATATAGCCGTTCCAGATCCTGAAGGGATAAAGGCCATTGATCCATGCTGCGGGATAGGAACGGTACTTGTTGAAGCGTTATCGATGGGGATTGATATGGATGGAAGTGACATTAACCCGCTTGTGGTAGACGGTTCAAGGGAGAATATTGAACATTTCGGCCTTAAAGGTAATGTCACGCTTGGACCAATCTCGGACGTAACGGGTAACTATGATGTGGCAGTTATTGATATGCCGTATAATCTTTATACCCATGCCACTCCGGAAGACCAATTATCCATCTTGAAGCATGCACGCCGCTTCGCAAAGAAAGTCGTCGTCATTACCATCGAGACGATGGATGACATGGTGGAGGAAGCCGGGTTCACCATAATCGATCGCTGTGAGACCCAAAAGGGCTATTTTACAAGAGAAATATTAGTATGCGAATGAAAGAGGAAAAGAGACCATTAGCCTGGTCTCTTTTTTGTGAATTTAATATCCTATTCTAGACCAATCAAACAATTCACCAGGGTCGCTTTTCCGGACAGGAGCATACTCGTGGTGGCCAATGATATGTTCCCGGTCATTCTTGATCAATGGGTTACGTTTCAAAATATCATCTAATAAATCTTTCAATGAAGCATACTGAGCATCTGTGTACCCTATGTCGGAAGGAGAAATGGAATCATATATCTCAGCTGGCATAATTGAAAGCATCTCTTCACTAGTCCCCACAGCCAGCAATTCTATCCCGATCGAATAGTCGTTCAGACCACTCTCATAATCTTGGTAGTTTAATAAATGCCCAATACCTGCATGAAAGGCTGCACGTTCTTCCGGCACCAGGAGGTAGATCTCGCCATCCCTGTCTATCATATAATGAGCAGACACCTCATACTCTTCAAAAAGTGAATAGACTTCCGCGATATTATAAGGGTCCTGTGGAGCACGGAGCGCATTGTTTGTAAAATGTAGCATGACATGTGTGATAGGGGCACCTCGTACTCTTGAATTTTTCTTGGGGAGGAGCCATTCTCTCATATCTAAGCTTGATGGTTCGGGTGGAACAACCACCATAGCTTCTGTTATAGGGGGAATTTTATCAAGGTGCCTTTCTGTTTGAACAGTCGATTTTGAACACCCGATTAATAAAAATATAGAAATTATTAGATAGGTAAGTTTGAACATCTTTTCTCCTCTTTAAGCAAGCTTCTCTTACAATAATTCTTTTTAGTGCGTCGAAATCCTCCTTTTTCGTTTAATTGATTAAAGAAAGGGTATTCTAGAAAAAAATGAACTGATAAAGGAGGAGTTTAAGATGCCTTATGATTCTCTAAAGGAACTGCCGGATGGAGTAAAGGATAACCTTCCTAAACATGCCCAGGAAATCTACAAGGAAGCATTCAATTCAGCCTCAGATCAGTATGATAAAGAAGAAACGGCACATAAAGTGGCATGGAGTGCAGTCAAGGAAAAGTACAAAGAAAAATGAAAATGATAACTGGGAGAAGAAATAGATCTAATCCAGGTCTAATTTTAGTAGTAGGTGATAAACTACCTTGAGGCTTGAGGCAAATTAAAACCAGTAAGTATTAAACGATAGAAATAGAAAAAGGCTGTTAAAAAAGACCAATTCCGATCTTTTTAACAGCCTCTTTTAATATGGAGCGGATGGGATTCGAACCCACGACCCCCTTCGCTGCCAGCGAAGTATTCTCCCACTGAACTACCGCCCCGGTAAGAATGAATTCATTTTATCAAAAATTCTTTCTTTTGCAAACGTTTTTTTATAAAGTTTTAGTCCAAGTTTTCTACTTCCGCTTGAATAACACCTGTAAGTGATTTTAGCTCATAATAAACATCTGTTGTATATACGCTTTTCTTCGTGGTGATGATACAATTAAGAACGATATCATCTTTTTCCTCTTTAACCTTTACTCGTTTAATAGAAAGATTTTTGTGGTGAATTTCCTTCATTACCATGGTCAGGTCGATATCTTTCTCGATAAAGATTTTTACTTTTATTTCTTTTTCCTTCAATTTCTTTGGCCCTATCTTATCAAAAAGGGAAGGGATTATTTTCACACCAAGAATGATAAAAATGACACCAAAAGCTCCTTCAATAAAAAATCCTGCACCAATAGTAATTCCAAGTGCAGCGGATGCCAATACCAAGGCTGCTGTTGTCAGTCCTGAAATAGCCTCGTTACTTCTTCTTAGGATTACCCCTGCACCTAAAAATCCAATACCGCTAATAACATATGAAGGGATTCGTCCAGGATCCATGGGTCTAGAGTATTCCTTAGAATAAAGAAAGGCAGATTCATAGGAAACGATGGTTAGAAGACATGCCATTACTGAGACGATAACGCAAGTCTTCAACCCAAGAGGCTTTCCTTTTAATTCTCGTTCTAATCCTATAATTATTCCAGCTATTGAAGCAAAAACAAGTTTTACAATAAAATCGTATTCAGCGATATTTTCCAAGAACAATTCCATAAGGCCCCTCCTGTAAGTAGAAAAGATATGATATTCTATATAAAAATAGTTGTTAGGAAATTATAACAATATTCTGTAAAATTAAAAAGATTAATTAAAATAACTAAAGTTCGGGTGAAGGTAAATGAATAAGTGGTTTAATCCATACGTGGCTCTCGCGGTAGGAGTAATTACTGTATCCACATCCGCCATATTTGTTAAATTAGCGGATGCCCCTGCTGGAGTGGTCGCCTTCTACCGGTTACTTTTCTCCGTGATAATACTACTACCCATTTTTCTATATAAATATGTTGGGGAGCTTAAAGATATTTCGAAGCGGGATTGGCTCTTTTCTATGTTGGCAGGTATATTCTTAGCGTTTCATTTTATTTTATGGTTTGAATCCTTAAACTATACCAGTGTAGCAAGTTCGACTGTGCTCGTAACCCTCCAGCCTTTATTTGCTTTTATAGGGACGTATTTGTTTTTCCAAGAGAAGCTAAGTAAGAAAGCTATGGTAAGTGGATTGATGGCTATAGTCGGGAGTGTGATCATTAGTTGGGGCGATTTTCGAATTAGTGGAATGGCTTTATTTGGGGATATATTGGCCTTGGTGGCCTGTGCACTTGTGACAGCATATTTATTGTTCGGACAAGATGTCAGAAAAAGGTTATCTTTAATTACCTATACATTTATTGTTTATGGGTTTTGTTGCGTGACTTTGCTTTTTTATGTGCTAATTTCTGGGGACCCTCTTACAGGATACTCTTCAGCCGATTGGATTTGGTTCATCTTGCTTGCAATCATTCCGACATTACTGGGGCACTCTTTTTTCAATTGGGCTGTTAAATACATCAGCACCAATGTCATTTCAATGAGTATTCTATTTGAACCCATTGGTGCAGCAGTACTTGCTTATTTCATATTAAATGAGATGGTGACATGGACGCAATTTGCAGGAGGTCTGCTTGTGATGCTTAGTGTAGGATATTTCTTAAAAGATAACCGTAAGAAAAAATCAAATATAAAAGCCGACATATAGTCGGCTTCATCTATTATATGTATCATTCATTGGAGTCTGGTTGCCATCATAGCAAAAAACATACCTAGTGAAAGACTCAGAATGAATCCTCCTCCGCGTACTTTTCCTTCTTCATCACTTATACGCAACCCCTCAAAGTATGCAAACAGTAATAAGCCGATTGAAGTCAGTAATGCTACAATAAATGCTGCGTATTTTACAAGATCCATATCTTATCCTCCTGTTTCAATCTTATTACTAGATTATATGAGGGACTTTAATAGAACATTCTATTATTTTTTCGTATAAAAAGCTGACCATAGAGGCCAGCTTAAGCAATGGAATTATTAAAAGTGAATATACGAGGGACGGTTTTGATCAAGAGTACCGTCACAATTGTGGTTATTATAAAGCTCGGTAACATAAACGAGCCATTATAAAGCAATGAATATAGCCATACTTGTTGCCCTTCCGGCGCTAAATAGCCAAAGTAGATAACTCCGGCGGCGTAATGAGCCAAGAACCTTAGAAGGCAACCTATAAAAGATCCAATACTTACATACAATACTAGCTTCTTAAAATTATCTTTCTTAGCAGAAGCAGCTACTTGATTTGCTACTACACCAGCCAACCCTAATGCACAAAAAGCTACAATATAATCTAGAAATATTTGCACTGGATCTACTCCGAATAATTGGCCAGTAACAATCTGAAGTAACCCAAGAATAAAACCTGATAAAAGCCCTCCTTTTATACCCCACCGAAAAGCCATGATAAATACAGGTACCATCGCTATAGATATTGAGCCTCCTTGAGCCCAAATCTTTAGGGATAATACTCCAGCCAATAAATCAAGTAAGTAAGCTAGTGCTCCAAATATTGCAACTTCAACTAAAAATAATGTGTTATTCTTCTTCATGAAAATCCCCCTTAACATAAAAAAAGCGATAAAGGGGGCTCCTTTATCGCTTAAATGAAATAAGTAATAAATCCGCCACATCCCTACGATAGTACTAACTAACAGGTTCAAAGGGTCAGAACATCAAGTTCACTCTCAGCCTTTAAGGCTCCCCTCGTGGAAAAGAATTTAGTTGTCTTCCTACATCATACATAACCCGCAAGAAAACGACAAGTTTTTTCCTAAGCAAACTATAATAGTAGAAGTAAGTTGTATATTTTCCATTAACAGAACTTCAATCAAAAATATTTAGAAAAAGTATTGCAATATAGTTGTGGAGGTGGTATATTTAATTTCGTCGCTGCGAGGGCAGTGATGAGATGTGAAAATGCTACTTCAAAAAAAACAAAAAACAGCTTGACTTTAAAACGACAAGTTGTTATGATTAGGAAGTCGCTTTTGAGCGAATCTTGTAAGAAAATGATCTTTGAAAACTAAACAAAACAACAGCGTCATAACGTCGGTTCTACGGAACACGACAAATGATTTTAAGTAAGACAAGCTAGCAAATTTTGAGCAAAAGCTCAGACTCTTTATTGGAGAGTTTGATCCTGGCTCAGGACGAACGCTGGCGGCGTGCCTAATACATGCAAGTCGAGCGGACCTTTTAAAAGCTTGCTTTTGAAAGGTCAGCG
>NZ_ACPC01000040.1:0-18541 GCF_000175075.1 Bacillus sp. m3-13
TGCCCGTGGAGAAAATTCAGACAGGTAGGTGGTCAGCACCACTAAGATGGTAGAGAATGTAATGGTAGTCATCGTTAATAATGACGACGCAATGGAGCTGAGAATGGTTTGAGACAAATTGATGTCTGAAAGAAAAATGGCTGGTATTTGATTCTCTGCATCCATAGATGAAAGTAAGTAATTATCAAGTAATAATGTGCCGATTGCAAGGAAGAATGCAAATGCTCCATAAAAAGAGGGCAAATACCAAAAGCTTGTTCTCAAACGTAATAGACTAGCTGAACGTGCCATGCTTAACACTCCTTAAAATAAAAGTACTCTAGAAGAAAATGTAGATACTTTATTGAAAATATGTTATAGTAACAAAGTTAAATTGAATAAAGTCTTACGCCGATAATGGTGTCAGGAGAGGTTCTAGCAAATACCCTCTATAAAAAACTAAGGACAGATACCAAACTATATTCCTTAGGATATAGTTTTTTTATTTTTTCTGATGTTATGCGCTAGCCTCCATTATTTTTGGTTAGCGTTTTTTGTATGACTATAGATATAGATGATTAAAGGAGTGAAGACACGATGAAGCAAAAGGAAAAAGCGATGGTCGTGTTCAGTGGCGGGCAGGACAGCACTACTTGCCTAATTTGGGCAATGAAAGAATTTGATGAAGTGGAAGCTGTCACATTCCATTACGGACAGCGACATGAACTAGAGATTGATTGTGCAACAAGTATTGCAAAAGAACTTGGAGTAAAACACCGCATTCTTGATATGTCCCTTTTAGGACAATTAACACCAAATGCCCTTACTAGAGATAATATCGAAATAGAAGAAAAAGAAGGGGAATTGCCAAGCACGTTTGTAGACGGAAGAAATCTGCTATTCCTTTCCTTTGCAGCTGTAGCAGCAAAGCAGATTGGTGCGAGACATATTGTGACAGGCGTTTGCGAAACAGACTTCAGCGGGTACCCGGATTGTCGTGATGTTTTTATTAAATCCATGAATGTGACGTTAAACCTTTCTATGGATTACCCATTTGTCATTCATACTCCTTTGATGTGGTTGAACAAGGAAGAAACATGGGAATTGGCAGATGACCTTGACGCATTAGACTTTGTAAGAACAAAAACATTGACTTGCTATAATGGTGTTATCGCGGACGGATGTGGCGAGTGCCCTGCGTGTAAACTGAGAAAACGTGGATTGGATGACTACCTTGTTAAAAAAAATAAAGGGGTTGTGTCCTCATGATGCAACAAATTTACCCACAAGTACAACATGATTTCTGCTATGAGCTAAACAAGGATATGCAAATAGCAGCAGCACACTTTGTTCCAACAGATGCAGCAGGGAAATGCAGACAGCTACATGGACATACTTACTTTGTCAATGTGACAGTGGCAGGAGACGCCTTGGACGAGGCAGGCTTTCTTGTTAACTTTCAAATATTAAAAAAACTTTTGCACGATAAATTTGATCACACAGTCTTAAATGATCATAAAGACGTCTTCAATGACGAGGATCCGAATTTTTTCCCTACAACAGAAGTGGTGGCAAGAGTCATGTGGGAAACGATAGAAAAGCATTTAGAGACTCTTCCTTCCAAACCTACCTGTCTTCAAGTATATGTAAGGGAAACACCGACAAGTTATTGTATTTACCGTCCTAAGAAGGGGAAAAAGTAATGAGCAGTCTAATTCCAGTTCTAGAAATATTCGGCCCTACCATCCAAGGAGAAGGGATGGTCATTGGCCAGAAAACGATGTTCGTCCGAACGGCTGGTTGTGATTACCGATGTTCATGGTGCGATTCTGCTTTCACATGGGATGGCAGCGCAAAGGATGACATAGTGATGATGTCACATGAAGAGATATATGAGCAGTTGGTTGAAATAGGTGGGAAAGCCTTTAATCACGTTACTATCTCTGGAGGAAACCCAGCTCTTTTAAAGAATATCGGGAAACTTGTACAACTCCTTCATGAGAACGATATAAAGGTGGCGCTTGAAACGCAAGGAAGCAAATGGCAGGATTGGCTAATGGAAATAGATGATCTAACCATTTCTCCAAAACCGCCAAGCTCCGGGATGGATACCAACTTTTCCATACTTAGAGATCTGCTAGAAAGAGTTAAAAACAGTAGTGTTTCTCTAAAAGTAGTGGTATTTGATGAGGACGATTTGGCTTACTCGAAAAAGGTCCATAAGCTATATCCGGATATAGCTTTTTATGTACAAGTAGGAAATGATGATACAACCACAGAAGATGATCAAAAGTTAATCAGTAATTTGTTGGCTAAGTATGAGTGGCTGATTGATCAGGTAATGAATGATGATGAAATGAATAATGTTCGCGTGTTGCCACAATTGCACACACTAGTATGGGGCAATAAGCGCGGAGTTTAATAAAGGAGAGAGTGAGTATGTCAGGAAGAAAAGATTCAGAATTGGAAGGTGTAACATTACTAGGGAATCAAGGAACAAGTTATTTGTTCAACTATTCCCCGGATGTGTTGGAAACCTTTGAAAATAAACATCCAAACAGAGATTATTTTGTAAAATTCAATTGTCCGGAGTTTACAAGTTTATGTCCCAAAACGAATCAGCCGGATTTTGCCACTATTTACATCAGCTATATCCCGGGTGAACTAATGGTGGAGAGCAAATCATTGAAGCTGTACCTATTCAGCTTCCGTAACCATGGAGATTTCCACGAGGATTGCATGAATATCATCATGAACGATTTAATTGAACTAATGGACCCGCGTTATATCGAAGTATGGGGTAAATTCACTCCACGCGGCGGAATTTCCATCGACCCTTACACCAACTATGGAAAACCTGGCACGAAATACGAAGAAATGGCTGAGTACCGTCTTATGAACCACGACCTATACCCAGAAAAAATCGATAACAGATAATCCATCCAAGAAAACACAGCTCCCATTGTGTTTTCTTTTTTTAGAGATAAGTTTATAAGACCGTTGATTTCCGTTCCATGCGCTTCGCTTGCCTGCGGGCGGGTCCGTGAGCCTCCTCGGCTTCCGCCTTGGCCACTGAAAAAGTCTTTGATGTTAGATTTTTTTAAGACACCGCTGTTAATTTCCGCAAACGGCTTCGCTTTCCACGGGGCGACCTTGAGCCTCCTCGGGCTACGCCCTGCGGGGTCTCAACATTGTCGCTACTCCCCCGTAGGAGTCTTCGCCTATTGCTCCAATCAACAGCTATAAATTATCCAAAAGATTGGTTACTAGGTTTTTCAGTGGCCTCGCTTCGCCTGTGGGGTCTCACCTGTCCCTTCCTCCCGCGGGCGTCTGCGCGCCTTCCACTGCAATCAACAAGGTTATTACAACTTACTAATCTTTTTCCGGTAAAAAAGCCCGCAAAACTTTGCGGGCTGTGGTAAAGAGATGGATCATTCTGTGGATACTGCTGGGTCGGCCTGTTCTTTGACAGGGTTGACTTGCAGGAAGTAGTCTACAGGGTTGTCGAGCATTTGCTTGATTTCTGCGGCTTCTTCTAGTTGGTGCTGGTCTAGCAGGGATTGATGGTAGATGGAAAGTAACTCCACTACATCCTTCAGGCCAGCTGCATTAAGTGGTTCGATGTTCACTTTTGCGCCTTTTGCGATACGGCGTTGAAGTGCTTCTTTTGTTAAGCCCATTTCCGGCTGATGACGAAGGTAGACGGCTCCACCAGTCATACCTGCGCAGATCCAAGGGCCAGGGTCACCAAGAACAAGGCCGCGGCCATTTGTCATGTACTCAAACGCAAAGCCTTTAATATTGGCGTTAACTCCAAGGTTTCCATGTTCAACAGCTGGAATTGGAGTGGTGATTTTTCCACCGATAATCATGTCAGCTCCGGAAAGGCGGATCCCTGCACGTGCATCAGCGTTTCCTTGAACAACAAGCGCTCCTTTTTGTGCACCGTAGCCAAAGCCTTTTCCAACAGAACCGTTATAGAACTTGCCGTCTTTCCCTTTATATTTAAAGACGAAGATGCTTCCGCCGAATGCGGTTTTACCGATGCCGTCCTGTGCGCCACCCTCAACCTTGATGTTGATACCGGTTGAGTTGTATGCACCAAGTCCGTTACCAGGTATAGAGCCTTTGTTGTAGCGAAGTTCCACTTCAGGTAACTCCAGGTAAGAGCCGTCCAAGCGTCCGCGTACACGGTGGCAGGATACACGGCTGCCAAGGACACGCTGTTCTGCTGTTACCGCATCATATTGACGGGATTCATGCAGGTCGCTTTCTTGGTAATCCAGATATTCTGCACCAGCTGCAACTAGAAGCTTTTCTTTTTCCATGCTTGCCGCCACTTCTTTTTGTGCAAGCTGTGGTACGTCTAACGTGTGAAGCAAGTTGGAAAGATCCAGCGATTCCAAGCCGCGCGTTTGCTCGAGAAGATCAGAGCGTCCGACGATTTCCTGCAAGTTATCAAAGCCAAGAGACGCTGTTAATGATTTCAGCTCATCACCAAAAGCAGTGAACAGGTTCATCAAGCCTTGTACGGCAAGATCTGATTGTCTAGGAACAAAGCGACGAAGACCGTGATCTTTTGCTTGTGCTTCGGATTCAATTTGCGTTGCAATTCCAACGTGACATGTATCCAAGTGACAGCCGCGGCATGTTGTACAACCGATGGCGATCATAGAAAGAGTTCCGAATCCAATACGGTTCGCACCTAATAGCATAACTTTCATGCAGTCAAGCGCGCTCTTGATTCCGCCGTCCGCCCAGATTTCCACTTTGTTGCGGAGACCGGATTCAATCAACGCGTTATGCGCAGCTTTTACACCAATTTCAACTGGTAACCCTACATATTGAAGGGCGTGGATTCTTGCTGCCCCTGTTCCGCCGTCAAAACCACTGATCGTAATGATGTCCGCACCGGCTTTTGCGATTCCGACTGCAATTGTTCCGATATTAGGTACAACCGGTACTTTAACCGCAACCTTCGCCTGATCGTTGGCTGTTTTCAGCTCGGCAATCATTTGCGCCAAGTCTTCAATAGAGTAGATGTCATGGTTATTGGATGGAGAGATTAAATCCGATCCAATCGTTGCATTACGTGCTTCGGCGATCTTAGCTGTAACTTTCGATCCAGGTAAATGTCCGCCTTCACCAGGCTTTGCTCCTTGCCCAATCTTAATCTCCAATAGGTTGGAGGAGTTAAGCAACTCAGCATTTACTCCAAAACGTCCGGATGCCACTTGCTGACCGCGCGTTTTTGGGTATTTTCCAAGCATATCTTTGATTTCGCCGCCCTCACCGTTCAGG
The DNA here is from genome assembly GCF_000175075.1 of Bacillus sp. m3-13. Classification (NCBI taxonomy): domain Bacteria; kingdom Bacillati; phylum Bacillota; class Bacilli; order Caryophanales; family Bacillaceae; genus Bacillus; species Bacillus sp. m3-13. The sequence continues at coordinate 5,281 of NZ_ACPC01000040.1, forward strand.
CTGACCATGTTCAGTTTATCTGCAGCTTCGGCATATGCTCTGAATGCGATTTCGTTTTGAGAACCAAAGGACATAGATGCAATGACGAATGGCAAATCATGTGCCCCAACCCCGATATTCACTTTTTCTTTTGCTGGTTGTTTGCCTGAAACTCTTAAGTCAGTCAAATGACGAATGGTAATAGGATTTTTCGTTTCTTGTTCATCCAGCTTTTCGCGATAATCATCGTATGTTCCGTTCTTTGCCACGTCTCCGATTGCTTTCCAGATACGAGGGAAGAGGTGGAACGACTTGCCTGGACGAGCCTTTTCATCTTCAAAGTCCACTGCGCGTTCTGCAGCATCCTCTTTTAATTTTGTAAAATTAAAGCCGAGTTTATCAGAGCCAAGGAAATTGACGATTCCAAGTGCTTCCTCGACTTCTTTATGAAGGCCAATTGCCGAGAACAAGCGACCGTATCCTCGTAACTCATGAATTCCAATCGTAGAAATGACTTTTTCCATTCCTTTAGTCAGTGCTCCGAAAAGGTTCACAACAGGCTTAGTTGTCTCATCACTAACAGTTCCAAATAGTAGGTATGGACTGATGGCATTTGCCCCAAGTCCGATTGCGACCATCACATCATGAAGGGAACGGATGGCACCGGAACGAAGCAATAGTGCACATTTACGACGATATTGATGTTGAACCAACTCTTCATTAATGGCTGCCGTCACAAGATGAGGGTCTAACCAAAGCTGGCCATCTTTGTGTGCTTGGGCATCATCAATGATCAATAAGGTTTTGCCGTCTTTTACGGCGTCCACCGCTTCTGCTTTTAGACGGTCTAAAGCTGAAGGAATATCTTCATCTGAACCACAGGTAGCATTAACGTAATAGGTCAGTCCTTGTGATTGGAACTGGTTTACTACCTGATCGTAGGAAGGTTGCCCCAGTTCTGCGGCGCAATCCATGCCAACCTGGCCTTCTACTAATAATGGAGAAAGGAGTTCCATTGTGTAGCCGTTTGGTACTAGGTCTTCTTTTTGGAGGGCTGGACGGGCACCAAGAACCGTTCTTGTGGAAAAGTGTTCTGTCTCACGGTCACGGTCGATTGCTGGATTCGTTACAACCGCTACGCTTTCTTTTATAAAATCAGCGATATTGTTGCGGCCAGGATTCATGGCAGCAAGCGGTACGTCATGACCAAGGGAACGGATCGGTTCTGCACCTTTTTCCGCCATCTGTTCGATTAACTGGATATGCTCCCGGTCCCAACCGAAAGCTGCGTAATGTCCGTTATGCACTTTTGCAAGTGGAGCGGTAGACACATAGGTATCAAGTTTTGGTGCATTCAGACGTTCAGCGAATCCTTCCACAGCAAACTTCTCGTTCATACGCTGATAGACTTCTTCTTGATACGCATGATAGTCATACACTTTAATCGTATCGCCATCCCATTTCATCCCAACTTTTTCACCAGGAGAGAAAGGCTTCGGCTCTGCCGTGTATTCCGTTGTCGGAATGATACCCGGTTCTGACGAAAAATAATACGAAGTCTCTGTCTGAAGCATCCAAACTGGACGAAGCCCGAGCGCATCTAGACTGAATACTGCTTCGTCTTTGTTACGGGAAATGATGCCTGCAGGACCTTGTGCAAAGTGGCCCCAAGTTTCACGTACATATGTGTAAAGGTCCTGTAAATGAGCAGGATAGCTTTTAATTTCATTGACAATCGGCGGGAAGACGATATCTAGTGCTTCAAAAAGCGTAAAACCGTCGCGAGAAATCAACGTATCAATCGTTCTGTTTAAATCCTGAGAATCACTTCCGCCATTAGTTAGTGGCACACCAATCATTGTTGCTTCATCACGTAGCTTAGCAATCGTATTGATCTCACCGTTATGACCTAGGACGCTAAATGGTTGCACACGAAAAAAGTTAGATAGTGTATTGGTAGAATAGCGGTTATGCCCAAGCGTCATAGCAGATGCAACAAGCGGGTTTGCCAAGTCATGATAGAATTTTGGCAAAATATCGCCGGCACCCATTACTTTGTAAACCGCATGGTAGTTCGATAGGGATGCAACATGTACGTCATCATTTTTTTCGATCTCAATGGCAGCATGGAACAGGTGCGCTTGTGTGCACTCTTGTTTTTCTGAAACTAAAGCAATCTGCCAGAACACCGGATCTTGGATGATAGCAATCGGTCCTAATGCTTCAGAAGATGTCACGGTATCAGAAGCAAAAACTAGTTTAAGAGATGCTTTTTCTAAAATGCTTGTAATCTCGCTTTTCACTTGGTCCACATCAACATGGTGATTGATGAAGAAGTGACCGACTACAAAATCTTCGCGATCTACAAGGGAAGCGTCCTCGCCGACTTTCTCGAGTTTTTCTTTCCAAAGTGCACGGGGGATATCTATGTGAATGCCGACACCGTCGCCTTCACCGTTAATGAAACCGGCACGATGGTTCATTTTGACTAACGCATCTATACAGTCGTCGATATTTTTCTTTGTTGGGATTTTTTTCTTTTCAATAGCGGATACAATACCACATGCATCGTGTTCTGCGTTGTGAAAATCTTTAAATGTACTTGGACTCCAATTTTTCATATGGATTGGCTGTTAACTAGGGATATAAGTGGGGACCCTAACTAGCCATTCACCTCCTGTGGTTTGATAGTTTGATAAGAAAAACCTGTGCAGATAAATAGTAGTAGCTATACGTTCTGCGTGAGGTAAGCTCGGCGGTTTTCTTATAAATAGGTAAAAAGTGAGGAAAAATAAATAAGGGAATTTTCAGACTTTAAATTATATACTAACATTTCAAACAATAAAAATCAATTTTTTATGCAAAAAAGTGAAGAGGTCATACAAGTGAAGGGAAAGAGAAATTGTTTATTTGTAAGCGTTTTCAAGGTTTGCTATAGAAAAAGACAGCATGCTGGTGTACACGCTGTCTTGTATATTTATGCATTCGCTAATTCTTTGAATGCGTGCTCAACTGCATCTAGTGTCAATCTTACATCTTCTTCGGTATGTTCCGTTGTCACAAACCATGCTTCGTATTTAGATGGTGCGAGGTTGATTCCTTGGTTCAGCATCAGCTTGAAGAATTTAGCAAATTGTTCGCCGTCTGTATTTTCCGCCTGTTCATAGTTTACTACTGTTTCATCTGTAAAGTAGATGGTAAGTGCACCTTTGAGACGGTTGATGGTAATGGTGATTCCATATTTTTCTGCTCTTTCCAGAATGCCTTCTTCTAGTAAGCGGCCGATTTGGTCAAGGTGTTCGTAAACTCCTTCTTGTTGGAGTACTTCCAAGCAAGCGATTCCTGATAAAATAGATGCCGGATTACCTGCCATAGTACCTGCCTGATATGCAGGGCCGAGTGGCGCAACTTTCTCCATGATTTCCGCGCGACCACCGTATGCACCAATCGGAAGTCCGCCGCCGATGATTTTTCCTAGCGCCGTTAGGTCAGGTGTGATTCCAAGCATGTCCTGCGCACCGCCATACATAAAGCGAAATGCCGTTATCACTTCATCATAGATAACAAGTGCCCCAGCTTCATGGCTGATGTCGTTTACTGCTTGAAGGAAGCCAGGTTTTGGTTCTACGATTCCAAAGTTACCGACGATTGGCTCCACAAGGACGCCCGCAATCTGGTCGCCCCATTTTTCCATGGCTTCACGGAATGGTTCGATGTCGTTAAAAGGAACGGTGATGACTTCGTTGGCAATGCTCTTTGGTACGCCAGCGGAATCTGGTGTTCCAAGTGTTGCCGGACCAGATCCTGCTGCAACAAGAACCAGGTCCGAATGTCCATGATAGCAGCCGGCAAACTTGATGATTTTGTCTCGACCTGTGTAGGCACGCGCCACGCGGATGGTTGTCATTACTGCCTCGGTACCGGAATTGACGAAGCGTACTTTGTCCATTCCAGGCATCGCTTCTTTAAGCATTTTCGCAAACTTCACTTCATGGGGAGTAGGTGTTCCGTACAAGACACCAGTTTGTGCTGCTTTCGTAATGGCTTCTGTTATATGCGGGTGGGCATGCCCGGTGATGATTGGTCCGTAAGCTGCCAGGTAGTCGATGTATTTATTGCCGTCGACATCCCAGAAGTAAGCTCCTTCCGCGCGTTCCATTACGACCGGTGCACCGCCGCCGACTGCTTTATAGGAACGGGAAGGGCTGTTCACGCCACCGACGATATGTTGCAAGGCTTCTTCGTGTATTTGTTGTGATTTTGAAAAGTTCATATCTAATTGAATCCTCCTGGTTCATTTGTTTGGTAAAAGAAATGATACGTTATTTTATCATGAATGGTGTGGGGTTGTAATGGAAAACGGAATTCCCAAAGCTTCCCGTTTGAGTGTTCCCCCTCACTTGTAATACACTAGTCTCTATGAGCTTTTTTCAAAAGACTATCATCAAATGTTCATATAATAGAAAGGAAGTAACCTAGATGCATAATGTTATAGAAGTAAATGCACTTCGCAAAGAGTTTAAAGCATATTCTAGTCGTTCTGGTTTAAAGGGTGCATTCCGCGATCTTTTTACAAGAAACTATAAAATAGTGCCAGCCGTCAACGATGTTTCTTTTACAATTAAACAAGGGGAAATGGTCGGGTACATCGGGGAGAATGGTGCAGGAAAGTCGACCACCATCAAAATGCTGACAGGAATTCTCACCCCGACATCTGGAACAGTACGAGTTAATGGGATGAATCCGCATAAAGAAAGGGAAGAGTTTGTCCGTTCCATTGGTGTTGTGTTCGGTCAGCGTTCCCAGCTGTGGTGGGACATCGCGGTTCAGGAATCGTTCCGCCTGCTTAAAAAAGTGTATAAGGTCTCAGACGAAGATTATAACGAGCATATGGACCATGTCATCAAAACGCTTGATATCGGCCATCTTCTTGATAAGCCGGTAAGAAAGCTGTCGCTTGGTCAACGAATGCGTTGTGAACTGGCAGCGGCGCTCATACACAATCCGCCCCTGCTTTTCCTTGACGAACCAACAATCGGCTTGGATGTATTAGTAAAACTTAAAATCCGACAGTTCCTAAAAGAAATAAACGAAAAATATAAAACAACGATTCTATTAACTACGCATGACATGGCAGATATTGAAGCACTTTGTGAGCGAGTGGTCATGTTAGATGAAGGAAAGGTCATTTATGATGGTTCTCTTCAAAAGCTTCGTAACAACTGGGGAGAAGGGAAGCAAATCAGATTCCAATTTGCTCAAAATGTCACAGTAGAACAACTTACCCCGCTGACTCCAGATCTTGAAGTACTCTGGAAAAATGAAGGGAAAGAAACAATTTGGAGCGCGGTAGTTTCTAAAGAAGAAGAGGAAATATCTGAACTAATTGGCAGGGTAGTAGGGAAGTTTGCCATCACAGACCTTACCATACAAGAGATTTCCACAGAGGAGATTATCCGCAATATCTATGATAAGGGGATGGTCTCGACCGGGGAACCAACGTCCCAAAAGCAGCCGGTGTTGACCCATGGATAAGTATATTGAAATGATACGCATCCGCTTTTTGATGATGCTGGCGTATCGAACGAACTATTACTCAGGTATTCTCATTTATAGCATCAATATAGGTGCCTACTACTTCCTGTGGCAAGCGATCTATAGCGGAAAAGAAGATATCCAAGGCATCTCCACCATCCAAATGACAACCTATGTCGCAGTCGCTTGGATGGCTCGTGCGTTTTATTTTAATAATATTGACCGAGAAATTGCCCAAGAGATAAAAGAAGGAAAGGTTGCCGTTGAATTGATCAGGCCGTATAACTACCTTGGCATGAAGACTATGCAAGGTTTGGGAGAGGGTATCTTCCGTCTGGCATTTTTCTCGGTTCCAGGTATGGTCATTGTGGCACTCGTCTTTCCATTGGAGTTCTCGGCAAACTTTGCCACATGGGGGCTTTTCGGTATCTCGATTATCTTCAGCTTTATTGTCAACACGCAGATCAACCTGCTGACAGGGATTATGACGTTCTTCCTATTTAATAATGACGGGCTTATCCGTGCCAAGCGTGTCGTCATTGACCTGTTTTCCGGGTTGCTGTTGCCAATCAGCTTTTACCCATTATGGGCACAAGATGTCATGAGCTTTCTGCCGTTTCAGGCAATAAGTTATATCCCTAGTATGATTTTTACAGAGGGCATTACAGGAAATGCGGTATTTCAGGCATTATTCATGCAAATGATCTGGGTATTTATCCTGATTATCCCGATACAATTGCTATGGAATCTGGCAAAAAAACAATTAGTCGTGCAAGGAGGGTGAGGAATGTTTTATGTTTCGATGTTTTTTCAATACATTGCCCAATATATGAAAACGCGTTTCCAATATAGGGCGGACCTTGTGGTGGAAATCCTCTCCGACTTGTTGTTTCAGGCGGTCAACCTGGTGTTTATCCTGGTTGTCTTCGGACATACGCAGTTTTTGAGCGGGTGGAGCAGGGAGGAAATTATCTTTATTTATGGGTTCTTTTTGGTGCCATTTGCACTGTTTTCGGCATTTTTTAACATTTGGGATTTTAATGAACGATATATTGTAAAAGGGGAGATGGATCGCATCCTGACAAGGCCGATTCATAGTCTGTTTCAAGTGGTGCTTGAGCGGATGGAATTGGAATCATTATTCGGTGTGTTTACAGGGGTAGCCATCATGATTTATGCGGGTAACCTGCTAGATTTAACTTTTGCTTGGTACGATTATCTTCTATTAATAATCTTTGTGCTTGGGGGAGCCCTTGTCTATGCGGGAATATTCGTCTTGCTTGCAAGTATTGGCTTCTGGTCAGATGCAAGAACATCGATCATGCCGATGATGTACAATATCGGCAATTATGGGAGATATCCTGTAGACATCTATAACAATGTCATTCGTTTTGTTTTAACATGGATACTTCCATTTGCCTTTGTCGGAGTATACCCGTCTGCATACTTCCTCGGCAGGTCAGAGTGGTATGGATACGCATTTATGACCCCATTTATCGGCGTGGCATTCTTTGTTCTAGCTGTATTTGTCTGGAATGTCGGCGTAACCAAATATAGAGGAGCAGGGAATTAAACCTGTATAAAAAAAGCATACCTATTCTTCCGTCGCGTATATTGTACTAATGGCATGTCCGCGCATTGGAGGAATAGGATGCTTTATTTATTTATCGTCATCTTTATATTTATTGCAATCTTTATCAGTTTTTCACATGTGTTCTCTTCAGAAAGCAGAAGCATTCCATATGTCTCAAAAGAAACACTTTTACTGTTACTGTTGATATACTCGACACTGCTGCTTTCGTTTGGTCTTTTATATACTGTTCTCCATATTGAAGGGCACCCTGTTCTATTGGAAAGAGGCGAACTGATCAGCGGAAGTTACTTTTCCATCTTTTTTCGCTCGGTTTATTTCAGTGCGATCACCATATTGACGGTAGGGTATGGAGATATCACCCCAATAGGTATCGGCAGGGCCATTGCTATGACAGAAGCGTTGATTGGCTTTGTCATGCCGGCAGCCTTTGTGGTCCGGGTTGTCCTGCATATGGACGGGCGTGAGAGATAAACGTTCCTAATTCCCCTCATTTAAAAAACGGTTGGATAACTCTGATACCGGTTCCGGACAGTTAGCGTCAGCGTTCAAGGGAGTCTCTATGGACTTCTGCTTAACGCTGATTTTTTTATGGTGTTCTGTTACTGCCCCTTCATGAAGTACATCTTCTTTTTTCATGACAACTACCTCCATCCACTTGTTTTTTGTAATTAGTTTAGGTCAATTGGCAAAGTATATGTATGCTACCTCATTTCTTGATAATTCTTCTTACTTTCGATAGGCTTAAAGAAACTGATTATAAGTAAGGAGGAGTTTTATAATGACCATGCAAGTTGGCAAAAAAGCACCTGATTTTTCATTGCTATCCAATACAGGCGAGACAGTGACCCTTTCAAGTTTTCAAGGGAAGAATGTGGTTCTTTATTTTTACCCAAAAGATATGACCCCCGGTTGCACCACACAGGCGTGTGATTTCCGGGATATGCATGAAGACTTCTCGAATCTTGATACAGTAATACTCGGGGTAAGTCCAGACCCTCAATCAAGGCATGAAAAGTTTATTGAAAAGCACGGTTTGCCATTTATGCTTTTAGTGGACGAGGATCATGAAGTGGCTGAACTTTATGATGTATGGAAGCTAAAGAAAAATTTCGGCAAAGAGTATATGGGAATCGAACGTTCTACCTTCATCATTAATAAAGAAGGCGAATTAGTAAAAGAGTGGAGAAAAGTAAAAGTGAAGGGCCATGTGGAAGAGGCTTTGAGTTTCATAAAAGAGAACTTATAAAAGGAAAAGCCTTTTTTTCAATAATTAAGGCAAATGTCTAACTACAAAAGGCTCGTAAGTGAGTATTTTATAGTGTAGGGCATACCTCCTCAAAAGTTGACGTGATTAGAGTGCGAGCATAGAGCTTGCACTCCTTTTTATTGATATGAATTTATATTATGGGTAAAGTAAAGAAAGGTCCAAAATAGGACCAGTACGTTAATTTAGTAAAGGATACATAGTATTAATATTATTTCAAAAATTGGTTATTTTGCGCGTATTCGCTGAACCCTTCCATCCGTCAAGTTTTTTTATTATACTGATAAAGGATTTTTTCCTGTTATTTTTTGAAAATTTAATAGATTGAGAAAGGGGATTTTATCATGGAAGCAACACAAAAGAAACGCGGCTTTGTTATGCGTGCTCTTGACAGCATTGAGCGCGTTGGTAATAAGCTGCCTCACCCGGTAACGTTATTCGCGATTTTCGCGTTATTGGTCATTGTCGCTTCTGGAATTTTTTCCAGCATGGGTGTACAAGTAGACGATCCTTTAAATGAGGGAGAAGTTCTTACTGTTAAAAACCTAATGAGTTCAGAAGGAATTGCATACATCTTTGAAAGTGCCGTAACAAACTTCACAGGCTTTGCTCCACTTGGAACAGTTCTTGTTACGATGATTGGTATCGGTATTGCGGAGAGATCTGGCCTTATCAGTGCAGGTCTTCGAGGCTTGGTAACATCCGTTCCTAAACAATTGATGACAGCTGCTCTAGTATTCGGAGGAATTATGTCATCTATGGCTGCGGATGCTGGTTATGTTGTATTGACACCACTTGGTGCTGTACTTTTCGCAGGACTGGGAAGGCACCCACTGGCTGGACTTGCAGCAGCATTTGCCGGGGTATCTGCAGGATTCAGTGCAAACTTACTGTTAACATCTCTTGATCCGTTATTAGGGTCTTTAACACAAGAAGCAGCAGCAACAGTTGACCCGGAATATGCTGCAGGCATGAACTACATGATGAACTTCTACTTCATGTTTGCTTCAGTATTCGTTCTTACTATTGTTGGTACGTTCGTTACGGATAAAATTGTTGAACCGCGTCTTGGTGAGTACAAAGGTGCTTACAAAGGAGACGTTGACTTCTTAAAACCTGAAGAGAAAAAAGGTTTATGGGCTGCACTGTTTGCATTCATTGCAACTATTGCAGTAATGGCTTTACTAGTTGTTCCTTCTTGGGGACCACTACGTGGAGACGGCTCATTCTTAGAAGCGCCATTCTTCCATACACTTGTACCAGTAATTCTAATTATGTTCTTCATTCCGGGACTTGTTTATGGAATGATCACGAAATCCATTAAAAATGATAAAGATGTAGCAAATCAAATGTCCGATACAATGGCAACAATGGGTGCATACATTGTACTGGCATTTGTGGCTGGTCAGTTTGTCGCTTACTTTAATGAAACAAACCTTGGTCTTGTTCTGGCAGTAAACGGTGCAGAACTCATCCAAGGAATCGGCTTTGACAGCGAAAATCGTTTCATGAGCATTTTGTTAATTCTTGTGTTTATGATTGTTGCAGGTTTTATCAACCTGTTTATCGGAAGTGCATCTGCTAAATGGGCAATCATGGCGCCGGTATTTGTTCCGATGATGATGGGTCTAGGGTATTCCCCTGAGCTTACTCAATTGGCATATCGTTTAGCTGATTCGACTACAAACGTCATTTCACCATTAATGCCATACTTCGCAATCGTTATCGCGTTTGCGCAAAAGTATGATAAAAAGGTTGGGATTGGTACACTAATCTCTACAATGATTCCATACTCTGTGTTCTTCTCCATCGTATGGGTTATCATGCTTATCGTTTGGATCCTTACCGGCTTGCCAATCGGACCGAACGCACCTATCGATTATGTAGGCTAATAAAATGAAAACACCTGCTTGTCCATAATGGACTTGCGGGTGTTTTTTTGCTATAAGGAAAGTAGAAGCTTAAAAAATGAAGAGTAGGGGATGGGGAGTTAATGAAAATCTATACAAAAACAGGCGATAAAGGACAAACTTCTTTAGTCTATGGGCAAAGAGTGGATAAAAACCACGTACGCGTAGAAGCATATGGAACATGTGATGAAGCAAACTCGATGATTGGTCTTGCAATGGCTTATCTAAACGATGAAGATTTTAATCGAAAGGAAACGCTTCTCAAATCCTTCTATAACATCCAGACGATTCTTTTTCACGTGGGAGCCGAACTCGCCACACCGGCAGGGAAAGAAGTGAAATGGAAGCTGACAGAAAAGCATGTGGAAAGCCTGGAGGACGAAATGGACGAACTAGACGCAACACTTCCTCCTTTGAAAAATTTCGTATTACCTGGAGGGTCAAAAGCTGGAGCGGCTTTGCACAGCGCAAGAACTATCGTAAGAAGGGTAGAAAGATCTGCTGTTGGATTAAGCGATGAACTTTCTCCTAATGTACTTGCCTATTTGAACCGTCTTTCCGACTACCTGTTTGTCGTAGCACGCTATGTAAACAGCCAATTAAACAAGGAAGAACCAGTTTTAAAACCAGAGGTTTAAAATCGCTTTAACTTCATATAGATATAAGTAATAACATTGACAAAAATATCAATATCACGGTACACTAATTATAAATATTATAAAGTAATAATCTTTATGAAAAGTGAGGTGCATGACTGTGGCAAACGAACAATTAAAAGAGGCGCTAGAAACGCTAAAACAAACTGGAGTTCGCATAACTCCACAGCGTCATGCGATTTTAGAGTATCTTATTCAATCTATGTCCCATCCGACAGCTGACGATATATACAAAGCACTTGAAGGAAAGTTTCCCAATATGAGTGTCGCGACTGTTTACAACAACCTGAGAGTTTTCCGTGAAGTTGGTCTTGTAAAAGAATTGACCTACGGAGACAACTCCAGTCGTTTTGACTACGTGACAACCGACCATTATCACTTGATCTGTGACGAATGTGGCAAAATTGTCGACTTTCATTATCCAGGTCTTGATGAAGTGGAAGCGTTGGCTGCTCATGTTACTGGATTCAAAATTGCTCGCCATCGCATGGAAATTTACGGTGTCTGCCCAGAGTGCGATAAAGGGGCACATTGACCTTTTGTCTCTGGAAAAACAACCAATAAAAAAGCTGATAGGACTTAGATCCTATCAGCTTTCTTTTTTGAATTATAATCCTCATTGAACTCTTTTCCTTCAAGAGAAGGATCCATCGTTAACGGTTCATTACAATACATGCACATGTCTACACGGCCAAGAACTTTAGTATGCTTCCCGCAGTTGGGGCAAACTACCTGTACGGCCTTTGTGGACAGCATGCCGATCCAAAAATAAACAACCGTGGACCCAACGATGCATAAAAGTCCCAATAACATAAACAAAGTCATGACCAACATGTTTCCTTGAAAGAATATTCCTATATACATAACGAAGAAACCGATAAAGACAAGACTGAGTGCAAAGGTTCTTATTTTATTAATTTTACTAGAATATTTACGAGCCATGAACACTACCTCCTAAAACAATATAATAGCACATTTTATCCCAAAATGGAGTTTCAGTCACAGACATGTTGAATTTAGAAGTTGACCGAATGTTCTGGATTAAAAATGATAAAAAGGACTTTAAAAGAAAGTGTCGAATAATAGGGAGAACCCTTTAAATATGGAGGTCTTAAGATGGAAGATTTACTTCGTCCGATCTATCAAGAACGCGCAAGTCAATCCAACACGCAAGGAATATTAATGATAGAAAAGAAAAACCCCGTTAGTCCAAATACAGATAAATTTGACGTGATTCTCTTTATGGTAGTAAAAGAGCTTGATGAATCCTTGTACGTCAAACACTATGAATTGCTTCAAAAGAAAGCCGCACTTTACATCGCGAGCGAACAACAATTGGAAGAATGGATAACACTTGGAACCAACCGAAGAGTCATCGACTGGATCATCAACGGGAAAGTGCTCTTTGACAGAAATGAGTTTATCTATGCGCTAAGAGGTAAACTGCTCGATTTCCCACTCGAAGACCGTAAACTAAAAATAGGTTTAGAATTTGCGAAACTAATAAGAAGATATCTTGAAGGTAAAGATTTCTTTGATTCTAAACATTATATCGATGCCTATAACCATATCGTCCACTCTCTTCACCATTTGGCAAGGCTGGCAGTGATCGATCACGGTTTCCATCCAGAAATAACTGTTTGGAATCAAGTGAAGAAGATCGAACCGGAAATCTACAAACTATATGAAGAGCTAATTCAAGGCGATGAACCTATTGATAAAAGACTGGAACTACTCTTCCTTGCAAATGAGTTCATGATCTATTCGAGAACAAGAACCGGAGCCAAACATTTAATAGAAGTATTAATGGAAAAAGAAGAAGCGTGGTCTTACAATGAAATGCTGCACCACCCTAAACTCCAAAAGTATTCAGTAGATCTAAGTGTACTGGTAGAATACTTAGTGGAAAAAGGTTTCCTGGAAGTGCAGAAGAAACAAACCAAAGGAAATGGTGTTTTTCACCGACTTTATCAGGTTGTGCCAGAGAAATAATATCGAAAGAAGTTACGCTTAAGGCTCCTAAGGACAGATGATTTCCTTAGGACCTTAAGCTTTTCTTAACCCTTTAAAAATTATTTCAAAAAAGTTTAAAAGATGTATTGACGATGTTTGTCGTTACATGGTATATTATTATTCGTCGCCGCAAGAGAAAAGCTTAAACGCGACAACGAGAAAAAAAGAAATTAAAAAAGATGTTGACTTAAAACATCAAAACATGTTATATTAATAAAGTCGCTTCTGAGCGATAAACTGATTGAAATGATCTTTGAAAACTAAACAAAACAACAGCGTCATAACGTCGGTTCTACGGAACATGACAAAA
>NZ_ACPC01000039.1:0-11669 GCF_000175075.1 Bacillus sp. m3-13
CAAGCAGAACGGCGATTGTAAACTCCCTGATTGTTCTTCCCTTTGATACGCGTGCAATTGATTCTGCCCTTCCATATGCTCATTGAAAACTTCTAATGCCACCGGAACCAATGCTGGATGCGCTACCCACGTTCCATCATGTCCATCTTTTACTTCACGAAGTTTATCTTCCCTTACTTTTGCAAATGCTTGCGTGTTTGCTTCCTCATCATTTTTCACCGGTATCTGAGCTGCCATCCCGCCTATTGCAAAGGCGCCACGTTTATGACAAGTTTGGATAACCAATTGGGTGTAAGCTCTCATGAATGGCACTGCCATTGTTACTTGGCTTCTGTCCGGTAAAAGGAAAGTTGGATCATTTCTAAATTTCTTTATGAAGCTGAAGATGTAATCCCATCTTCCACAATTCAGTCCAGCCGCATGCTCTTTCAGCTCGTATAGTATTTCATCCATCTCAAAGGCTGCTGTTATGGTTTCAATCAATACAGTCGCTTTAATGGTCCCTTGTGCGATTCCCAATTCATTCTGAGCAAATACAAACACATCATTCCATAACCTTGCCTCTTGATGACTTTCAAGCTTTGGAAGATAAAAATATGGAGCGCTTCCATTTTCCTGCAAAACCTTGACGTTATGAAAGAAATACAATCCAAAATCGAAAAGGCTGCCAGAAACTGATTCGTTGTTAATTTGCAAATGTTTTTCTTCCAGATGCCAGCCTCTTGGCCTAACAAGAAGGGTGGCGATTTGCTTGTTCAGTTTGTACTCTTTTCCATTTGAAGCGGTAAAATCAATTTTACGCTGATTTGCATCACGCAGATTGATTTGTCCTTCTATCATGTTGCTCCAAGTTGGCGAGGAGGCATCCTCAAAGTCCGCCATGAACACTTTGGCGCCGGAATTAAGTGCATGAATAATCATTTTACGGTCAACCGGACCTGTTATTTCCACTCGTCTGTCTTGAAGATCTTGTGGAATGGTGTTCACTTTCCAGTCACTTGTACGAATAACTTTTGTGCTATCAAGGAAGTTTAATGGTTCTCCTTGATCAATTCTTGCCTGTCTTTCTTTTCTTGCAGTTAACAATTCTCTTCTTCGCTCATTAAAAGTATGATGGAGCTTCTCGATAAAACTTAATGCTTCCTGTGTTAGTACAGTTTCATAGCCATTTCTCATTACACCTGTAACGCTGATTCCTGTTGTACCAGTATTCACGATATACTTGCCCCTCTCTTGTTATGAAACAGTTAGTATATTTGTATTGTATTATATAACAGAAGGTTCGCAAAAAAAAGACTTTTTTGAAATTTTATGCGCAAATATTTTTCGACACGGTCAAAAAACGACAAAAAAAAGAAGCAACGCAAACTTGCACGTTGCTCACTCTTCTTTAACATACCGCTCCAAATGGGCGATTCTGTCCACCATTGGAGGATGGGTATATCGAAAAAATTTCACTAAGGCTGGAGGGTTCACTTCACTTAAACTAGATCTTGTAATCTCCTGAAAAGCTTCTATAGCTGGTTCTGTCTCACCGGTCAGTTCAATAGCATACACGTCAGCCTTGTGTTCTTGATATCGAGATACAGCATTTGTTACCGGACTTGCAAGAAATAGCAGCAAAGACACCAGTAACAACATTAAGGGCAAGGAGGAAAGTTGGTTCAAGCTATTGATTTTCCACCTCTGGCCGAACCTGTCTATCAACTTGCCTGCAGTCAAATAAATCAAGTAAAAAGCAAAGAAAGAAAACACAATGTATCCTGTGATACCCATAACGATATGATTCATATCATAGTGACCCATCTCATGTGCCATGATAAACAGAATCTCCTCTTCCTGAAGTCGAGTCAATAATGTATCCCATAACACGATACGTGAGTTCCCACCAACTCCCGTAACATACGCATTGATGCTATTCGTTTTTTCGGCCATATTTACTTCATATACCCTGTCAGCAGGAATATCCGCTTCGTCAGCCAACTCCAGGATTTTTGCTTCTAACTGCTTATCTTGTAGCTCGGTAAAGTCATTATATAAAGGATCTATGACAACCGGCTGAATATACATTATAAAAAATACAAGTGGAATAAAGCATCCCCAGGCAACTGCCCACCACCATTTGGGGAATTTACGGATAAGCACATAGAGAATTAGGACCACTATCCACATGATAAGGATTCCTTCCCAAAATCCAACAACCTGATCGCGCATCCAGCCGGAAAAAGGCTGAACTGTAATGCCATAATCTTTTGATAGAGAATAACGCAAATAACTTAGTGGATAATGAATAACCGTGCTAAATAAGGTTAGCCAAAAAAGATAAATTCCTGTCTGAAGTGTTTTATATTTTGAGACTTTCTCCGCCCATCCTTGAATGGCCTTTGCCCCACCTAAAACAAGAAGAAGGAAATAAAAAATCCATTCCACTGGAAGTGTCAGAAAATAGATCGTATTTCTAATCTTGGAGTATTCTTCTGTAATCATCAGTTCTTTGTTACTTAAAAAAGTTGCCGGGTCCGCTTTCGTCCCTGCAAGGTCAGCTGGAAGAGATGTATCTGCTCCGACCCATATGTAAAACGTGACTGCTAAAGCATAGAGAATATAGCCAACCAACAATAAAGAAACCGTCTTTTTCACATTTTCGCACCTCCTCGTCCTAAACAACCTTGTTATATTCTATGCCACCATATAAAAAATAAGCAGGCTATCAGAAAGAAAAGCCTACTTACTTCAATCCTTATTAACCAAACAGCCAAGAATACACACTCAAAGCTGCAATGGAGCTGACTACAACCAGAATGACGTTAGCACCGAAATAAGCGACAATAAATGCCACTGTTGCGCCAATCACGCCATACATAATATCTTCATTGATCAGAAAAATCCCAGGAACAATCAGGGCCCCTAGGGTTGCATAGGGAACATTCTTCAATACTGCCTGTACAAATGGCGGCAGTTCCTTTCCTTGAAACATGACAAACGGTATTAGTCTTGGAAGATAAGTGACTACAGCCATGCCGACAATCATAATGAGGATGGTACTATTCATCTGCCTTCTCCTCCTTTGACCATTTCGCGAATAAAAGCTCGATTCCAACAGCACTCGTAATCGTCGCAAGCACAATTGACCATCCAGCAGCTATACCAATTACCAAAGAAAATACAGAGTTAAGAATAGCCGCAGCGCCTGCAAGCAACACCACTTTACGGTGTTTTTTTAAAGAAGGCATCAATAAGCCAACAAACATGGCATAAAGGGCAACTGCCATGCTTTCTTGAAGGGATGAAGGTAAACTGCTCCCGATGACATGCCCGACCCCTGAGCATACCACCCAGCTGGAATAGGCGATTAAGATTACTCCGAACATATACCCTGTCTGTATGGTGCCCTCTTTTGTAGCAGTGACAGAAAAGGTTTCATCTGTAATACCGAATGAGAAGAGCGATTTTTTCCAGAGGCTTTTCTCTTCCACCTTCTCATTAAGGGAAGCGCTCATTAGAAAGTGGCGGATGTTTAAAATAAATGTGGTCATGACAATTTCAAATACTCCCGATCCAAGCACAATCATGTTAAGAGACATATATTGAGCCGCTCCGGCAAATACGAGCAAGCTCATTAGCACGGTTTCAGAGACCGTCAAACCCGCTGATTTTGCCAAAAGGCCGAATGTAATAGCGATTGGTATGTATCCGATTGCGATGCTGACTCCAGCTTGCAATCCATTTCGAAAAGAAGAAGGTTTTCTAGCTGCGATGGTAGTAGCCACTGTGCATTTCTCCTATACTAGTAAATTGAATTATTTATAAATATACTAGTAGTTTACTGGATATGTAAAGAGTATTTCGCAACACGAGATAATTTTCTTAATTGAAAAATCGGTGAAACCCGTCCGGTTCTATTTCGTTGCTTGGTTAGGCTCCGCTGTTCCTTTCCGCAAATGGCTTCGCTTTCCGCGGGACGGTGCTTGAGCCTCCTCGCTGCGCTGCGGGGTCTCAACCTACCGTTACTCCCCCGCTGGAGTCTCCGTCATTTGCTCCAACCCACAGCTGAAAATTACGTAAAAGATACGTTCATGCTTATTCGGTTTTATCGGTTAGATGCTTTTTCATAAACCCTTAAATGAATGAAGTCCCCTTGTTGATTGGAGTGGAAGGCGCGCAGACGCCCGCGGGAGGAAGGAACAGGGAAGACCCCACAGGGCGAATGCCCGAGGAGGCTTCCGGACCGCCCGCAGGCAAGCGAAGCGCCTGGAACGGAAATCAACAGGAAATTAAACTTTCTTATCTTTCTTTTCACTAAAAAACTGACTCCAATCAGTAGAGTCAGTTCACAAAAGATTTTTTCAAATAGTTATCAAATACAAAATTCCCGAATGGGATAAAAGCAACAACTACAGCCCCTGCTGCCCATTTTAGAGACCATCTTATTTTCAACGTGATATATGCAATGAATAAACAATAAGTGATGAATAAGAAGCCGTGTAAAGCTCCTACAACACTTACCGCTTCCGGAATGTCAAACCAATATTTCAATGGCATTGCTAAGAAAAGAAGGACAAGTAATGATCCGCCTTCTATTAAACCCATCATTCGAAATCTTCCCATAGTGTTTGTCATTTTCTATCAGCCTTTCTTAATCAAACATGATTTCTTCTATTATAAATCACTTCGACAGTTTCTCTCGCTCATACCCATGACAATCCTGTGAATATCAATAAAGACAATGCCGTCGACACAGTCTTAATGAATTTTATACACTTTCGCTATTTTGCTTATATTCCTTAAGCACCCGGATACCTTCATCCAAGTAGGATAAAAAGCTCACTTCTATATCTTTGTCCAGCATTCCCACCATGTTTTCCTGAATTTTTTCAAAATTATAGATTATCATATCGGTTTTCAACCCTCTACTTACGAGTACACTGTTAAGCCACATCACATAGTCCAAAAAGGTTTGGGTATCATTGAGCTTATAAGCGGTGTGAAGATACAAAAAATGATAAAAATTGTCTTCAATGGTTCTCTCTTTTCCTCTCTCCCCAAACTTCTCTTCTAGAAAAGGAAAATCATTGTACATTGTTACCACGACTTTTTCCACAATTGGTCCTACATCCAAGTCCCCGATATCTGCTTTTATTTTTTTTACGGTTGAAGAATGTGGTGGCATAATCATGTTGCCACCACATTGAATTTTGTTATAGTAGGAATAATAGATGCCAGTTCTTGGTCTGGATATTTCTTTTCGAGTTCATGAATTTTTTTATAATCCTCACTTCTAACCCATGAGATAAAATCTTCTTTGCAATCCCACTCCATGAAAACGGTAAGTTCCCCTGCTTTATTTTCATTTTGTAAAAGAAGAAAGCGCTGAAAACCTTTCGCCTTTTCTACTATTCTAGAACGGTTGTGGTATATAGAAATAACTTCATCTGCTTTTTCAGATGGTACTATGAAAGTGGAATGAACAATGTACATACTTTATGTCTCCTTTTAAATGTAATCATAAAGAAAAAAGATGTTGACTACTAACATCACATCTCTTTTCATTCTCTTTTATATTATCGTTCTTTTCATTATTATTAATTGGATACAGGTATATCTATTTTTCTCCGCTTCATTTCATCAAGAATCAGCTTCAAGAACTCTTCGTTCAAGTCGTTTATTATAGCTGCTTCGTAAACTTCCATCAAAGATTCATCACTCAACAAATCCATTGTAACCCCTCCCATATAAAGGATATTTTAAGTATCGGATGTTTGCCACTTATTTAATTTTCAAAACGATTCGATTAATTTTGTGTTTTCTTTAAATAAGATAGCCTTTCATCATCTTTTTAAAATTCCCATCTTTTATAGGTGAAATAAAGGATTTGTCAATTATTAAAGATATCTTTATTTTAGCATTTTTAACGAAATTCATTCCTCTTTGTCCAATTTTTCTTATACCTTTTGAGCATTTCATTATTGCTTTTCGGTGCACTACTTTGCCATTTCAACCGTTAAGATTCAACATTTAAGAACATTATTGGAATTTTTATGAAAAATGAAATATTGCAAAAAAAGGAAAGCTCAAACCACGAAGTTCTCAAGGTTAAGATTTCGTGATTTGAGCCAATAGCTCCTGTACTTCATTTATTTTCAATTTAGAAATATGGGCATATTTCTCATGATTGGTGAAGTAGGCAAAATAGGTTTCATTTTTAGGTGTGATGTGTGACAACATTCTTAGATTAACAATATAAGATCGATGTGTCCGATAAAAATTCTGATCCAACTGTTTATAGATATCACTGATATTTTCATAGGTTTCAATGGCCTGGTTGGTTGTATAAATGATGCATTTCTTCCCAGATTTTTCTATAAAAATGATATCTTCAAAAGGTATGTAGTAGAAGGAACTATTTGATCGGATGGATAATCTTTTATTCGAGTTTCTTTCTTCCGAATCCGCAACCTCAGCAAGTAACTGGGCTTTGGCACGTTCCAACGCTTTGTATAATCTGATTTTCTCAATCGGCTTTACAATATAGTCGACTGCCGAAATGGCAAATGCCTCCACTGCAAATTCGTTATAACCTGTCACAAATATAAACTTTAGTTTAGGAGAGAATTCAAGGCATTCTTTTATTGCATCCAAGCCACTTTTCTTTGGCATATTTATGTCCGCAATAACAAGATCCACCTTGTTTATCATCACACTATCAATCAGTTTCTCTCCGCTATTACAAGTATCAATAATTTGAAATTCCTTCAGCTCTCCTATAAAAAACTCCAATATTTCAAGAGAATTCTGATTGTCATCAACAATTACTACATTTATTGGTTTCAATCGAAGAAAACCCCTTTCTTTCGATGTATTATATCGGTACCTTCACCCAGAAGGTACTCCCTGTTCCCTCTATGCTAGAAACGCCAACGGTTCCTTTCATTTCTAAGACATTCTGTTTTACAAGAGTCAAGCCTATGCCTGTCCCTTCCACTCCTGGAATGGCATGATTCACCCTGTAAAAGGGCTCAAAGATGTTATCATGGTGACTTTGTGGGATGCCAATTCCCGTATCTTTCACAAATATAGCCAAGTACCTGCCATCCACCCTCCAATAAAGCGTGACAGTTCCATTCTCTTTGTTGTATTTAATCGCATTGTTTAATAGATTGACCAATACTTGTTGAAAACGTATAGGGTCGATTTCTATCGTAATATCCTCCACATCTTTTTCAATGTAAAGGGATATCCCTTTTTCCTTTGCATTATTGCTAACGGCATGCAAGCTATCCCAAACAGCATCTTTTATTCGGATTGGTTTTACATTTGTTTTAATAGTTTCTGGATTTGTATCTATACGAATTAGCTCTAAAATGTTATTAATGAGTTGCAGAAGATGCCTGCTTGAACTTAGTATTTTGGCAAGTCTTGATTTTTGCTTGTCTGTGAGTGGATCTTTTTGATCACTCTCTAAAACTTGACTGTATCCTATAATAGAATTTAACGGCGTTCTTAACTCATGACTGATCATTGCCAGAAAATTCGTCTTAGTTTTACTTTCTCTCTCTACTTCATTTTTTTCAATGATAAGCCGTAATTTTCTCTCGTTTTCCTTAAGATGCAGGTTTGCTACTTCCAATGTTTCTGTGTTTTGGGTCAACTCGTCTACTTTTGTCATTCTATCCAGCACAATAGTTACCTGGTGGCAAATAGAATGGATTAAATCAAGTTCTTCTGATGTAAAAGTGGAACGTTTTTTGGAACCGAAAGAAATGGTACCGACAAGTTCCCCAAATGATAGTAACGGTTCACAAACGTATGATTTGACTCCAAGTGGACGAATCAGGTCCAAAATTTTATCCCCTCTGCCATCCAAATGCTCAAAAACCATTCTTCTTTTATTTTGTGCAACAGTACCACACACAGCCGTTCCCTTTTCAAGGTACATAAAGGTCTCCAGCTCTTCATTGCAAATTCCATGATGGTTGGTTAACACAAGTCGATTCAGCTCCTTGTCCCAACTATAATTAAGATAGATATCAAGGTCCAACACTTGTGAAAGTTTATGAAATAATGAATCTAGCAGTTCTTTTGGATTTTTGATAGAGGTCAACATGGCAGCAGATTCATTTAGAACATTAAGCTTTTCTGTCTGTCTGTAAAGCGCTGCTTCCGTCTCTTTTTGTTTATTAATATCCAAAAAAACCATAGAGAAGTGATTTGCATCAATAGGATAAATGATCACGTTAACCCATTGATCTGGATTTTCAAAAAGTTTCATTTCATGTTGTACAAAAATGCCTTCTTGTATTACACTGTATGTATATTTAAGTAATATATTAAATGCATCTTTATTTAAAAGATCTGAGAGTAGCTTCCCCTTCACCGATTGTTTGGTGTGTCCAAGGATCCTCATGGCTCCACCATCAATAGAACTGACTTTGAGGTCAGAATGAAACAGGATAAATCCTTTAGATACATGGAGAGGTTCTCTTTCACGTTGTATTAAACTATTAACCACGATGATTTCCAACCTCCTTTTTTACAAGGAAATAGCACATTAGAACTTGTACTATATGCATTATAGCTTTTATACTCAAGTATTTGAACCTTATGTTTCTTCTATTCGATATGTATGCTTTGCTATTTTACATCTAAACACTATTGAACAACCACTCAAAATAGCACTTTTCATGCAGCTTTTACCCTCCTTTCACACCGAATAAACCTTATTTCACAAGCTTTTTTCTACTTTTTGATAAAAACAAAAAAACAACATTACCCTTTATTGAAATAATGTTATCCCGTGAAAACTTAACAATATTTACCGCGATTTACATACAAAAAAGAGAAGCAAAAGCCCCCCTACTGGTTTTCTTTTAGACTTATTAGAAATTGCATAAAAACGGTTGCTCCTATTCCCATATATTCTATATAAGGGTTCATATCCCATTTAAGGTTCTCATGTAAGACATTCATATTTTATCCCTCCCACTCTATGAATCTGCTGGTTCTGACCGTTCATGCAACCAATTATCCAGATATCCAGGTAGTGTTCCATTTTCTACAGATGTACCTGTATGTCCCCCTGATAAAATGTGAGATGTCTTATCGACACTACCCACCTCATCCATAATTGGCAGAATGTGATCAAGCGGTACAAGTCGATCTCCCTCTGTGCCTACTACAAGTAGATTCGCACTAATATTAGATAGCTTGACATCTTGGCCATTTATTTTACTTTCATTATTAATAAGCTTGTTATCTTTTGTAAAATCACCAATGATTTGCTTGGCAACACCACTGGTTAAAGGAATGTGTCCTTTTGTCCACGTATTAAACTTGTGCCATTTTTCTACATAAGCTTTATTATCCCGATTTAACAAAAGAGATAGATAAGGAGTAAAATATATAGGTGATGTAACCATACGTATCCCCGCTTCCACGTGAGAGGCTGGAATAATTCCAAACTCATCCATATAACGAGAGCTGTCCCAATTATCTTCTCTCAAAGCTTTTACCCATTTATCAAAATAACTAGGAGTGCTGAAATCAACAGGCGTGACAAACAAGACTAGATTTTTTATTGGTTCCTTTGCTATAGAAGCATACATAGCCGCAAGTGTCCCACCAAGACAATAACCAAAGATGGTCATTTCTTTCGCACCGGAATGCTTGATTGCCTCCTTAACCCCACGTTGAATATACTCTGTAATAAAGTTATCTAGTGTCATGTCCCTATCTTCAAGCCCTGGCTTTCCAAAATCAATCATATAAACATCAAAGCCCTTTTTCACAAGTGCTTCAATAGTACTCCCACCCGGTATCATGTCCAGGATGAATGGCTGATTAATTAAAGAATAGATGATAAAAATTGGCACGTTGTATTTTCTTACAGGTGCTTGGTAATACCAAAGGGTAGCTTTGTTTTTTCTCCAAATAGATTGTCTGGCCGTTACTCCATCCTTGAATGGTGTTTCATTATAATGCATCATTTCCTTTTTCCATGCATCCAGCTTCATATCATTCATCAAGATCACTTACTATAGAACGAACAATCTTTTCATCATGTCCAGGCAATGAAGATACGATTGCTTGGCGTTTGGCCATGTCTTCCAAAATTACTTTTGCCATACTTCTTTCCGGGTTTTGCCCCGAGGAGGTAGTTCCTTCCTGTAACTGCCCTTCAAGCCGGTCAATTTTATCTTCAATTTGAATAAGCAGCTTAGCAATATTGGCAACGTCGTTTTTAGTAGGAAAGTTATATTTTAAAGAAAGCACTTCTACTTGTTCTCGCATCTTTCTTAACTTTTCTGCTTCTAATTCGCTTTCAAGCCCTACAATGCGAAATACCGACTCTTTGTTCAGACCTGACTTTATCGCTTCATTCCACTCATTCTCCAATTTTATTGCTTTAACTTTTAATTTTTTGTTCCTTTCCTCTTTATTATTGCTTGAATGCAACATCATTGGTTCACCCTTTCCTTCCAATTCAACCTCATATTAAGGAGGTCATCCCTCCATCTACCACCAAGATGTGTCCTGCACAGTAATCTGATGCGTGAGAAGACAAAAACACCACCGCTCCCTTTAAATCATGTTCGCCTCCGAAACGTTTTGCAGGTATTTGTTCTTTTAACATTGGAGCAGAGTGCTCTATTATTTTTTCGGTGATTTTAGTAGGAAACATTCCAGGTGCGATGGCATTCACTTGTATATTATAAGGAGCAAGTTTTACAGCAAGATCTTTTGTAAACGTGATGACCCCTCCTTTGCTTGTATTATAAGCAATTGTGTCCATTAGTTTTGGATCTGTCCCACCCATTCCAGAAACAGAAGCAATATTGATTATTTTTCCGTTACCTTGCTTCTGCATGATTCTTGCCGCTTTTTGGCTAAATAAAAACAATCCTTTTAAATTCACGTTCATCACTTTATCCCACTTGTCAGCTGGCAAATCCAATGTTGGCGCCATCCAAGAGGTCCCACTGTTGTTTACAAGGATATCCAACGTTCCGAAGTGCTTAACCGTTTCCTCAATGACAGATTGAATTTCTTCCTCTTTTGTTACATCACACGCAAATGCCAATGATTTTACACCTAATTGTTTCAATTCCTCGCTTACTTTTTGGCAAGATGTAAGATCACGTGAACATACAACAACGTTCGCCCCCGCTTCAGCAAGAGCCTTTGCCATTTGTGCCCCAAGCCCTTTTCCTCCCCCAGTCACAATTGCCGTCTTGTTCATTAGATTGAACAAATCTTTTACTTCCATAATGTGTCCCCCTCTTTGATTGCTAGTTTCCTTTTTCAGTCTAGTAACAATTAATAGATTCCATATAGTATAGTAGGGAACTACTCAAGGTGTGAGTAAAATGATGAATTGGTGGAGGCGGAAAATACTATTACTAATAAAGGTATGAGAAACCTGACAAATACTCCTCAATCCTTTTAGTGTTTGGTCATACGCCGCTGTTGATTTCCGCAAATGGCTTCGCTTTCCTAGGGGCGCTGCTGGAGCCTCCTCGGCTTCGCCTGCGGGGTCTCCACCTAGCGCTATCTCCCTCAGGAGTCTTCGCCTTTTGCTCCAATCAACAGCTAGAGATTACAAGAACTATAAGGTATTATTTTCAAGTTACTCAAATACCTCTTCATAAACCCAAAGTTGAATGAAGAAACTA
>NZ_ACPC01000038.1:0-3145 GCF_000175075.1 Bacillus sp. m3-13
GAGAAAAACGTTAATGAAAAACCAAATTCTAACTTTTTATCAGTACAACAGCATGATCAAGAGTTCTATATAGATAAAGAAATTCACCACGAGTTTTTCTATGTAAGCAATCATCCATTAAGTGATGTATTAGTAGGTCGTATATCAGTCACCGTTATGATGAGCGATGGAGAGGTTATAGGAGCGTTTTCCGTAAAAAATGGTAACGTGTATTCTTTACTCGGAGAAGAGAAATAAATGATTGTTCAACAATCTAGGGCGTTTGTTGAAAATAGAACTGAAATCTGGAAGGAGGATTGAAATTGAAAAAAGAGTATTTTGTACAATATTCGGACCAAAGCATAATTAATAGTGTTAACTTTCCACAAGATGTTTTTGCATCTATATCTATTGGAATGACTGACATCACAAATGATTTAATAATTTCGTTAGTCCAAAAAATGTTCGGTCTTCCTGTTTTCTTTGTTTTAAACTCAATGATCTTTGGATACGAAAAAAAGACCTTAATTTCGAATAATATTCTATTTTATGAATTTTCGTCAGATGGAGCTGTAATTAAAATAGACTCAATAGATAAGTTACATATTATAAGTAAGCTTGCAGAAGAACTGGTTTGCAATGGTCTGAGTGTGTTCATTTTTCACGGGAAGGATTTATCAGAGCAAGATTTAATTCCCCCAAAACATTGGGTAGATGAACCTTTAGTCTTTAAAAACCTTGATGTTAATAAACTCGAAACCTTTCTAGATATTGAAGAGATGGGATTCACCATATTTACTAGAAGTAGTTTTATTTGACTCTCCAGAAAAAATCCCAAACTACATACCCAGTAATTACTTCCTTAATATTGATAGTAGTGATATTTAACTTATCCGTTATGGTCATTGCTCCGTAATCAGGAGCGTTAGTTGAAGTAGAATAATTTTAGAATCAAGGCAATATGTCAGTTATTCCATTAAAGGGCGCATTTATCGAGCCAGTGGGAGGGATTTTTAAATTTGAATTGAATAATTAAGTATTCCTTAGAAGGCTTGGGGGTCATATTTTTGTTACTTTACTTTTGATATATATCATCTGTCTAATAAGTTATTAAAAATTGGGAGCTGATATATGATGATTTACAAGAATTCACTCGAAGGTATTTCTTCTGATATGTTAAAAGGTTTTTTTGTTAATTGGCCTAAACCACCAAAACTAGAAACTCACTTAAAACTGCTGAAAAATAGCAGTAAAGTGGTTATTGCGTTAGATGATAATACAGATCAAGTAATTGGATTTATTACCGCAATTAGTGACGATGTTCTATCTGCCTATATTCCCTTCCTTGAGGTTTTACCAGAGTACAAAAATAAAGGGATAGGTAAAGAATTAGTAAATCGAATGCTAAAAGAACTTGATGACATATACATGATTGATTTATGTTGTGACGATGACTTGGTTCCTTATTATGATAAGTTCGGTATGATAAAGACAAATGGTATGATTTTAAGGAATTATAAAAAGCAATCTGGAAGTTAAAACAGCAGTTAATCCATTTTGGAAGCTCTAATTTATGATTTTAGATCTTCGAGAATAGGGCGCGATCCAGGAACAAGGATTAGCGCTCATTTTATTTTAGAGCCACATTCTGAAATACGCGTTAGGTTAGCGAAAAGGTTATTTCAAGACTCATGAAGAATAAACCAATAGTAAAGTTGTATTACATTAAAGGTGTGGATGAGGATGGATTTTAAAGATCTTACATTAGAAAATGAAAATAATACGAGCAAACTACAGTTAGATATACTTCAAGAAATAAATGAAATTTGCTTATCTTTTAATATGAGCTTGTGGCTACGAGGTGGATGGGCGATAGATTTTTTATTAGAAAGGATTACACGGTCACATTCAGATATTGACTTAGTTACATGGATCCAACATCGTGAACACGTGGAACTGGCTCTTGTAAAGGCTGGTTATCAAAAAAATGTAGTAAGTGAGTTTCAAACTGATTTCCACAAGAACAATATCGGTGTGAGTTTTGTATTTGTTATGCTTTCCGGTGAGGGAAAAATAGTCGCTAACGGTTTTCCCGACTGGATATGGAGGAAAGATGCCTTAACTAAGGAACTCTATAAGGTACATGGTATATCAATAAATGTTCTTAACCCATACCAATTACTTGAGGAGAAAAGAGTTTACGAACAAGGAACAGGAAGAAAACTTCGTCCGAAAGACCATAAAAGTATAGAAATTCTTCAGCAGATTATTGAGGGAAAAGTTAGAAGTTAGATTATTAAACTTTTGTTCAAAAAATTATAATTAATCTTAGCAATCTAGCGCTTTCCTGGGACAAGGTTCAGCGCTCTTTTTATCTTGACCTAGATGAAGAATTGTATATTGTAGTAATTTGAAGCTTATGAAATAATTGGTATTAAGCAATAGGGCAGCATTCCTGTAATAACAACTTTCAACAAAAAAGGATTATATTTCTTTCTAATGCTAGGGCGAGAATCTAACTATATGGGGGGGGGACTATGAGTAAAAATAAAATACTTACATTAGGGATTATCTTTTTGCTAATTTTAAACATATACCAATTTCACCAAATGAACTCTCTAAATAAAAAGCTAGAAGGAGATTTAAAAGGGGAACTAAATTCTGCTTTTAGTGTGGCAAAAGAAATCCTTCCTAAAGAGTTGGAAAAGACAATAAACACCAAACAAATCACCCGCCAGGAATTTGATACTATCTGGTACATATCTAATGATATTTTATTTGGAATTGACGATTCTTTAACTTTTACTAAAAAATATGACATAGATTTTAAAGTTCAATATCAAAATAATTCGAACAAACTTGCGGGAGAAGTCAATAGCTTTCATAGAGAATTTTTAAACAGCAAATTTCAGGATGGTATTGAAATTGTTCCTCTTTCTGATAGAGATATAGAGTATCTAGAAGTTTTAAAAGAGCTATCACAATCAATTGGTGCGTTAACTTCAACTGAAGTTGAGACTCTAAATATTGAAGAAACTATAAAAAGAATAAGTAAAATTAGCAATCAATACGAAGAAGAGTTGAATAAAATTAGATCATCTTAATTTATAAATCCTTGCAAGTTGGTTAGAGTGTTCAATTAAAAAAGGCGGTGTTATATGAAGAA
>NZ_ACPC01000037.1:0-310 GCF_000175075.1 Bacillus sp. m3-13
AATAGATGCCACCCATTCAAAAGCTCGATACAATCAAAAGTCCGCGACTGAATTTCTACAGGAAAAATCAAAAAATGTGAGAAGAGCTATTTACCAGATAGACGAATCGTTAAAATCAAAGTTACCACAGAAGACGACATCTAATGATGTCGAAGAGGAATTAGCTTATTGCCGTAAAGTGATTGATACGGTAGATGAAATCCCACAAGTTGCTTCTATACCAGCAGTTAGGGAGAAGTTAAATATACTGAAAGAAGTTGTGGAAGATTACACAGAACAAATAAGTTATTCCAATGATCCAGATGCTCGC
>NZ_ACPC01000036.1:0-5119 GCF_000175075.1 Bacillus sp. m3-13
CCTAGTGACAAGGAAAAAGGAGGAGAGAAGTCTTCATCGCTGTTATGAAGACGCCAGTGACAAGGAAAATAAAGTGACTATTGCACTAGAGGTGAATGCAGAGGAATTCGCTAAAAACTTCGTCAAGGTCATGTCCTCCCCTATTGCAAATGAAGAATGAGTATTGTAATATTTGGTATTTTCCAGTTCTATAGACTCATCACAATACGTAATATAGTAGTGTATGAAGTTATAGAACTGGAGGGGTGATTATGGGAGTTAGGTTGATAAAAATTTCCGTTATCTATTTTTTGATAGGGGTCGGTATCGGTTATTATATGTCGACGGCACATGCATACAATTTGACGCCTGTACATGCTCATGTTAATTTGCTTGGATGGACCGCTTTGACTCTTGCTGGTATCATTTATATTTTATTTCCTGCAGCCGGAAAAACGAAACTTGCTACATGGCATTTTTGGTTACACAATATAGGCTTGCCTTTGATGATGGTTGGCTTGGCATTTGTAGTATACGGTAATGAGTCCTTATTGATATTGACCATTATCGGGGCGAATTTAACCACTCTAGGTGTGGTATTGTTTGTGATAAATGTCTTAAAGAACGTTAAGCAGCCTGAAAGCGAATAACCTCTAAGGTGTCCAGTACCCTAAATGGTGTGCTGGATCTTTTTTGTTTTTCAACTATTCCTTTAGCATTGCTTTTGATATGATGAAATGAAAGAGGAATTACTTTAAAGGGGTCGATAACATGTCATTTCACCAATGTCCAAACTGTCAAGAAGAAGTAAAATATAAAACCAAATTAACCTCTGTCTTTTTTGGGTATCGTCCTATTAAATGTGAGGGTTGCGAAACCGTTTATGAAGTAGATGAAAAATTCCGTTTTATCTTATCTCTTTATACCGTGCTAATACCGATTCTTATTGCTTATATGCTAAGTGCGATGATGGGGGTTTTACATACAAGATGGAGCCAAGTGCTTATTGTGTTAATTTTTGGTTCAGCCGGTGTGTTTTATGCAGCAACCAAAGTGCGTTACAAGAAATCAAAACTACAGCCGGTAGAGGAAAAGAAAAAACAAAAAGCAAAATAAAAAAGCTCTTTTCTCAAAAATTGTTGCTATTCACCGGTAAAAAGTCGGCAATTGGACTTTTTTCTGATTACATACTCTAGAAATCACAAGTAGTATGCTTCGTAAAACAGAGAAAAGAGCACGACAGTAAATAATATATCGGCTAATTTGAGTTTGCGAAACAGCAACAAAAATTTACGAAAACAGACCAATAAAAAACGAGAAGGATTTCGATTCCTTCTCGTTTTTTATGTTTCTACACCTGATCTAGTACCCAGATCAGGAAGGCAGCCACTATGACCAGTGAAATAGCATGAAGTACAAAAGACCCGATAAAATCTTTTAAGACAATTAAATAATGGAATTGACTTTTCTTATTATTACGTACAATTCTTCTCGCTCTCGTATCCATCACTTCACTCCTACACACATGAAGAAATTTGTAAGTATATTATACAAAATATTCTCACAAATAATAAGTAATAAAGTAGAAATTTGTAAAAAAAACTAAATATATGTACACCAGTGTCATTTTACCACATAAAAGAATAATGGGTATTAATTTTATCGGAATAATGAAAAGGAAGTTTAGGATAAAACGGAAATCCATCCATTGTAAAATAATTGAAAAAAAAGATTGACGTTCTAATTTGTTTTAGTGTACTATCTAACTAGAACACTAAAACAGAAAGGGGAGTTCTAATGGAAACACATGCTTTTAAAGGGTTGATGAGAAAAGAATGGCTGCTATCTAAAAATACTTTTATACTTCTTATTTGTTTCAAGCTCTTTATTTGGGCTGTTGTATTGAGTGGGAGTGTGCTCACCAATAACCATGAACTATTATATATTGCGACATCCATGATTATCGGTATCCATGTTATTTATATCACGATGATTGTTGGGGCAGGACTGAGCTTGGAAGAAAAGTCGCAAATGTGGCTGCATAGCCCTCGTTCTATGTCCATGATCTTAGGCAGTAAACTTTTGACAGGGATTTTACTCCAAATCACTAGTTTATGTATGGCGTTTCTGTTGTTAGGAATAACAGTAGTTTTCTTTGATCCGGGGGAAACTACGGTAAACCTCATAACGGCAGAATCTATCTTTCAAATGAGTGTCCTAATAACAGTTAGTGGATTAGAACTCGCCATGTTCTATACGTTTTATTGGGCAATCTACCATTCAATGGGGAGGTTCAATTACATAGCAAAGTTTAAAGTAGTCTTTTTCACGCTATTTATCATTTTTAGCTTCCTTTTGATTCTATTTATAGAAAAACAGTTGTTGGGAGGATTGCAATCGGTTTTACCTGTTCCAATTGAAATGACAAAATTCATGAACGTTCATATAGGAGAAGATGGCCTTTGGATCAGTTCTGGCAGAGAAAAGATTTCATGGGTAGGTTTGCTTTTCTCTATATTAAAAATAACTGGGATCTTTTTCTTAACAAGTTGGCTTTTAAATAAGGCGGTGGAAGTAAAATGACAGCAAAATACGATGCTGATAAACCGATATATCTGCAGATCATTGATCGTATAAGTAAAGAAATCGTTCGAGGTGTGTTAAAGCCTGGAGATAAACTTCCTTCCGTTAGGGAAATGGCCATTCAGTCAGGTGTAAATCCAAATACCATTCAACGAACATACAGTGAAATGGAGAGGATGGAAATCGTGGAAACCAAAAGAGGGCAAGGGACATTTGTTACAGAAAATGAGGAAATGCTTTTGCATTTGAAAAAAGCCATGGAAACGAAAGTTGTTGAAAGCTTTGTCCAGAGTATGAGGGAGATCGGTGCATCAGAAAGAGAAATTGTTGAAAGTGTGGAAAGATTTTTGGAGGAGGGGGAGAATCAGAAATGATCAAATTCGAACAGGTTAGTAAAAAATATGGCAAAGATATTGCGGTGAAGGATGGGGATCTGTCTTTTGAAAAAGGAAAAATCATTGGTTTGCTTGGTCCAAACGGCAGCGGAAAGTCTACCAGCCTGAAGATGATTGCCGGTTTGGTAAGACCTGATAAAGGTAAGGTGACGGTGGATGGGGAAATAGCCAGCCGCAAGATTGCAAGAAAGGTAGCCTATATGACGGAACTTGACGTATTTTATGATGCTTTCTCAGTAGAAGACATGGTCAAATTCTATGCCTCCCAATTCAGTGATTTCGACAAAGAGAAGGCGGAAGAGCTTTTGGTGTTCATGAAACTTGAGCCATCCAAAAAGATAAAAGCGTTGTCCAAAGGTAACAGAGGCAGATTGAAGCTTGTTCTTGCATTGTCCAGGCAAGCGGATTACATTCTGTTGGATGAACCGTTTTCAGGATTGGATCCCATGGTGAGAGATTCGATTGTAAAAGGGCTCCTAACCTTCCTCGATTTCGGTAATCAGACGATTATTATTGCCACCCATGAAATTGATGAAATTGAATCACTGCTCGATGAAGTGGTGTTAATAAAAAATGGAAACTTTATGGCCCATCAAAACGTAGAACATATTAGGGAATCGGATGGACTGTCGGTTAAAGACTGGATGATTGCAAATTTTCAGGAGTAAGGGGGGAGAAAGAATGGGTTATTACACGGGGCTGTTATTAAAAGATTGGAAGCTTTCGATGAAGGCGCAACTGCAGAATTATCTTTTTATTCTAGCGCTCTGGATGTTAGGTGTAGGGTTATCGTTAAGTATGGATGAGCCGGAAGTTTCTATAGCTATTGGGCTGACTTTAATAAGCATCCATATTTTCTACATGGGAACCGATATGGTTATGAATCTTGTAAAAGAGCAAAAATTAAAGATGTGGTTATATAATCCAAATCCCGCTCGATCTCTACTTTCTAGTAAATTGCTAATCTCAATGTTCAACTGTTTGCTGTCCATTACTTTTGCCATCCTTCTGTATGCCATTTCCTGTTTCATCAGTGGCCAGCCCTTTCTTCAAGGCAAGGAAATTATTGAGGGCTTTGCATTAATAGGTACGATTATAGGTGTAGGTATGTATCTTGCGATTTGGGCCATTTTTTTCTGGTCTCAAATTGCTGTTGCAAAAGGGAAGCGCTTTGAATATGTGCGCATTGCTTTTAGCGGGATAATTGCGTATTTTATTTTTGTGATACATGAGGGGTTCATGCTTAGTACCTTATATGATCGACTCAAGGATGTTGGCAGTTTTCCGTCCGTATCATTAGGTACTCTAGTCACAAATGAAACGGAGAATGGGTATCAGGAAATTTCGTTGGGGGTAAGTTTGTCAGAGTTTTCCTTTGGACTGTTTACGGTTTTTCTAGCGGTAAGTGTTTTGGTTTTTTTCCTCTCAGTAAAAAATGTGAAGAAAATAGAAGTATAAAAGGAGCTATGTAACATGAGTGATGTGGCAGTAAAGCTTACAAATGTTTGTAAAGACATAGGTACCAAGGAAATCATTAAAGATGTATCTTTTGAAGTGTATAAAGGAGAAGTGTTTGGCTTTCTTGGACCAAATGGAGCCGGAAAAACGACAACCATTCGAATGATGGTTGGATTGATGAGTATCACTTCAGGTGATATACACATCGACGGAGCAAGCATCAAGACCGATTATGAAAAGGCGGTCCGCCAAGTGGGGGCAATCGTTGAGAATCCAGAAATGTATAAATTTCTAACGGGATATCAGAATTTGAAACAATATGCCAGAATGATGCCCGGGATCACAGCAGAACGACTGGATGAAGTAATAGAATTGGTTGGATTGACTGGCCGGATCAAGGAAAAAGTGAAGACATATTCTTTGGGGATGAGGCAGCGTTTGGGAATAGCACAGGCCTTACTACATAAACCAAAAGTATTAATACTTGACGAACCAACAAACGGACTGGATCCTGCAGGTATCCGGGAAATAAGAGACTATTTACGAAGTCTTGCCAGAGAAGAAGGAATGGCGATTGTTGTTTCAAGCCATCTATTATCCGAAATGGAATTGATGTGTGATAGAGTCGGTATCATCCAAAAGGGTGAGTTAATCGATATTCAAAGTATCAGGGACTTCATTAACGATGGCGGAAAAACCTTGTA
>NZ_ACPC01000035.1:0-3152 GCF_000175075.1 Bacillus sp. m3-13
TGGATGGCAAGGCACACAAATTAGTGGCCAATAAATAGTAAGTAGAAAAAACCTCCCACTTCATTAGTAGTCGGGAAGGCTTAAATAAGGCTCTTTTCTTCATACTTGTTGGTTATACGGGTTTAGTAACAAGTATCAGAAAACAGTCTTTTTTATATATTTCAAAAAAGAAATAGAAAGGGTGACTCGAAACAAAACGAGGTATCATTTTTAATAAAATAGAAAAACTACTTATATCCAATACAATGAGAGCAGGCTCTTTATGTCCATTAAGGAACAATACATAGAAGTTTTTAATAAAAATCAATCTTCGGTTCAATCCCATGTGAATTTTTGGGTGGAACATGTCGTTTTCTCCTGGCAGTGGTGGATCATGGTAGCTACATTCATAATATGCTGGACAGTATTTTGGAAGCTAAAAAAATCAAAACACCTCCCTAGAATCACCATATACGGACTGCTTTGGATTATTGTCGCATCCAACCTGGACGGCTTGGGGTATGAACTTGGACTTTGGGGGTACACGTACAACCTCAGTCCCTTTTTACCTAAATCATATGTATTTGACTATTGTCTCATCCCCATTACTTATATGCTTCTCTATCAATATTTTCAAAAAGGTAAGGGATTTCTTTACGCAAATATTGTTTTGGCTGTTGGCGCCTCATTGATTGCAGAACCGGTTGCTCAAAAACTCGGTCTTTATATCCCATTTCACTGGAGTAAATTTTACTCTGTGCCTTTATATATAATGATTGCTTACATTCTGAAATGTATTACCGAAAAAATTTGTCGTTCTATCCTACCAAAAAACTAGGATAACCATAAGGCTATCCTAGTTTTTTAAACGGTTTCTTTTATCTCTTCTTTATTATTGGTATCTTCTTCTACTTCAGTTTCTTCCCCATCCATAATAGGCTCAGCCTCTTTTTTCTTTTTGAGGAACTCTTCTAAAGCAAGTTTACTTTCTCTTGATGTTAGTATATACAAGAAATCCTTATCCTTAATGACAGTATCACCAGATGGTGTCACAAGAATTCCTGCTCTAATGATGGCATTAATAAGTGTCTTATCAGGGAATTCCAACTCAGCAAGTGTTTTTCCGACCATATCCAGATCCTCTTCTACTTGGAACTCAATTATTTCTGCATTTGCTTTCCCAATGGAAACTAACTCTAAAGAATGTATAGGTGCTATCTTCTTTGGCCCAGTGAGATCTAATTTTTTTGCAAGCATCGTAATGGTAGATCCTTGAACAAGAGTCGATGTCAAGACTACGAAGAATACAACGTTAAAGAACAGTTGTGCATTAGGAATGCCGGCAATCATTGGAAATGTAGCGAGAACGATCGGTACAGCTCCTCGTAGACCCGCCCATGAAAGAAACACTTTTTCTTTGATACTGAAATCCATGCCTAATGTGGAGAGGAATACGGCTATAGGTCTAGCTACAACTATCAAAATTACAGATAATAACAATCCCTTAAGCATAATATCCCACTGGAACAACTGTCCTGGGAAGACCAGTAATCCCAATATGATAAACATAAGAATCTGCATCATCCATGCAAACCCTTCATTAAATCTGAAAATCGACTGTCTATAGGTAAGTTCATTGTTCCCTATTATTAATGCTGCCACATACACCGCTAATAGTCCGCTTGCACCCATCAGTGCTGCGATACTGTAAGTTAAAAGGGCGAATGCCATGGCAAAGACAGGATATAGACCAGAGGAGTCGAGGTTTATCTTATTAATGGAATAGGAAGCCAGCTTACCAAGACCTAATCCCAACAGCAAACCAATTCCCATCTGCCAGAAGAAACTTCCGATAAACCCTATGTAACTGGGATTGGAGGCAGTTAGCAATTCAATAAAAGATAATGTCAAAAACACTGCCATAGGATCATTCGTACCGGATTCTGCTTCAAGAGTTGCCCCCATCCGTGCTTTAATGTTCTGTCCTTTTAATACGGCAAAAACTGCTGCTGCATCTGTTGATCCAACGATGGCTCCAAACAGGAATGCTTCTAACCAAGACACATCGAGAATAAGTTTGGCAGATACTGCAACCAGTGCAGAAGTCAGGATTACCCCAAGAGTAGCCAATGATAAAGAAGGTTTGACAACCTTGCGAACTGTTCCCCATTTTGTTTGCAAACCGCCTTCAAATAAGATAATCACGAGAGCAAAAATACCGATTAATTGAGCATACTTTACATTATCAAAGTAGATGAAACCAAGTCCATCACTGCCTGCCATCATACCAACAATTATGAACAATACAAGGGCTGGAACACCTAGTTTTGATGAGAATTTTGTTGTTATGACTCCAACAATCAGAAGAAATGCGGTAAGTAAAATAAAATAATCAACATTGAATGCACCTTGTATCATCTTATCCCCCCTTATAAATTGACATCGATTCTTACAGATAATTTTTCATGCTTGTCTATTCCAAGATAACGGAGTGTTTCCGAAGGTGAAGTGTGGTTAAAATGTTTTTGGAGAAGAGCAACTGCAACACCGCTTCTATAGGCATGGTAGCCGAAGGTTTTGCGCAAAGTATGAGTACCCACTTTACCAGGCACACCTACTTCTTTCGCTGCTTTATTAATGATGCGGTATGCTTGTTGCCTTGTAATCGGTGAACTGCACTTTTGGGATTTGAAAAGGTAATCCTCTGGCTCAAGGGTTCTTTTGTCAAGATAGTCCGCTATCGCTTGTTTGACATGTTTATTCATATAAATAAAATGCCCATTTTCCAATTGGTAATAGTCATTTACTTTTCCATCCAGTGTCACATCTTCGACTTTAACATGCAGAAGTTCACTAAGTCTTAACCCCATGTTGATTCCCATTACAAAAAACAAGTAATCTCTTAAGGAGTAATTTTTTAAATATTCTTTAATGTCGCGGATGAATTTGCGATCTTTTAAAGCCTCGACATATTCCATAAGATTCTCCTCCTTAATGTTACTTAACTCTATTATAACATATATATATGTAACATTTTAATAATATGCTTATTAAGATATATTAGGAGAAAATTCCGGTCCTTCTTTATCCTCAAGCTTTTTCACCCGCTCATTGGTTGCCGGCGTGGAAAGCCCAATCCTCTTACCCAGTTCTGTCATCGATATCCGGGCATT
>NZ_ACPC01000034.1:0-1822 GCF_000175075.1 Bacillus sp. m3-13
GATAAATTACTAGTTGGAGTTGAATAAAATGAGTCAAGAAGAATTAAACTTGAATGACCAGTTGATGGTTAGGAGAGAAAAATTACAAAAACACCGCGATAAAGGATTAGATCCGTTCGGAGCTAGATTTGAGCGTACAAATGATTCTAAAGAACTGATTAACCAGTACGGAGAAATCGAAAAAGAACAATTGGACGAAAAGGAAATTGCTGTAACACTTGCTGGTCGCATCATGACAAAGCGCGGCAAAGGAAAAGCAGGCTTTGCGCACATCCAAGACCTTACCGGCCAAATTCAGTTATACATTCGTAAAGATGCTGTAGGCGATGAAGCATACGAAATCTTCAACTCTGCAGATATCGGGGACATTGTCGGAGTAACAGGTTTTGTTTTCAAAACAAAAGTAGGCGAGCTTTCTATTAAAGCAACATCTTTTGAATTGCTGACAAAAGCATTGCGTCCACTGCCTGAGAAGTACCACGGACTTAAAGACGTAGAACAACGTTACCGTCAACGCTATCTTGACTTAATCACAAACCCAGAGAGCAGAGAAACGTTCATCGCCCGCTCTAAGATTATCCAAGCGATGCGCCGTTACCTGGACGACCATGGCTACCTAGAAGTTGAAACACCAATGATGCACTCTATCGCCGGTGGAGCATCAGCACGTCCGTTCATTACTCATCACAACACATTGGATATGACGTTATACATGCGTATTGCGATTGAACTCCATCTTAAACGCCTGATTGTCGGCGGCCTGGAGAAAGTTTATGAAATCGGCCGTGTCTTCCGTAACGAAGGTGTATCCACTCGACACAACCCTGAATTCACCATGATTGAACTATATGAAGCGTACGCTGACTATAAGGATATCATGAGCCTGACAGAGAACCTTGTTGCTCACATTGCCAAGGAAGTGTTAGGCAGCACGAAGGTTCAGTATGCCGACAGCGAAATCGATCTGACTCCAGAGTGGAAACGACTGCACATGGTTGACGCAGTTAAAGAAGCAACAGGCGTAGACTTCTGGCAGCAGATGACTGATGAGGAAGCGCGTGCACTAGCAAAAGAACATGGCATTCAAATCACAGAACATATGCAGTTCGGTCATATCTTGAACGAATTTTTTGAGCAAAAAGTAGAAGAGACGCTTATTCAACCTACATTCATCTATGGCCACCCAGTGGAAATTTCTCCACTAGCCAAGAAGAATGCAGAAGATCCGCGCTTCACAGATCGTTTTGAATTGTTCATTGTTGGCCGTGAGCATGCAAATGCCTTCACAGAGCTTAACGATCCAATCGATCAAAAAGAGCGTTTCGAAGCGCAGCTTAAAGAAAAAGAGCAAGGTAATGATGAGGCACACGAAATGGATCATGACTTTATCGAGGCACTTGAGTACGGTATGCCGCCAACAGGTGGACTTGGAATCGGAATCGACCGCCTTGTTATGTTGCTGACAAACTCTCCTTCTATTAGAGATGTATTGTTATTCCCGCAAATGAGACACCGTTAATTTTATAAGGTAACGCCGCGCTGCTTATTTGCAGCGCGGCGTTTTTGATAAGGGTTAACGATTGATGATGACCGTTCAATTTAGGGGGAAATCAGGCACTGAATAATGAGACTATTACAACATTATCATTTAACGAAAATAATCGAAAAAACCTATTGCCTTTGTATTCTAGCGATGGTATATTAATATTCGTTGTCACAAACGACATCGTTTCTACCGAAAAAAAGAAATGAAAAAAGTTGTTGACACAAACTGATTGATTTGGTAAGATAATAAAGTCGCCTTGAGAGAGACGACAGAGCA
>NZ_ACPC01000033.1:0-694 GCF_000175075.1 Bacillus sp. m3-13
AGGGAAATATAGTACCGAAGTTCCTGATTTCACACTGCCAAGAAAAGCCTCTAGCGAGGAGTATGGTGCCCGTACCGCAAACCGACACAGGTAGGCGAGGAGAGAATCCTAAGGTGAGCGAGAGAACTCTGGTTAAGGAACTCGGCAAAATGACCCCGTAACTTCGGGAGAAGGGGTGCTCTGTTAGGGTGTTAAAGCCCGAGAGAGCCGCAGTGAATAGGCCCAGGCGACTGTTTAGCAAAAACACAGGTCTCTGCGAAGCCGTAAGGCGAAGTATAGGGGCTGACGCCTGCCCGGTGCTGGAAGGTTAAGGGGAGAGGTTAGCGCAAGCGAAGCTTTGAACCGAAGCCCCAGTAAACGGCGGCCGTAACTATAACGGTCCTAAGGTAGCGAAATTCCTTGTCGGGTAAGTTCCGACCCGCACGAAAGGCGTAACGATCTGGGCACTGTCTCA
Organism: Bacillus sp. m3-13; assembly: GCF_000175075.1. NCBI lineage: Bacteria > Bacillati > Bacillota > Bacilli > Caryophanales > Bacillaceae > Bacillus > Bacillus sp. m3-13. The sequence goes on from NZ_ACPC01000033.1 coordinate 455, forward strand.
ACCAGAGACTCGGTGAAATTATAGTACCTGTGAAGATGCAGGTTACCCGCGACAGGACGGAAAGACCCCGTGGAGCTTTACTGTAGCCTGATATTGAATTTTGGTACAGCTTGTACAGGATAGGTAGGAGCCTGAGAAGCCGGAGCGCTAGCTTCGGTGGAGGCGTCGGTGGGATACTACCCTGGCTGTATTGAAATTCTAACCCGCAGCCCTTATCGGGCTGGGAGACAGTGTCAGGTG
>NZ_ACPC01000032.1:0-3381 GCF_000175075.1 Bacillus sp. m3-13
TTAGTCTCTAATATCTTTTGGATAAAAGGGGATACCGTCTATACCCCGAGCATTTCGACAGGAATTTTAAATGGAGTGACCAGAAAGTTCATCCTGCACTTATGCTCCCGTCTCAACCTGGAAGTGATAGAAGGGAAGTTTCCGAAAGAGGAACTTTTAGAAGCGGATGAAGTATTCATTACCAACTCCACCCAGGAAATAATTCGGATTGCTGAGCTGGATGACACAATATTTCCTGCGGTGAATTCATCGTGGCTCACTTGTCTGAAGGGTTTGTATACACAAAGCACAGAAAAACAATTGATGTCCTATCAACAGGTAAAGAAGGTAGATTGTAAAAATGGGAAATACGAACTTATATCAAACGAAGCTGACATGTGGACCATATAACTTACCGTTAGGTGAAAAAACCTTAATCATGGGGATCTTGAATGCCACTCCGGATTCTTTTTCCGATGGAGGCAAATACAATGAAGTGGAACGTGCGGTTCTGCGTGCAAAGGAACTTGTGGCGCAAGGGGCGGATATCCTTGATATAGGCGGGGAATCGACCAGGCCCGGTGCGGAGAAGGTGAGCCTTGAGCAGGAACTGGAGCGGGTCATTCCGGTTATACAGGCTATATCTAAGGAAGTGCAAGTACCCATTTCCATCGACACCTATAAGGCGGAAGTTGCAAGGCAAGCAATACAGGCAGGCGCCCACATTATCAATGATGTATGGGGGGCAAAGGAAGACCCAGCCATGCCTGTTGTTGCAGCTGAGCTCCAAGTACCAATCATCCTTATGCAAAACCGGAAAGAGCGGGACTACCACCAGTTGATTCCGGATATGATCAGTGATTTGTTTGAGAGCATTACATTGGTCAAGCGTGCCGGGGTGAAGGATGAAAACATCATTTTGGACCCCGGGATAGGGTTTGCCAAGACATTTGAAGACAATATTAAAGTGATGCAAAAGCTCGACCATTTCCATACCTTAGGTTACCCGTTGTTGCTTGGTACATCTAGAAAAAGGTTTATCGGTCATGTGTTAGATCTTCCTGCTGAGGAAAGAATGGAAGGGACCGGGGCCACGGTGTGCCTTGGTATACAGAAGGGCTGTCACATCGTCCGAGTACATGATGTGAAAGAAATTACGCGTATGGCGAAAATGATGGATGCCATGCTTTCTGAAGGAGAGGTTACCTATCGATAAAATATATGTAAATCAGATGAAATTCTACGGCTACCATGGCGTATTTCCGGAAGAAACGAAACTTGGCCAACGGTTTATCATTGATCTGAAGGTAGAACTTGATCTATCCAAAGCAGGCAAAACAGATGACCTTACCCAGTCGGTGAACTATGCAGATCTATATAATACATGTAAAAAAGTAGTCGAGGGTGAAACACACAAATTAGTAGAAACCGTTGCGGAGAGAATTGCAGAGGAAATTCTGTCCGCCTTTGAACTCATTCAAAGTTGTACCATTAAAGCAATCAAGCCGGACCCGCCGATCCCTGGCCACTATGAATCTGTCGCAGTAGAAATAACGAGGGGCCGTTCGTGATGAATACAGCTTATATTGCCCTGGGATCCAATCAAGGAAACCGTGCCGGGTACCTTCAAGATGCAGTGGAACAAATCCATCAACATGAAAAGATAACTTTAGAAAAGGAATCTTCCATTTATGAAACAGATCCTGTCGGCTATACAGACCAGGACAAGTTTTTAAATATGGTAATTAAAGTAAACACTCAGTTGCCCCCTTTTGATTTATTAAAGGTATTACAAGGATTTGAGCATTTTTTTGGGCGGAAAAGAGAGGTGCGTTGGGGTCCGCGTACTTTAGACCTTGACATTTTATTGTATAACCAAGAAAATATTGAAACAGAAGAGCTTATTATCCCTCATCCGAGAATGTGGGAAAGAGCTTTTGTTTTTGTTCCTTTAATGGAGATCGCGGAAAATAAAGATCTGCCCATAGAGATAGATAGAAAAGAACTTCTTGCACAACAAGATAGAGAAGGGGTACATGTATGGAAGCCGAAAAGTGGGGAAGACGTATCCGGGCTTACCGAAAGCTAAAAGGATATACCCAAGAATCATTTGCTAAAAATCTTCATATTTCAGTCTCTGTACTAGGAGAGGTTGAACGGGGAAACCGCGTTCCTTCAGAGGAGCTTGTTCAGTCGATTGCCAAGGAACTAAATATCACGGTAAAGGAACTCGAACCACCAGAACTAAACAGGGAGGAGGTTAATAACTGATGTTGAAAATCGGCGATATCACCATGAAAAACCAAGTGGTCTTAGCGCCAATGGCAGGAGTATGTAATGCCGCGTTCCGCCTGACGGTTAAAGAATTCGGAGCGGGCCTTGTCTGTGCCGAGATGGTCAGTGACAAAGCGATTCTCTATAAAAATGCCAAAACAATGGGCATGCTTTATATTGATGAGCGCGAGAAACCACTAAGTCTGCAAATCTTCGGTGGCGAGAAAGATACCCTTGTGGAAGCGGCGAAATTCGTAGACAAAAACACCACAGCAGACATTATTGATATAAATATGGGGTGCCCGGTACCAAAAATCGTCAAATGTGACGCAGGTGCTAAATGGCTGCTTGATCCGAACAAGATTTATGAGATGGTGGCAGCTGTCGTAGATGCAGTTGATAAGCCGGTCACAGTTAAAATGCGCACAGGTTGGGACGAAGATCACATCTTTGCCATTGAAAATGCCCGTGCCGTTGAACGCGCAGGCGGGCAAGCGGTAGCGGTCCATGGCCGTACTAGAGTACAAATGTATGAGGGACATGCAGACTGGGACATCATCAAGCAAGTTAAAGAGTCCGTCAACATCCCTGTCATCGGCAATGGTGACGTTCAAACTCCTCAGGATGCAAAAAGGATGCTAGAGGAAACTGGTGTGGACGGTGTCATGATTGGTCGTGCGGCACTCGGAAACCCTTGGATGATTTACAGTACTGTACAATACCTGGAAACAGGAAAGCTTGTCGGAGAACCATCTGTTCGTGAAAAAATGGATGTGTGTAAGCTTCACCTTGATCGTCTTATCGACCTTAAAGGAGAAAATACAGCAGTACGCGAAATGCGCAAACACACAGCATGGTACCTTAAAGGCATCCGCGGCAATGCATTAGTACGTAATTCTATTAATGAATGTAACACGAGAATGGATCTTGTAAGTTTGCTTGATCATCTTGTAGAAGAGACAGAAGAAAAAGAAGCGATGACTTCACAAGTTATCTAATCTACGCTAGGCGACTGTACCCCAAAAACATGATTGAACTGCCAGTAAGATGCTACTGGCAGTTTTAGCTTTATTTATAGTTGGAAAGTCTATATGATAGATAAAAGAAAAGCTGCTACATAAATGAGTA
>NZ_ACPC01000031.1:0-1780 GCF_000175075.1 Bacillus sp. m3-13
CGCAGCCGAGGAGGCTTCCGGACCGCCCGCGGAAAGCAAGTGCCTGTAGCGTAAAGGAACGGTATAGGTAATCCATTTCAGATAAAAGAAAGGATGATAGAAGAATGAGAAGTTATGAAAAATCTAAAGAAGCTTTTATAGAAGCATCCAAGCTGATGCCAGGCGGCGTGAACAGCCCAGTGCGTGCTTTTAAATCAGTAGATATGGACCCAATCTTCATGGAGCGAGGAAAAGGCTCCAAAATATACGATGTAGACGGTAACGAATACATAGATTATGTCCTTTCCTGGGGACCACTAATTCACGGGCACTCCAATGACCGCGTAGTGGAAGCAATCAAAAAGGTAACAGAATCAGGGACAAGCTTTGGTGCTCCGACACTTATTGAAAACGAACTTGCAAAACTTGTCATTGAAAGAGTACCATCCATCGAAGTAGTCCGTATGGTAAGCTCCGGTACGGAAGCAACGATGAGTGCACTTCGTTTGGCGCGTGGGTACACAGGCCGCAACAAGATTATCAAGTTTGAAGGCTGCTACCATGGCCATGGTGATTCTCTGTTGATTAAAGCCGGTTCGGGGGTCGCTACACTTGGTTTACCAGACAGCCCTGGTGTTCCTGAGGGTGTGGCTCAAAACACGATTACTGTGCCTTACAATGACCTGGAGAGCATCCGTTATGCATTCAAGGAATTTGGAGACGATATCGCCGGTGTCATTGTGGAGCCTGTTGCAGGAAACATGGGAGTGGTTCCGCCGCAACCAGGTTTCTTGGAAGGCTTGCGTGAGGTAACGACTGAATATGGCGCAGTACTAATCTTTGATGAGGTAATGACTGGTTTCCGCGTCGATTACCATTGTGCGCAAGGATATTACGGCGTAACACCAGACTTAACATGTCTTGGTAAAGTAATCGGTGGAGGTCTACCTGTTGGTGCATACGGCGGAAAAGCAGAAATCATGGCACAAATTGCTCCAAGCGGACCGATTTATCAGGCTGGAACGTTGTCTGGTAACCCGCTTGCTATGACAGCTGGATATGAGACTTTGGCCCAACTGACTCCTGAAACGTATAAAGAATTCGGAAAGAAAGCGGATCGCCTGGAAGAGGGGATCGTCGCGCTAGGCGAGAAGTATGATGTCCCTGTTTCTGTAAACCGTGCAGGTTCCATGATTGGTTTCTTCTTTAATAGTGAGGAAGTTGTAAACTATGATGTGGCAAAGTCTTCGGATTTAGGTTATTTCGCGAAGTTTTTCCGCGAAATGGCAAACAATGGAGTATTCTTGCCACCTTCTCAGTTTGAAGGATTGTTCTTGTCCACAGCTCATACGGATGAGGATATTGAAAAGACATTGGATGCGATTGAAAAATCGTTTGCCGCGATTAAGGGATAATGATTTGTTTTCTCTGCCCGCTCTTATGCATTGTTAAAATGCATAAGGGCGGGTTTTTACGTTTTACTTTGGTGATGATATGGTGAAATCGGCTGGTTGTACATTTCCCATGTGAACTTCTACAATTTCCGGAAGATCTTATACATTTCCCAAACCACTTTCTACATTTCCCAACCTCACTTCTACCATTTAAAACAAAACTTCTACACATAACCCCCACACGCCCAAACAAAATCCCACCAAGACCAAACAACCTATCATCAAATCAAACAAAAAATCATACAATCTACTAACAACCTCCAACTTCAAAGCCGCCTTCGACATACACCTACCATAATGGCGAACACATAACCAATAACAACAAATCCTGAATAAAAGCCAAAAAG
>NZ_ACPC01000030.1:0-6502 GCF_000175075.1 Bacillus sp. m3-13
GTTTAATGAAGCCCCCGAAGTGAGAAGGCTCAAGCACACGCCCTCTGGATAAGCGAACCCCGGAACGAAAGGAAACAGGAGTAAACCCTAAAACCAGAATCTTGTCGAATTATGATTTCCCGAGGAATAATTATTTCTATTGAGTCAGTTAGGTTACCATATAGTATAATGAAACTAATTTTAAAGCATGGTGGGGATATAAATGTTATTTGTGTTAGATGTCGGAAATACCAACACCGTAATCGGTGTATATGACGGAGAAGAACTTAAACATCACTGGCGTGTCGAAACAAGCCGCAACAAAACAGAAGACGAATTCGGGATGATCTTCAAATCCCTGCTCGAACATGTAGGCTTAACCTTTAAAGACTTCGAAGGAATCATCATTTCCTCCGTAGTTCCGCCAATCATGTTCTCCCTTGAAAGAATGTGCCAAAAATACTTTCATCTAAAACCACTCATCGTCGGACCAGGAATCAAAACAGGTTTAAATATAAAGTATGAAAACCCAAGAGAAGTAGGAGCCGACAGAATCGTCAATGCTGTGGCGGGGATCCATCTTTATGGAAGCCCACTAGTGATTGTGGACTTTGGAACCGCAACTACCTATTGCTACATAAACGAGGACAAGCAATATATGGGCGGGGCAATCGCACCTGGGATCAGCATTTCCACAGAAGCGTTATACTCCCGTGCATCCAAGCTTCCAAGAATAGAAATTGCCAGACCAGATGGAGTAATAGGCAAAAACACCGTAAGCGCGATGCAAGCGGGCATTCTTTTTGGCTATGTTGGACAGGTTGAGGGAATCGTAAATCGTATGAAGAAACAAAGTGATGTAACACCGAAAGTTATTGCCACCGGTGGTCTTGCTTCCCTTATCGGCAATGAGTCAGATGTTATTGATATTGTAGATCCTTTCTTGACGTTAAAGGGATTGCATTTAATTTATATGAAAAATACTAAAGAGGATTGAAACACGAAAGGAGCTAACTAACATGTCAGACTATCTCGTAAAAGCTTTGGCTTTTGATGGCCAAGTACGTGCATATGGAATTAGAACAACAGAAACGGTGGGAGAGGCTCAACAACGCCATCAGACATGGCCAACAGCTTCCGCTGCATTAGGCCGTGCCATGACTGCATCCGTTATGATGGGAGCAATGCTAAAAGGTGAAAATAAACTTACCGTGAAAATAGATGGCGGCGGGCCTATTGGGGTAATTTTAGTCGACAGCAACGCAAAAGGCCAAGTTCGTGGTTATGTTACCAACCCTCAAACGCATTTTGACTTGAATCAGCACGGCAAGCTTGATGTGGCGCGTGCGGTCGGAACCAACGGAACACTTTCTGTTGTTAAAGACCTTGGTCTAAGAGAGCATTTTTCCGGTCAAACAGAATTGATTTCAGGAGAGCTTGGTGAGGACTTTACTTATTATCTTGTATCTTCCGAGCAGGTGCCTTCTGCAGTCGGAGTTGGTGTACTTGTTAACCCTGATAACACGATTCTTGCAGCGGGAGGTTTCATCATTCAACTTTTACCAGGAACGTCAGAAGAGACAATCACTTTGATTGAAGAGAAAATCAATAATATGACCCCTGTTTCCAAGTTGATTGAAAGAGGCCTGACGCCGGAAGAACTTTTGACAGAAATCCTTGGAGAAGGAAATGTAAAAGTCCTGGAAAACATGCCAATTGAATTCAAATGCACTTGTTCTAAAGAACGCTTCGAACAAGCGATCATTTCTCTGGGAGAAAAGGATATCACAGAAATTATCGAGGAAGACGGTCAAGCAGAAACACACTGTCACTTCTGTAATGCCAAGTATCTTTTCAGCAAAGAAGAATTAGAAGCGATGAGGGAGCAAGTAAAAGGCTAGGGGGCACATATGAACGAAAAGCGGAGATTAAAACAAAAGTGGGTATGGAATATCATATTTGGCCTCGTGATTATTAATTGCCTCACGCTAGCAGTAGTGGTAAAGCAGACTTTCTCCTTGAGAGAGGCATCTGATGCAAGTGCATTCGTTAATGGTCAGGCAAATATCGTTGCAACAGTGGGCGATACGGTCATTACAAGAAAAGATATGTTAGAGGAACTTGAAGGTATGTATGGGCAGGAAATGCTCACGAAAATGGTTAATAATGAAGTGGTGAAACAAATCGCGAAGAAATATAAGGTGACGGTTTCGGAGCAGTCGGTCGACAGAGAATGGAAAATGATCAAAACGATGTACAGTCGTTCTCCTTTGCATACAAATACTTCTGAAGAGCTGGTGAAGGAGCAGATTCGTTCCAGTTTATTATTAGAAGAACTGCTTGTGAAGGATGTCAACATACCAGAAGCAGAGCTTGAAAGTTATTATCAAGAAAACAAACAGCTTTATACGATAGAGGACGCTTTTCATCTCTCACATATTATCGTAGAGACGAAAGATGAGGCAGACGCTGTTGTAAAAGAATTAGAGGATGGATCCAATTTTACTTCTCTTGCAATGGAAGTCTCAACAGATGAGTTGACAGCAAACCAAGGAGGCGATCTTGGGTTTTTGACGCATGAATCGCAAGTGTATCCGACAGCCTATATGGCAGAAGCTGCAAACTTAAAAGAGAAAACGTGGAGCGATCCAATTTCTGTTGATGAAAAGTACGCTATCATTTACCTTTATGAAAAAATGGATGGCGTTACGTATTCCTTTGATGAAGTTAAAGACCAGATTCGCCGTCACCTTGCGATGGAACATATGGACGGTTCAGTAGATGCCTCCATCTTCTGGGACGAGGTTGGGGTGGAGTGGAATCTACCGTCTGCACAATAGGTCGAACCAAATAAATTGACAATTCAGATTTAATGGTGTTAAATGGGATTAATCCGACCAAAACACTAAGTTTTAAAGACAGGGGGAAGAATAAATGGTACGAGTAGCAAATTCTATTGATGAGTTAGTCGGGAAGACTCCCGTCGTAAAGCTAAATCGAATTGTAGACGAAGACATGGCTGATGTGTATCTGAAGCTTGAATTTATGAATCCTGGAAGCAGTGTTAAAGATCGTATTGCCTTAGCGATGCTTGATGCTGCGATAGAGGATGGCAAGTTAAAAGAAGGTGACACGATTATTGAGCCTACTAGCGGGAATACTGGAATCGGACTTGCGATGATTGCGGCAGCTAAAGGACTGAAGGCTATCCTGGTCATGCCTGAGACGATGAGCTTGGAGAGACGAAATCTCCTTCGTGCCTATGGAGCAGAACTGGTACTTACACCAGGTCCGGAAGGCATGGGCGGCGCGATTCGAAAAGCGGAAGAATTGGCTAAAGAAAAAGGAATATTCATGCCGCAGCAATTCAATAATCCGGCAAACCCTGAGATACACCGTAACACGACAGGGAAAGAGATTGTCGAGCAATTCAGCGACGGTCTTGATGCCTTTGTCTCTGGTATCGGAACAGGCGGTACCATCACAGGTGCCGGCGGAGTCTTAAAGGAGGCATTCCCGGGTATTAAAATTGTGGCGGTGGAGCCGGCAGATTCCCCGGTACTTTCCGGCGGTAAACCAGGGCCTCACAAAATTCAGGGAATTGGTGCAGGGTTTGTTCCTTCTATCTTGGATACAAACATCTACGATCAAGTGATTACCGTGAAAAATGAAGAAGCGTTTGAATATGCTCGCCTTGCTGCTAAACGTGAAGGGTTGCTTGGAGGTATCTCTTCCGGAGCTGCGATATCTGCGGCCTTGCAAGTGGCAAAAGAGCTTGGTAAAGGCAAAAAGGTGCTGGCAATTATCCCAAGTAATGGGGAACGCTATTTAAGCACACCATTATATCAATTTGAAGAATAGGTTATCTTAAGGGGAACAGTCAGTTGAGCTGTTTCCCTTTTCTTTTATCGTGCATCAGAGTGTAATTTTCATGTAATATAAAGGTAGTATGCAATTTAGGAGCGTGACAGCAAGAATGCAAAAGGTGCCTGTTGGAATCAAGTTAACGTTAAACGAAGATCAATGGTTTGCTAAATATAAATCACTCGCAAAGGACAAACCGTATCATGTCCTTTTAGAGAGTGGGCGTGGGGGAAGATATCATATCATCGGGCTTGACCCAATTGCCACCATTCAAGGAAAAGAACAAGAGCTGCACATAGATTATCTGGATGGGAAAAAAGAAAAGAGGACTGGAAATCCATTATCCTTGTTACAAGAAGTCATTTCAGAGCGATCTATTCAAAAACTACAAGGCTTTCCTGACTTTACAGGGGGAGCGATTGGTTACTTGACCTATGATTGCGTCAGGTATATTGAACGTTTACCAGATATCGCTGAAGATGACCTGGCTTTGCCGGACCTTTATTTCCTGTTGTTTGATGATGTTTTTGTGTATGACAAAAAAGATAATGTGCTCTATTTGATAAGCCATGCTCCAGAAGGACAAGAAAAAGCAGCTATTACACGACTAGAGTTATATAAAAAACAATGGGAACAGCCGGTGGAAGAAGAAACGTTCTACCCGTACACGCCCCAGAGACAACCGGTCGAAAGCAGAGAGGTTTCTTTTACAGAAGAGGACTTCATAAAAGCTGTAAAAAAGATTCAAGCATATATTGCGCAAGGTGATGTTTTTCAAGTGAATCTTTCTGTCAGACAGGGAGAACCGCTTTTGACTCATTCTATGGAAGTCTACTCGTCTTTGAGAAAAATCAACCCTTCTCCATATATGGGGTATATGCAATTCCCGGATTTCCAGCTTGTCAGCGGTTCCCCGGAACTTTTAGTCAAGAAAAAAGATGATGTGGTAAGTACGCGGCCGATAGCAGGTACAAGATCCCGCGGGATGACGGATGAAGAGGACATCAGGCTTGCACAAGAGCTGATTGATAATGAAAAAGAGCGTGCCGAACATGTCATGCTGGTGGATCTTGAGCGCAACGATCTGGGCCGGGTCTGCGAATATGGTACGGTAGAAGTGAATGAATTCATGGCGATCGAAAAGTATTCGCATGTTATGCACATTGTCTCGAATGTCCAAGGGGTATTAAGAGAAGGAAAAAATATTTCTGATATCATCGAGGCGACCTTCCCTGGCGGTACGATAACTGGTGCACCTAAGGTAAGGACGATGGAGATTATAGAAGAACTTGAGCCGGTAAGACGTTCTGTATATACTGGTTCCATAGGGTGGATCGGCTATGATGGAGAGATGGAGCTAAACATCTCCATCCGGACAATGATTGCCAAAGAAGGCATGGCCTATGTTCAGGCAGGTGCTGGAGTGGTCATTGACTCTGTGCCGAGGCGGGAATATAAAGAATCCTTAAAGAAAGCCGCAGCCCTATGGAAAGCGAAAGAGCTGAGTGAAGAAGAGGTAAAAAAACGAGCAGAGGTGAGAGTATGATTTTAATGATCGATAACTATGATTCATTTACGTACAATTTGGTGCAATATTTAGGAGAGCTTGGCGAGGATCTGGTGGTAAAGCGTAATGACGAAATTACCATTGAGGAGATCGAAGCACTCAACCCTGAATTTTTAATGATTTCTCCTGGACCTTGTTCACCAAATGAGGCAGGAATCAGTTTGGAAGTAATTAAGCATTTTTCCGGCAAGAAGCCGATATTTGGCGTATGCCTTGGACATCAATCCATTGCCCAGGTTTTTGGCGGTGATGTGATCCAGGCGGAAAGATTGATGCATGGAAAGACGTCTGAGATGCATCATGATGGAAAAACGATTTTCCAAACATTGGCGAATCCCTTTGTTGCGACAAGATACCACTCTTTAATCGTAAAAAAGGAAACCCTGCCGGAATGCTTTGAGATAACAGCATGGACAGATCAAGATGAAATAATGGCCATCCGTCATAAAGAGTTGCCGATCGAAGGAGTACAATTCCACCCCGAATCCATTATGACCTCCGTAGGGAAAGAGTTGTTGCGCAACTTTATTGCCACCTACTCTACCAAAAAGGTATAACATGATTGTTTATAAGGATGGAAGTTGGCAACCGATAGAAGAGACAAATGTATCTGTAATGGATCACGGTTTTTTATACGGAGTGGGGCTTTTTGAAACGTTCCGTACGTATAACGGTGTCCCGTTCTTGTTTCGCGATCACCTGAAACGGTTAAGGGAAGGTTTAGAGTCCGTCTATATAGAGTGGGACCATACAAATGAGCAGCTATACGATTTGGTAATAGAGGCATTGGAGAAAAACGGTTTAACGGATGGTGTAATCCGGCTGAATGTCACGGCCGGCATCAGCAACTGGGGGCTTCCAACTGAAACGTACCGAGCCCCGTCCTTGCTGTTGTTCACAAGGCCTGCACCTGAACACAATCCTGGGAGTAAGAATGCAGTAGTTTTGAACCGGAGACGTAATACCCCTGAAGGTGATACAAGGTTAAAGTCCCACCACTACTTAAATAATCTTTTAGGTAAAAGGGAATTAGGGGCCAGCTTGGATCTAGAAGGGATCTTTCTTACAGAGGAAGACTATGTGGCAGAAGGG
>NZ_ACPC01000029.1:0-559 GCF_000175075.1 Bacillus sp. m3-13
GGAAAGCATCGTGCAAGTAAAAACAACCTTCTACGATTGAATCGCATAAAAAAGGTGCCTGAATTTTACTCCAGGCACCTTTTTGTTTATTCAGGTTTGGTTTCGTCGGTAGATTCAGTTTTGTCTGCTTCTTTTTTAGAGTTGATGTTCACTTTCACATCATCGCCACCTTCAGTTTTTACAGGAAGTTCTGGAAGCTTCCCTTTGTCATATAGGTGTCTGATTTGTTCTGCATCAAGTGTTTCAACTTCTAATAGCGTTTGTGCTACAAGCTCCAGCTTATCACGGTTTTCCGTAAGAATCTGCTTGGCTCTTTCGTAACACTCTTTGATGAAACGTTGAATCTCCATGTCAATTTGGTGTGCAATAGCATCACTGTAGTTTTGCTCATTTTGAATATCACGACCAAGGAAGACTTGCCCTCCTGAAGCTTGACCAAATTGCAATGGACCAAGTTTTTCACTCATTCCGTATTCTGTAACCATTTTACGAGCTATTCCTGTAGCACGTTGGAAGTCATTATGGGCACCAGTACTTGCTTCGCCAAATGTGATTTCCT
>NZ_ACPC01000028.1:0-4791 GCF_000175075.1 Bacillus sp. m3-13
CTTTTTAAATGTGCCGGTTGTTATTGTAAGACGGGACAGCAGGGTCACAGAAGGTTCTACAGTAAGCATTAATTATGTTTCCGGTTCATCCAAACGAATTCAAACGATGGTCCTGGCAAAGAGAAGCTTAGAGACGGGCTCGAATGTCCTGATTATCGATGACTTTATGAAGGCCGGCGGGACGGTCAGCGGAATGGTGAACTTACTTGCTGAGTTTCAAGCGAACGTAGCAGGCATCGGAATTCTAGTGGAGTCTGAAAATATCGAAGAACGCCTGGTCGATGACTATGTTTCCTTGGCTAAGTTGGAAAAGGTCAGTGAAAGAGACCGACAGATAGAAGTGCAGCAAGGCAACTATCTTCAGCATGTAAAAGAAAATATTACAATAAACTAAAGGGTGTGTAAGATCATGAAAGTTGTTCATACAGATGCCGCTCCAAAAGCGATAGGTCCATATTCCCAGGGGATCATCGTCAACAATCTTTTTTACAGTTCAGGTCAAATACCGTTATTGCCAAATGGAGAATTACTTGAAGGAGATGTGAAAGAACAAACTCATCAAGTATTCAAAAACTTGCAAGCGGTTTTAGAAGAAGCCGGTGCTTCCTTGGAAACAGTAGTGAAAGCCACTGTTTTCATTAAAGATATGAATCAATTTGGAGAAATAAATGAAGTGTATGGAGAGTATTTCTCCGCTCACAAACCTGCAAGGTCTTGTGTGGAGGTTGCCCGTTTACCGAAAGATGTTCTGGTAGAAATAGAAGTTATCGCTCTAGTAAAATAGAATCTGTTCTTTTTACACCAATTTGCCCAAAATTTTCAAAAAAAATTTGAAAATAAGAAGGAATTCTAGAAAATTTAGAGAATTTATAATACTAAGTTTTTTATTGGGACAAAAGGTGGTGAACAGAATGGAAGTAACTGACGTAAGATTACGCCGCGTAAATACCGATGGTCGCATGAGAGCTATCGCATCTATTACATTAGATCATGAATTCGTTGTTCATGACATCCGTGTGATCGATGGAAACAACGGCTTGTTCGTTGCGATGCCTAGTAAACGTACGCCGGATGGAGAATTCCGCGATATTGCGCACCCAATCAATTCCGGGACGCGTGGGAAAATCCAAGAAGCGGTTCTAGCAGAGTACCACCGCTTAGGCGAATTAGAAGTAGAATACGAAGAAGCAGGTGCTTCTTAATCGATAAAAGGTGAAACAGGCTGTTATGCGGCCTGTTTTTTCTTTTGGTCTTTTTTTTGACAAATAAATGTACTTTCGTGTACTTCCTTGAAATGGGCCCCGTTTTAGGATATATTCGTAATGGATAATTAGGTGAAAATGGAGGCCGTTATGATAAATCGATATGCCGTAATTTTAGCAGCTGGACAAGGTACACGGATGAAATCCAAATTATATAAAGTGTTACACCCTGTTTGTGGCAAACCAATGGTTCAACATGTCGTTGATCATGTCTCTGCACTCAACTTCGAGAAAATTGTAACTGTGGTTGGACATGGAGCGGAGACAGTAAAGAGCCATCTTGGATCAAGAAGCGAGTATGCCCTTCAGGCAGAACAGTTAGGAACAGCGCATGCAGTCATGCAAGCTGCACCAATGTTGCAAGATAAAAAAGGCGTAACACTGGTCATTTGTGGAGATACTCCACTTATCACACCGGAAACGATGCAGGAACTGCTTGATCTGCACGAAAACACGGGAGCGAAGGCGACCATTCTGACAGCTTATGCAGAAGATCCTACTGGGTATGGACGCATTATCCGCAATAGCGAAGGACATGTTGGGAAAATTGTGGAGCACAAGGACGCTAACGAAGATGAACGTAAAGTGACAGAAATCAATACAGGTACTTACTGCTTCGATAATGAGGCACTTTTTACAGCGCTGAACAATGTTTCCAATGACAATGTGCAAGGAGAATATTACCTTCCGGATGTCATTGAAATACTGAAAGAACAAGGCGATATCGTTTCTGCCTACCAAACATTAGACTTTGATGAAACACTTGGAGTCAATGACAGAGTGGCACTTTCTCAGGCCGAAAAAACAATGAAGAAAAGAATTAATAAAAAACATATGATCAATGGAGTTAGCATCATTGATCCAGATAATACGTATATCTCAGCAGATGCAGAGATTGGCAGAGATACTGTCATCAACCCTGGCACCGTTATCTTGGGTGAGACGAAGATCGGGGAAGATTGCATCATCGGTCCGAACTCCGAGATTAAAGATTGCCAAATCGGGGACCGAACAACCATCCGCCAATCTGTGGCACATGACAGTGAAATTGGTCATGATGTAAATATCGGACCGTTTGCTCACGTGAGACCTGATTCCAAGATTGGAAATGAAGTAAAGCTCGGTAACTTTGTGGAAGTGAAAAAAGCGACATTTGGAAACGGAAGCAAGGCTTCTCATCTTAGCTATATTGGAGATGCGGAAGTTGGAGCGGACGTGAACCTTGGATGCGGCTCTATCACCGTCAACTATGATGGGAAAAAGAAATACTTAACCAAAATTGAAGATGGTGTGTTTGTAGGTTGCAACTCCAACTTGGTGGCACCTGTAACAATCGGCAAAAACGCCTATGTTGCAGCAGGCTCCACCATCACAGAAGATGTGCCAGGAGAAGCACTATCCATCGCACGCGCACGCCAAGTAAACAAAGAAAACTACGTAAACAAGCTTAACAATAAATAAATCGACTGTTTCAGAGAGTTTTTACAGCTGTTGATTGGAGCACAGGGCGAAGACTCCTCGAAAATGCTACGCATTTTCTTCGTGCGATGAATCGCTGACGAAGTCTTCCTTGTCCTGAGGGAGATAGCGGTAGCTTGAGACCCCCGAGCGTTGTGAGGAGGCTCAAGCAGCGCCCCTAGGAAAGCGAAGTCCGGTGCGGAAATCAACAGTAGTGTTTAACAAAGTCATTAAAAGAAGCCATTAAAAAAACCTAGCGGAGGGTTCAAGATATCATGCCAAAGTATGCAGATTCTAATCTAAAGATTTTTACGTTAAATTCCAACACAGCCTTAGCGGAAGAAATTGCTCAACATGTAGGTGTTCCAATCGGAAAATGTTCCGTTGCCCGTTTCAGTGATGGAGAAGTCCAAATAAACATCGAGGAAAGCATCCGTGGTTGTGACGTGTATGTGATCCAATCTACAAGCGCACCTGTAAACGAACATATCATGGAGACGCTTATCATGATTGATGCACTAAAACGTGCTTCTGCAAAAACAATCAACATTGTAATGCCATACTACGGTTATGGAAGACAAGACCGTAAAGCGCGTGCTCGTGAGCCAATCACGGCTAAACTAGTGGCAAACCTATTAGAAACTGCTGGAGCAGACCGCGTCATCACGCTTGATCTGCATGCACCGCAAATTCAAGGATTCTTTGATATCCTGATTGACCACTTAATGGGTGTTCCGATTTTGGCGGAATACTTCGATAGCAAACAACTAGAAGACCTTGTAATCGTATCCCCTGACCATGGTGGGGTAACAAGAGCAAGAAAGCTAGCTGATCGCTTGAAAGCGCCGATTGCGATCATCGACAAACGCAGACCTCGTCCAAATGTTGCAGAGGTTATGAACATTGTTGGTCATATCGAAGGAAGAACGGCCATCTTGATCGATGACATGATTGATACTGCGGGAACCATAACGTTAGCGGCAAATGCCTTGATTGAAAATGGAGCAAAAGAAGTATATGCATGCTGTACACACCCAGTACTGTCAGGCCCTGCAATTGAACGTATTCAAAACTCTAAAATTAAAGAGTTGGTAATCACAAACACCATCTCCTTACCAGAAGAGAAGAAAATAGAAAAAATCACACAACTGTCTGTTGCACAGCTTATTGCTGAAGCGATAATTCGTGTGCATGAAGAAAAATCCGTTAGTACTTTATTTGATTAATCGTAAGAATCATGTTTAACCTTCCGAAAATTGGGGAAATTGAATGAGAGACAAGTATTTTATTTTCCCAGGAAGGTGATAAGAATGTCAGTATTACATGCAAATGAACGTACAGAATTCAAAGGATCTTCAAAAACCAAAATCCGTGAGGAAGGTTTAATTCCAGCGGTTGTTTACGGGAATGATACAGAAAATAAATCTATTACTGTCGATAGTAAAGAATTTATTAAAACGATTCGTGAAACAGGACGAAACGGCATCATTTCGCTTGAAATCGGCTCAGATAAGCGCAAAGTAATGCTTTACGATTATCAGATTAACCCGTTGAAAAGCTTGGAATTCGTCCACTTGGATTTCCATGTAGTAAATTTTAAATCAGAGATTGATGTAGATGTTACGGTTCACGTTACAGGCGATGCAAAAGGAGTGAAAGATGGAGGGGTCTTACAACAAGTTCTCCATGAAGTCTCCATCAAAGCACTTCCAAACGATGTACCGGAATCCATTGATGTGGATGTCACGGAACTTGACGTGAACGAAAATATCACAATCGGCGATTTAAAATCAGGTAAATACAGCTTCAATCATGAAGATGATGAAGTGGTTGCTTCCATCTTACCTCCACGACAAGAAGAGGAAATCGATCCTGGAGAAGAACAAGAACCAGGCGAGCCTGAACTTGTAGAAGGTAGAGAAAACAAGGAAAGCACAGAGGAGGAGGCGTAACCTTTATGGTTACGTCTTTTCTCTTGTTGCGGAGAAGATTTTCTAAACACTGTGGCATGAGGAGTACAATTATGGAGGTTAGTAGCTAAGGGAACTAGATGATTAAAAATGCCCAAAGC
>NZ_ACPC01000027.1:0-982 GCF_000175075.1 Bacillus sp. m3-13
CTGCAACACGACCACCCAATAGACCTGTGATCTTATCTAATAGCTCTGGTTTTGTCATAAAGTAACGATCTTCTTTTGGAAGCATGACCGCATAGCCGCCAGCCTGCCCACGAGGTACGATCGTAACTTTATGCACCGTATCCGCTTCATCCAACACGACACCGATAATAGTATGACCTGCTTCATGATAGGCAACAATATTGCGCTCTTTTTTGGAGATAACTCTGCTCTTTTTAGCAGGTCCAGCAATAACTCTATCAATAGCTTCATCAATATCCAACATATCAATATGCTTCTTGTCGCGTCTAGCAGCCACAAGTGCAGCTTCATTCAACAAGTTTTCAAGGTCCGCCCCTGAGAATCCAGGGGTACGCATCGCAATCGTCTTCATATTGATACTATCATCAATAGGCTTATTTCTCGCATGAACTTTCAGTACCGCTTCACGGCCCTTCAAGTCAGGGCGATCTACCGTGATTTGACGGTCAAAACGACCAGGTCTCAATAATGCCGGGTCAAGAATGTCCGGTCTGTTCGTTGCTGCAACGATGATGATACCTTCGTTCGCTCCGAAACCATCCATTTCAACAAGCAATTGGTTTAATGTCTGTTCACGCTCATCATGACCTCCACCTAGGCCTGCGCCACGTTGGCGACCTACTGCATCGATCTCATCGATGAAAATGATACATGGAGCGTTCTTTTTCGCATTTTCGAAAAGGTCACGTACACGGGATGCACCGACCCCAACGAACATTTCCACAAAGTCAGAACCACTGATAGAGAAGAATGGTACGCCAGCTTCTCCAGCAACCGCTCTTGCCAATAATGTTTTACCTGTACCAGGAGGTCCGACAAGCAGAACCCCTTTAGGGATACGGGCACCAAGCTCAGAGAATTTACGTGGATCCTTTAAGAATTCCACAACCTCGACAAGCTCTTGCTTTTCTTCATCTGCACCTGCAACGTCCTTAAACTTAAC
>NZ_ACPC01000026.1:0-4919 GCF_000175075.1 Bacillus sp. m3-13
CAATTGATCGGCTACCAACCTCCTACTCTCCATTAATTGTTTTTTCAGCTTCTCACTCGCGTGGAACTGGGCCAGCTCGTTTTTGATCACGGTTTTTACCTTTTCCGATTTTACGCAATGGCGATCCCACTCCTTTTGCAGTTTGACATTCAGACTGATGGTTCCTTCCTCTGTATCCTCCATTAAGTGAGTCATATAATCATAGGTTTTCTGGAAATTCTGTGTCCAGCACTGCTCTTTTTTAAAGCAATTTTGACACGTCTTCTCAGTTACATTACTCAAAAAGAGATCCACTTCTTTTTCCGAATTTGGATGTTCAAATTGAAATTTTGAAAAACTGTTAGATAGCGCTTGGAAAACGTGTGAAAATTGTTCCACCCTATTCGCAGTCACATCACGGATCTTCCGCATGTATTGCTGTTGCTCTGCTGTATGTTCGGCTGTTCCGGGAATGGATTTAGCCAGGTTAGCAATAGCTCTTTGTGGGGTTAGCAGAAAGAGCGCAACAGCCACCATTGACTCCATGATGGTAGGAACAAGCAGCGTCATCCCCTCCCCATAAATGCCAATTAGTAATGTGCCTAGAAGCAGTCCCACCGATACACCAAGCTTGTTTCCTTCCCGTAACAGCCCTCCTAACAGACCGGCAAAAGCCAGCAAACTCATCTGATATAGGTTGGATACAGTTGCTAAGCTTAGAATGAGCCCTGTCACCACACCAACCGTCGAACCAATGGTGGCTCCAGCGACAAAAGCAAAGATTAATACAAGATATCGAGATAATATATGTTCAACAGATAGATCATAGGCTGTCCAGCCGATAGTCCCTGTCAAAACCGAAGCGAACAAAATAATGAGACAAATAATTTCCTCTGTTTTAAATGCCTGTCTCTTTTTCCTCATGGTGATGAGCGGCAGACTTTGGAAAAAGATGAGTGTGAGGATAAATCCAAGCCCTGCCTCTACTCCGATCATCAGCCAATCATATGTCACAATTCCCGTTGTAAAATAAATCATCGTTGTCTTGGATAGAAAGGCCGAGAGGAAGACCAGAAACGGCATTGCCTTAAGAGGCTCTATCTTTAATGCCTGAGCCCATTTGAAAAGGAGAACAAATAATATCATCCCACCAAGTACATAGGCGGCGGTCAGTGCCGAGATAGTGGCCGATCCGACCATTAAGGCAATTAATGTGAGCCCCGCCCGTTTCTTTTTCAAAAAATACACAGCTGCGAAAAATGGTAATGCAAACGGTGTGATTTCATTAAGGATTAAAGCTCGTCCGAGTAAGAACCCGATAAAGACTAAAAGAAATCCTTGGTGAAATAGAATGGACGTAAGTTTCGTTTTCGTCGTATGGATCGACTTCATAAATGTTTTTCTGACTTTCCCAAACTGAAGATTGGAAACCGGTTCCCCCAAATCTCTTTCTAGTCCCTGCATGATATCCACTCCCATATTTTATCTATTGGGGTCATTATACAAGCTCAAAAGGAAAAGATTTGTCAAAAGAACCGTCTAGAACCTAAGAAGTGTTCGACGTATTACAAGGAAAAGAGGGAAAAGCTGTCATGAAATCATCGCATTTGCTATTCACTCTCATCAGTTTTTGTAAATTCTCTAGGTAATTGCTAGGATAATGTTCTAATTATTCTTACATTTTTAAAACGTATTGACATATGAATGATAAGTTAGTATGATAATTCTTGTGTCTTGTGAGAGATTACTAATTTCTCCTGCATTATTTATAAATTTGGCGGTGTAGCGACGAGCGACACTTCACCGAATTTGCTTCGAGTTGTCCCGACGGATTCACTTCCTGGCTTTACTTGCAGAGGAAGGGACACAGACCATTAACACTGGTCGCCAGTGAATCTAATGAAACACTTATAAATTTGGCGGTGTAGCTCAGCTGGCTAGAGCGTACGGTTCATACCCGTGAGGTCGTGGGTTCGACTCCCTCCGCCGCTACCAACTTTATAAGGCCCATTGGTCAAGCGGTTAAGACACCGCCCTTTCACGGCGGTAACACGGGTTCGAATCCCGTATGGGTCATAAAATAAAAGCTGCCACAGCTTCAGGGAATACCTGATACTGTGGCAGCTTTTTTGTGTTTGTGCACTTTTGAAAAGTGGTTTTGGGTAACTTTCTTTTTATTTCGGGGTCGATCCATCCATATTAACTGTTCCCACTATTCAAATTTAGCGAGAATATTCGTTTATCCATTGTAAATGGAATATATCCATTGTAAAGCCAATATATCCATTGCAAAAATGATATATCCATTGTAAAACCGATATATCCATCATAAAAAAGATTTATCCATTATAAGACCCTAAGGTAACTTTCCCCCTTGCTAAATGCATAACCTTAGTTGATTGTAGTGGAAGGCGCGAAGACTCCCGCGGGAGGAAGGGACAGGGGAGACCCTACAGGCGAAGCCGAGGAGGCTCCCGGACCGCCCGCAGGAAAGCGAAGCGCCTAGAACGGAAATCAACCGTCCTAGAACTCCCCCCTACCAAAACCAAAAAAACACGCCCCAAAAAAGGGCGTGCTCAAACATTACGTTTTATATATGAGATTTTCAGCAGCAAGTTACTTTCTACTTGCTCCACGACCTCCACGTTTTGATTCCGTGCTACGCTTCAGGGTAGATAAACGATCTTCGCTATCTTTCAAGAATCTAGCCATCTTCTGTTCGAAGTTTTCCTTTGGTTTGAATTCTTCTCTTCTTCCTCGTGGCGGACGTTGATTTGAGCGTTGTTGGTTGTTGTTGTTCGGACGTTGTGATGGTGCAGCAGAACGTGGTTGTGGCTCACGATACGTGTCGCTTGCCTTTTTAATGGATAGACCAATTTTGCCATCCTTCTCCACATTGATCACTTTCACCTGTACTTCGTCCCCAACTTTTAAATGGTCGTTAATATCCTTCACATAGTTGTCTGCAACTTCACTGATGTGAACAAGACCAGTTGTTCCTCCTGGCAACTCAACGAACGCGCCAAAATTAGTTATACCTGTTACCTTACCCTGTAACTTGCTGCCTACTTCGATTGACATAAAAAAAATGCTCCTCCTTAAAATCATAAAAATAAATCACTTTACCTACCATTATACCTAGAGCAAAATTGAGGTGTCAATATGACGACTAATCTGACGACGAATCGTCAGGCATATTGAAGATGATTTCATCCTCTTCTGACATGAAATAATCTCTACGTGCGATCTTCGCAATATAATCATCATCGTTCAGTTTTACAATTTCCTCTTCTAAACGCTGTTGTTCTTTTTTCAGTTTTGCCAGCTCTTGTGCGACTACTTCTTTTCTATCTTCTTTTTCTTGAAGAATAGCTCGTTGGTCTAAGAGTGTTTTTCCCATTAGTATTCCAAAGACTAATGCTAAACAAAAGAATAATGATAAACGGCGATAAAGTCCACGGCGTCTTTTCTGTTGTTTCAACTGCTGGTCCTGTTTTTGTTTGGAATAATCGGAATGGATTTTTGCTACCTTTTCATCTTTTGCCGCGCTCATCTTATCATTCCTCTCCTAGCGCTTTTTCCAAAAGTTCTTTACTCTATTTATTATACTATGTTTCCTATTCTTTACTAGTGTGAAAAATCCTTCAAGTTTTTTGAAAACAATGTGTAAATATTTTTTGACAACGTTCGGGACCAACTTCCATACTAGCATAAGGATCCACCTAAATGGTAATGAACAAATTTTAACAATCCGCCATATGACCAGAAGCAGAAAGCGGACTGTGGAGTAAAGAAACTTCCAAATACCTAATAATAATACGATAAGTGCTTGTACTAATAGTTGAATGGGCTTTACTATCAGCATTCTTACCATCTTTTCCAAGAAACGATACAAATTGATGACAAGTTGTATGATGGACTCTAGCAGGTTTAAATAAAAATACCGGAATAAGCTTTGATAAGCTGCAAAGCCGCATACGAGTGCAATGAGAATATAAAAACGGATTTCCCCTTCATTGACCCTTAGTAATACATAAAAACCGATAAGGGCTTGCAAGAGCCAAAACAGGATGTCGTGAATGAACACGACCCATTTGGCTCTTTTTTCCCGTTTCAGAAAACGTCCATACGTATCGATGGCCGCTCCAAGCCATGCCCCCATCCCAATCATGGCAAGCATTGTATAAAGCTGGGTGGTAAGCGTCATTTGAACAACTTACTAAAGAACCCTTTAGCTTTCTCCGCCTGTTGATCATCTAAATAAATGATTTCCATGATCTTGCCTTTGATGGAGACGACGCCACTTTCTACATCTAGGTTTTTCATCTGAAGGTTTTGACCTCTGACAGAGAGAAATCCCATGACGGTTTCGAGCAGAAACTCTTCGTTATCAAAACTTTCCACTTGCTTTACACCTGTGATATCCAACATTCTGCGGCTTCTCATCACGATGTCTTGCTCTTGGACAGTCTGCTTGTTTCCTTGATTCGGATCATAGTATTGGTTCATATTCATCCCTCACCCATCTAGTACTTGAAGATAGTACATGTATATGAGAGGGATATATTTTTAGAACAAGCCTGTCCGTTACTCTTCGGTTTGTTCCACTCTTTCTTCTTTTACAATCGTGTACATCATGGCTGCGTCTTCTTTTTTCGCATTCTCTTGAATGTTGTCGATGGAAGCCGTAACGATTTTTTGGCCAAAGTGAATCTTCAATTCATCTCCCGCTTTTACATTGCTGCTGGCTTTCGCTTGTACGTTGTTGATATAGATACGTCCTTGTTCTGCCACTTCTTTAGCAAGTGTACGACGCTTAATGATTCTTGATACTTTCAAAAATTTATCTAAACGCATTTTCTAACTCCCCCTATATTAAATGTCTGTTAAACACCGCTGGTAATTTCCGCACTAGGCATCGCTTTACACGGGGCACTTGC
>NZ_ACPC01000025.1:0-3797 GCF_000175075.1 Bacillus sp. m3-13
TGCATGTGCAAGTGGAATCCCTTTTGTCGCCATCGTCATCACAATATCCACTTTTTTATGACTGAATGCTGTTGCGAACATTTTCCCGACTTTGTTTAAAACTTTCGGGTTGCCAAGAATATCCGTCATATATAAATAACCGCCAGGGAGCAATCTTTCCGGCTTTGCGATCATTTCACACAATTCCTCTAAATAGGCAGATGCCTCTTCATGACTTACATACGGGATATACCTGACACCGCCAGCAGCACCTGGGACCGTCACAAGCGTTCCGATTCCTTGCTGTTCGAATGTTTGTTTAATGATTCCAAGATCTTCACTTATGGAAGACTTTGCAGACCCATAACGGTCAGCAAAGAAGGAAAGCGGAACTAACCCTTGTGGATGTTGCAGCAAATAATGCGTCATGTCCACAAGACGACCACTTCGACGTAATTTCATGCTTTTTCCTCCTAAAATCCGAATATTCTAATGTAAATATAACATTAATATCCGGATTTAATCAAGACTGTTCCGCTCGCCAAGGATTCTGACTGCAAACACTTGATCACAGAACCCTCTCAATCCATTGCAAATGCGGTGCATTCTAGAATCATATTGAACAATTCCGAAGACAGTCGGGCCACTTCCGCTCATCAAAACGGCATCTGCACCGAATTTCTTCATCTGCTCTTTTATATGTGCCACTTCCGGATAAAGCTTTAATGTAACACTTTCCAACACATTGCCAACAAGCCCGATCATTTTTTCATAATCATTTTCATGAATGGCAGCAAGCATTCCTTCTACATCGGGATGCTCAACCTTACTAAGGTCGAGGTTGTTATACACTTCTGCTGTGGATACGCCAATTGTCGGCTTCGCAAGAACAATCCAACTATGAGGCGGAGCAGGGATATGTTGAACAATTTCTCCTCGTCCTGTTGCAACCGCCGTTCCCCCATATACACAAAATGACACATCAGAACCAATTTCAGCTCCAATCTCGGCCAGTTCGTCTAAGGTAAGCCCGAGTTTCCACAGCCTGTTCAAACCGCGTAGCGTGGCAGCCGCGTCACTGCTTCCGCCAGCTAATCCTGCTGCAACAGGAATCACCTTTGTAATTCCAATGGAAACCCCTTGCTTCACGTTAAACCGTTCCTTCAACAGGGCCGCTGCCTGGTAGGCCAAATTTCGATTATCGTCCGGAACATATCGATTATGAGATAGAATGGTGATTTGACCATCCTTTCGCTCTGACAGTTCAATACGGTCAGCTAAATCAATGGTGGTCATAATCATCTTCACTTCATGGAATCCGTCTGGACGCTTATGTAGCACATCTAGCGATAAGTTTATTTTCGCTGGTGCTTTTTCTAACAGTCTCACTTTCTTCACCTTCTTCATTCGTCTCCAATTATCTATGTATTGTACCATATTCCTTGTCAGAAATATCTCCATCAATGGGAAATATTATGTTTTCAAAAGTGATCTGTTTTTTCTGCGTTGCCAAAAAACCGAAGTGGCTTTCACTTCGGTTCTTCATTTATCTATTTATGTTGATTTTGTACAAGTTGTCGCTCTGCCAATTCTATGGCACGTTTTACCATGTTGCCGGCATCCTTGGCTTTTATTCCGCCCCAGCCTTCGCTTTGGACGACATCATAGAAACCGAGTTCTTTTGCCAGTTCTTCTTTTAGCTGATGAGACATTATGCTTCGTCTTCTGCTCATGATAAAAGCCCTCCTCATTGATCGTTGAACGCGACAGTATTAGTATTGGAGGGGTTTTGTGTTTTTATAAGCGGTTATATATGTATTTTTAAGAGGGTTGCTTTAAACGCCGCTGTTGATTTCCGCGCCAGGCTTCGCTTTCCTAAGGGCGTTGCTGGAGTCTCAGCCTTTCGCTCCAATCATCAGCTAAAGTGTTTTTAGGCAAAATAAAAAGCAGCAAACATAGTTGTCTACTGCCCACTTATGGCCATATTGCCTTCTTCGAAAAATGTAAGTTGTACCGTCTCTGTGAGGACATCTGCATAGCTGTAGGATACACGTTCAAAAGCATTTTCGTCTTGATCTAGTTCTATTACAAATACTGATGGATAAGTTTCTGCTAATATCCCTATGCGCTCAATTGTCTTTCTACGACCACCGTTAGCACGAAGAGTTAACTTTTTACCTAAATTAGAATCTAACGTTCTTTTGATATCTACTAACGTTTTTCCCATTTTACTCCACCTCACTATACTATAGTTAGTGTAACATATTTTTAATGAAAAATCAAATAAAACTTAAAATTATAACAACCACAAAAGCAACCTGTCAATATATTTCTGTCTACAATTATCTTCATATGTCTACATTTACTATGCGCACATAGGGGAATAATTATGTATAAAATGATAAATTACCTTTTTATCCTTACCAGGAGTGGTTTTTAGATTAAATTCATTGGGCTAAAATACGACAAAAAAACCCTTAACTTCTAACCGTTAAGAGTCTTCATCCGCTTCTTCATCTTCTTTATAAGGTCTAAAAGGCATTCCCGTTCGTAAAACTCCTCTTGTTTCAATACCTCCAAGTCCCTTATCCCCCGTTAATGTATTTTTCAATAAATCCCATACATTTACACGTTCCATAAAAGGAGTAAAACAAATTCTACCCACTATATAAACCGGATCAAGGGCATGTATATTCACTCGAGATGGGGAGCTTGCAAAGTTTGCGCCTGCCTGTATCAATGATTCAAAGTGGGACTGGCACGCGCCTGCAAAAATGACTAACTGATCGAGATTTGGTTGGATCCGGCGGGCCTCTTTTACGGTTTGCACAAAGTGCCAAGAGTGGCGATATGCTTTGAGGTCGTTCACTTTCCCCTTGCTCTTGGAGTATGCATCATGACCGGTGATAACTAAGATATCCGGTCGATACTTTTCCATCAATTCGATTATTTTCAGAGGCATTTCTTTTTCATTTGCATGCACTCCGTTGACAGGGACGCCGATTCTTTCGTAAAGCTCCAAGCACTTTTTTAAATACAAAGGATCTCCATCCAAATGCAAGACCTTTCCTGGCACTTGAAAATAGTTTTGCTCTGTACTATAGCCACCTGTTGCCTCGTATTCATTTTTTTCCCGAATCAGCTGATAGTCCTGTTGCAGGAGTTGCAAAGATCTGTTGACCTTGGATTCCGCCCTTTGCTTCCTGGTCATCTGCTCTTTTCCATCTACTACTTTCAGGTCTTCGTAAGGGGCATCTGCCATCAGCCTGACATCTTCCCCATATAATAAAACAACACGCTGTTTTAATTCATTCTCATGTATATCCATCACACGAAATAAAAGATCATAATTATAAGATTTTCGTGCAACAATGTCTCCAATTTTCAGCATCATTTTTCCCTCCAACTGGGAGAAGGCATTTACCCCAACGGTCTATCTAACCTAGAGTATGCAGGGAACTTTACGTGTGTGAGCACTTTCCTTGGTGTAATGAAGGTTGTGAACGCATTGGCCCGAATTCAATATCTGGGCATTTTAAAAGCTGCCACATCTTGAGGGAATACTTGATGCTGTGGCAGTTTTTTGTGTATTTCTTATTAATTTGGGACAAGTCCATTCATGTTAGCTGGCTTTGTTACTCGAATATCGGTTGAATTTTTGTTTATCCATTGTAAAGACACTTATATCCATCGTAAAAACGATTTATCCATTTTTGACTAATGAATATCCAGTGCTGAATACGTAACCCAAGTTGATTGGAGTGGAAGGCGCGCAGACGCCCGCGGGAGGAAGAGACAGGTGAGACCCCTCAGGCGGA
>NZ_ACPC01000024.1:0-8922 GCF_000175075.1 Bacillus sp. m3-13
AAAGCACGAGGAAAAGCGGTAAACGGTCAAATAGAGGGCTTCTATACGCCCGAAGGCACGAGGAAAAGCGGTAAACGGTTAAATAGAATGCTTCTATACGCCCGAAGGCAAGAAGAAAACGCGCAAACAGTCGTATAGCGCACTTTAACCACCCAGTGGCTTCTAAACTCCAGTAATATAGAGTTGTTTTAATCGACTAGACCCCTTCTCATTTCCTTTTCACCCCATGTTCAAGTAAAATGAAAGATAGCGAATAGGTTTGTGGGAGGTATTCATGAAAAAATTTTTGCAATCCTTATTTGGTAAAGAGCAAGACGTTTCAGGAGGAAAAATAATGAAAGTATTTGTGGGGCTTGGAAATCCAGGCCGTCAATATGAAGAAACAAGGCACAATATCGGATTTATGGTAATAGATGAATTAGCAGACAAATGGAACATCCCATTAACACAGTCCAAATTCAAAGGGATTTTCGGACAAGGTACTATAAACGGCGAAAAAGTACTATTAGTGAAGCCTCTTACATATATGAATTTATCGGGGGAATGTGTTCGCCCGTTATTGGACTTCTATAAGCTAGATGTAGAGGATCTTGTGGTAATATATGATGACTTAGATTTACCAGCCGGAAAGCTGCGTCTTCGCCAAAAGGGCAGTGCCGGGGGGCATAATGGAATTAAGTCCTTGATACAGCACCTACAGACCCAGAATTTCAACCGTATTAGAATGGGCATTGACCGTCCGAAAAACGGACCGTCCATCTCGGATTATGTACTTGGGAAGTTCCAAACAGAAGAGCGTCCGGCAATCGATGACAGCATAAAAAAAGCGGCAGAAGCTTGTGAAGAAAACTTGTCAAAAGAATTCCTTCAAGTAATGAACACTTTTAATCAGTAATAGAATGTTAAGGTAGTTTTTCTGAGCTTCTTCAAACCCAACACACCTTGTATAACAATGTTTCCCACTGTTCATACTATTGGTAAAAGAGGCCATTTTCTAGGCCTTGCAGAAAAGTGGAGGGAAAAAGATGGCTATCCATTATCATTGCAGACATTGCGGCTATAAAGTCGGCACCATCGATTCCAAATCGGTATTTTCAGAAGAACTGGGTTTTCATCAACTATCGGATACAGAACGACATGAAATGATAGCATATCAACAAAATGGTGATGTACATGTTAAAACGATTTGTGAGGATTGCCAGGAAGCCCTTGACCGGAATCCTGACTGGCATGAACAAGAACGGTTCATACAATAGAGCAGATAAATTAGCTTTGGTGAGACACCAAAGCCTTTTTGCGTCTGAGAAGCTCAATGATAAAAAAGCAGAATATAAAACATTAATCATAGAGAGGGGAGGGTGTTTGTCATGAAGGGTTTTATTCCATATTTCAGTGAAAATGATGATTTCCAGTCGGTTTTGGTTGGCCTGCAAGAGGGGTTGCAAGAACAGTTGATTTCAGGAATTTCTAATTCGGCGAGGTCCATGTTAATTGCGGCGTTGTATGAAGAAAGAAAGGCGCCAATCCTGCTCATCACCCATAATTTATTTCATGCCCAAAAGGTGTATGATGATTTGGCAAGCTTCCTGCCGGAGGATCAACTGTATCTTTACCCTGTAAACGATGTGTTGGCGGCAGAAATCGGTATCGCCAGTCCAGAACTTAAAGCACAGCGCGTAGAGGCCCTTAACCATTGGGCTACTAAAAATAATGGGATTATTATCGCACCCATCGCAGGGTTAAAAAGAATACTCCCATCAAAAGAAAAATGGCAGCAAACGTTGTTGACCATTGAAGTAGAAAAGACGTTGGAACTCGATAACTTAGCAGAACGTCTAGTCAGGTTCGGATATCAGCGGGTAGGAATGGTTGCAACGCCAGGAGATTTCAGTATTAGAGGCGGAATCATCGACATCTACCCTATCACAGAGGAATATGCCATTCGGATTGAACTTTTTGATGACGAAGTAGAGTCGATCCGTTATTTTACGGTAGAAGATCAACGTTCTCAAAAACATATGGTTATGGTGACGATTGGCCCTGCAACGGAAATGCTCCTTACAGATCAAGAGCTTGCCAATGGCCGGGAGGTTCTTGAAAAAGAACTGGCGAAAACGATTAAAAAGATGAAAAATGATAAAGTAAAACAGCTGTTAACGGAAAATATTTCCTATGAGCTAGAACAAATACGCAACGGACAAGTGTTTTCAGAGCTGTACAAATATCTTTCATTCTTTTACAGTTCACCAGCTAGTTTACTAGATTACATTCCTCGGGGCGGAATAGTGATCATGGATGAAATCAGCAGAGTCCATGAAACGGCAGAAAGTCTTGATAAAGAGGAAGCAGAGTGGCTTGTAGAGCTATTGGCAGAAGGAAAAGCGGTCCATGACCTGAAGTTTTCCCATTCTTTTGCCCAAATTGTACATAGCAAAAAGCAACCATTTCTTTATCTATCCCTTTTCTTACGAGCAGTGCCGCATACTCATCCAGAAAACTTGATTAATATGTCTTCTAAGAGCATGCAGCATTTCCACGGGCAGATGCACCTGCTAAAATCGGAAATTGAGCGTTGGAGAAAAGCAAACTATGCAATTGTGGTCCTTGCTTCCAACCAAGAGCGGATGGAAAAGTTAGAGACAGTGTTTGCTGATTATGAAATGGATATAAGAAAGCTTTCCAAAGGGTCGGCCTTTGCCCATGGCGAGGTCCAACTTGTGGAAGGAGACCTGCAATCAGGTTTTGAATTACCGATGCAAAAGCTTGCGGTCATTACAGAGGAAGAGCTTTTTAAGAAGAAAGCAAAAAAGCCTAAAAACAGACAAAAGCTATCGAACGCAGAACGAATTAAAAATTACACCGAATTGAATGTTGGGGACTATGTGGTCCATATCAACCACGGAATCGGTAAATACTTAGGAATTGAAACACTAGATATTAATGGCCTTCATAAAGATTATATTCATATTAAATATCAAGGCTCTGATAAACTTTATGTCCCTGTTGAGCAAATAGATCAGGTGCAGAAATATGTAGGTTCTGAAGGGAAAGAACCGAAAGTTTATAAGCTTGGTGGAACCGACTGGAAAAAGGTAAAAAATAAAGTGGAGTCGTCTGTCCAAGACATTGCAGATGACCTGATTAAGCTATATGCCGAAAGAGAAGCGAGTGTCGGTCATGCCTTTTCACCAGATGGAGAAATGCAAAGAGAGTTTGAAGCAACCTTCCCTTATCAGGAGACAGAAGATCAGTTGCGATCCATCCATGAAATCAAATTGGATATGGAAAAAACTCGCCCGATGGACCGATTGCTGTGTGGAGATGTGGGCTATGGTAAAACGGAAGTTGCCATCAGGGCTGCCTTTAAGGCGATTACAGACGGCAAACAGGTAGCCATTTTGGTTCCAACCACCATTTTGGCACAGCAGCATTATGAAACGATCAGGGAAAGATTCCAAGATTACCCTATTAATATAGGCCTGTTGAGCCGTTTCCGATCAAGAAAACAACAGACGGAAACGATGAAAGGGCTTGGAAATGGAACGGTGGATATAGTTGTTGGGACACACCGATTATTGTCCAAAGATATTAAATACAAAGACCTAGGCTTGTTAATTATTGATGAGGAACAGCGTTTTGGAGTTACCCATAAGGAAAAAATTAAACAGCTTAAAGCTAATATCGATGTGCTTACCCTTACCGCAACGCCAATTCCGCGGACCCTTCATATGTCGATGCTCGGGGTGCGTGACTTGTCTGTCATTGAGACACCGCCGGAAAACCGTTTCCCGGTACAAACGTATGTGATGGAATATAACGGGAACCTGGTAAAGGAAGCGATTGAAAGAGAGCTGGCCCGAGGCGGTCAAATTTATTTCTTATATAACAGGGTGGAAGATATCGAGCGAAAAGCGGATGAGATCTCCATGCTTGTTCCAGAAGCGCGTGTCACCTATGCACATGGAAAAATGACCGAAAACGAACTAGAGTCGGTGATGATTCAGTTTCTTGAAGGAGAAGCGGAAGTGCTTGTTAGTACGACCATCATTGAAACAGGTGTGGACATTCCAAATGTTAATACATTGATTGTCTTTGATGCAGATAGAATGGGATTATCCCAGCTTTATCAGCTCAGAGGACGCGTAGGAAGGTCCAATCGAGTCGCATATGCCTATTTCACATATCGAAAAGATAAAGTGCTCACAGAAGTGGCCGAGAAACGCCTGCAATCTATCAAGGAATTCACAGAGCTTGGTTCAGGATTCAAAATTGCCATGCGTGACCTTTCCATTCGCGGAGCCGGAAATCTGTTAGGTGCCCAGCAACACGGATTTATTGATTCAGTTGGATTTGATATGTATTCCCAGATGCTAAAAGAAGCAATCGAGCAGCGCCAAGGCGCGAAAAATGCGAAAAAGGCGCATGAAATCTCCATTGATGTGGAGCTTGATGCGTACATTCCTGAGTCCTATATCCCGGACAGTAAGCAAAAGATCGATATGTATAAGCGTTTCCGCGGATTAGAGTCTAAAGAGGATCTTTTAGAGCTTCAAGATGAAATGAAAGATCGTTTCGGAAACTACCCAAAAGAGGTCGATTATTTATTCCAAGTATCAGAGATGAGAGTCTATGGTCTAAAGGAAAAAGTGGATTCCATCAAACAAACAAAACAAGAGTTGGTCATTCTTCTTTCAGAGGAAGCAAGCGCCATTATTGATGGTCAAAAGCTATTCTTATTAGGGAATGAGTTTGGCAGGATGGTGAGCCTCGGTATGGAAGGAAAACACCTGAAGATTGTCATCCAGACGAAACGTTCTGCGACAGAAGAGTGGATACAGGTGGCCATTTCCATGATAAAAGGGCTAGAAAAAGTAAAAAAAGAAAGCGTGAATGCTTCCTCATAGGTTTGAGTTTGTGAAGAAACGTCTATATAAATACTGGGGGAATTTACTATCAGAAAAAAACATTTCCAACATGTATATAACTCCCTGAGTGTAGGATACTAACTTCAACGAATGGTGAATTCTTCAAAAGCAGGACATATTGATCAATTCCACCAATTTAACTCATCTCTTTTTATCATCGGATGAAGGAGGCAACCTAAGAAATGAAAGCAACTGGTATTGTACGTCGTATTGATGACCTAGGTCGCGTTGTAATTCCTAAAGAAATAAGAAGAACCTTGCGTATTCGCGAGGGTGACCCGCTTGAGATTTTCGTCGACCGGGACGGAGAGGTTATTTTAAAGAAATACTCTCCAATTAGTGAGCTTAGCGATTTCGCTAAGGAATATGCGGAAGCTCTCTATGATAGCCTGGGCCACCCGGTGTTAATCTGTGATCGCGATACGTTTATTGCTGTCGCTGGGAGCTCGAAAAAGGAATACTTGAACAAAAGCATCAGCGAAGTCGTGGAGAAATCCATGGAAGATCGCAATTCCGTATTAAAAACGGATGAACAGCAGCTGGCCATTGTCGACGGGCACGTTGAACCACTTTCTTCTTATACCATTGGACCTATCGTGGCGAACGGAGATCCGATTGGGGCAGTGGTGATCATGTCCAAAGATAAGTCGCTTGGAGAAGTGGAACAGAAAGCAGTGGAAACAGCTGCAGGCTTCCTTGCAAGACAGATGGAGCAATAATAATTAAGTGGAAGCAACGGGCATGCGTGTCTGTTGCTTCTTTTCTTATGTCTCTAAACCTTGCTAATATGCTATAATTATACAATTGTACGAATACCTTTAAGGCGGGCTTTTTTATGAATGATTTATCACCACACTCCTATCAAAAGGTCTGGAAAGGCGCCATGATTCTTACCATTGCAGGGATCATCATTAAAATCCTCAGTGCAGCCTATCGCGTTCCTTTTCAAAACATCGTAGGAGATGTCGGCTTTTATATTTATCAGCAGGTATATCCCTTTTATGGGGTGGCTATCATTTTATCTACATATGGCTTTCCGGTTGTCATTTCTAAAATCATCGCAGAACACCCAGAGAGCACAAGGGAGCAAGCGGCACGGAAAATACGCTGGGTGTCCTTTAGTTTCTTGACACTTTTGGGTTTGAGCTTTTTCCTGTTGCTTTACTTTGGTGCGACCCACTTGGCAGCTTTTATGGGAGATCTGGAACTCTCCATATTAATTAAAATTGTTGCGTTCTCTTTTTTGGTGTTGCCTTTGGTCTCTGTCTGGAGAGGAAGCTTTCAGGGACTTGGGGAAATGACACCGACAGCCGTTTCGCAAGTCAGTGAACAGGTAATTAGAGTAGGGACGATCTTGGTGCTATCCTATCTGCTTATGAACGCGGGATTTTCCCTCTATGAAGTAGGTGCAGGTGCCATATTCGGTTCTGTCATTGGGGGCTTTGCAGCCGTACTTGCTCTGTTGGTCTTTTATCAAAAGAGGAAAAGGAAGCACATGCATACGGCTGCACCTTCAAATGTGCTTCCGACTTCGAAGTCTATTGTAAAGGTTCTGATGCTTCAAGGCTTTACCATTTGCATCAGCTCGCTATTGCTGGTTCTTTTTCAGATGGTAGACGCGTTCACTATTTACGCGGGGTTATTGGAAGCAGGAATCAACGAACAACAAGCTAAAGAGCTTAAAGGGGTCTATGACAGGGGACAACCGCTTATTCAGCTTGGAACGGTAGTGGCGACGGCATTCTCGCTATCTCTTGTCCCATACATAATTCTTTCTAAGGGGAAGGAAGTGAAAGAAAAGATAAGTCTCTCTATCCGTGTCAGTATTGGAGTGGGAGCGGGAGCAGCAGTGGGTCTTGCCTGGCTGATCAAACCGGTGAATATGATGCTTTTTTCCAATGAAAACGGCTACCACGTTCTAATGGTACTTGGTTTGTCGATTCTCTTTTGCAGCATTGCCCTGACAGCAGCTGCTATCTTGCAGGGGCTTGGCAACCCTTATCTTCCGGCTCTTTTCGTAAGTATCGGGATTGGCTTTAAATATTTGCTTAATGTCCTATTGATTCCCGCCCATTCGACATTGGGAGCGGCAATCGGTACATTGTTGGCGTTCAGTTCGGTCGCCACCATGATGATCCTGGCGTTAAAAAAGAAGACAGGCACTTCTATTTTTGAGAGAATGCCAACCGTTCCCTTGCTTGTAAGCATCGCGATGATGTCTGCCGTGTTGACAGTCTATCTGCTTCTGACAGATTCACTGATAGAGGATAGCCGTAAGATGGCCACCTTCCAAAGCATAGTGGGAGTGATAATCGGCGGATTCACCTACCTGTTAATTTTAATAAAAAATCACTTTTTTACAAAAGAAGAACTTATGCTTCTCCCACTAGGAAAGAAATTGGTGAAGCTTTTAAAATAATTATAAAGTTGGTGTCCATTTATGAATATGATAAAGGTTCTGGGACTTGGTGCAGGGGATCTTGAACAGCTTCCGATGGGAGTGTACAAGCAATTAATGAAGGCCGAACATCTTTACCTTCGAACGAAAGAGCATCCTGTTATTGAGGAGCTTGAACGGGAAGGGCTCACCTACGAGTCGTTTGATGCCATCTATGAACAGGAAGGCACATTCGGCACAGTATATGAAAGAATTGCAGAAGAACTGATCAATCTTAGTGCAGATAAGGAAATTGTGTATGCTGTTCCTGGCCATCCGCTTGTGGCGGAAAAAACCGTGCAAATCTTGCTCGAAAAAGAGAAAGAAGGCAGTATTACTCTCGACATTAAAGGCGGACAAAGCTTCCTTGACCCGATGTTTACAGCAGTAGGGCTTGATCCAATTGACGGCTTTCAATTTCATGATGCAACTGCGCTTATAAAAGAAGCGATTGAACCGACCCAGGCGATGATCTTCTGCCAGGTATATGATGCCTTCATTGCATCAGAAGTGAAGCTTACCTTGATGGAGATGTTGCCGGATGATTATCCCGTGACGATTGTAACGGCAGCGGGATCTTGCTTAGAACAGATTACAGAGGTACCATTGTACGAACTTGATAGGGTGGCAGAAATCAATAATCTGACAAGCGTCTATGTCCCTGCAGTGAAAGAGGAGGAGGTTCTTTATAAACAATTCTCTTCTTTTAGAAAAACCATTGCGACATTAAGAGGTCCTGGTGGCTGCCCATGGGATCAGAAGCAAACGCATGAATCTTTAAAAAAATATTTAATCGAAGAAGCATATGAATTGCTCGATGCCATTGATGAGGAAGACACAGACGGAATCATTGAGGAACTTGGGGACGTTCTTTTACAAGTACTGCTACATGCCCAAATTGGCGAGGATGAAGGGTACTTTAGCATAGAAGATGTGATAGAGGGGATCAATGAGAAGATGATCCGCAGACACCCTCATGTATTTGCAGACACTTCTGTTGAGGATGCAGACGATGTTATCAACAATTGGGAAGCCATCAAAGCCGAGGAAAAAGGAGAAAGGGCCGAGCAGTCCATTCTAGATTCCGTTGCAAAAGGGCTTCCTAATCTTACGAAAGCATTCCAATATCAGAAAAAAGCCGGCAAAGTTGGGTTCGATTGGGATGATGTTGCACCAATGTGGGATAAAGTAAACGAGGAAATCGCTGAGTTGCAGGAAGAATTGGCAAAGGATTCAAGTTCTGAACTTGTGACCGCAGAATTCGGAGACGTACTTTTTGCTCTCGTCAACATTGCAAGATACTATAAAATAGATCCAGAAGAAGCGGTGGCCCTAACCAACCGGAAATTTTACCGCAGGTTTACTTTTATTGAAAAGAAGGTAAAGGAATTAGGGCACTCCTTCGAGAATCTATCATTAGAACAATTAGATGCTATCTGGGAAGAAGCAAAAAAGAACGGATTATAAATGGATGAAGATTCTCTGTTCCTATGCAGATATCCTAGCTGGTGATTGAAGCACATGGCGAAGACTCCTGCGGGAGGTAGCACTTCGCGGAGA
>NZ_ACPC01000023.1:0-5995 GCF_000175075.1 Bacillus sp. m3-13
AGTTTCACAAGTGATGGAGGATTTTGCAAGGGAGATTCAGCGAGAGAGGGAGAATCATTATGTTCAGGAAGATCAGATACTAGATGCCCTCCAAGCATTCGGAATTGAAATTGAACAAGTCGAAATTTACAGCGTCGAGCAGGGGAATGTGGATATTGAAATGACAGTTCCATACTGCGAAGGGCGGGGTGAGTGTGAAAAACTCATTGCTCCGATGCTTTCAGATATATTGCGAGAGAACATTATTGTTAAAAAAGAAGAGTGTAATGCGGATAACAATGGTTACTGTCATGTATCATTCGGCTCTGCAAAAGCGTTTGTAGTCGACACAGGCGTTGCGCATGCCGCAAAAGGAGGAGGACTGATATCGGGGGATAGCTATTCCACAATAGAGTTAGGACATGGAAAATACGCCATTGCCATTAGTGACGGGATGGGAAATGGTGAGCGCGCGCACTATGAAAGTAAAGAGACATTAAAGTTGCTTCAAGAGATTCTACAGTCTGGAATCAAAGAAAAAGTAGCAATCAAATCGGTAAACTCGGTCCTATCATTAAGGACGACCGATGAGATTTTTACGACGCTCGATCTAGCAATGATTGATCTTCAAGATGCTTCTGCTAAGTTTTTGAAAGTTGGTTCGACTCCAAGTTTTGTGAAGAGGGGAGATAAAGTAATTAAAATTGAGGCAAGTAATCTACCAATGGGCATCATTCAAGAATTCGATGTGGACGTCGTGAGTTCCCAGTTGAAAGCTGGTGATCTTCTCATTATGATGAGCGACGGAATTTTTGAAGGACCAAAGCATGTAGAGAACTATGATTTGTGGATGAAGCGAAAAGTATCCGAAATCAGAACGGACGACCCGCAAGAAATGGCAGATATCATTATGGAGGAGGTCATTCGAACAAGATCTGGTCAGATCCAAGACGATATGACGGTTGTGGTAGCAAAAATAGAGAGGAATATTCCGAAATGGGCAGCCATTCCTGCCTATCACTATTTATCCAAAAACCAAGGAATGAAGGAGGCGCTTTAAATGTTGAGAATTTTATCTAAAATGGTAACGGGTCTTGTGAAGGAAATGGGTGGCCGTCGTGAGCTTGTGGAGGTAATGGAGAGTAAAAATGTTGGTGTGGTTTCCGTTGCTCCTAAGAAAATGCTGGGGAGAAAAGCTCTGAAGCTTGCAAGCACGGCAGAGATCATGCTGGGAAGAGGGGCCAACCAATTAGGTAATGCTGGAAGCGTGATGAGGAGAAAGATGAATTCACTGGCAGTGATTGCCCGAAGTGTGATGGATAAAGAGATTAGTCTTTTATCCAGAATGAAAGCAACGAACGAGAGTGGAAAAGAAACGATTCTGTCAGCAATGCCGAATGAACCCGTGTCCGGGAAGGAACGAATAGGCCAACTCGCTAAACTGCCAATCTATCTACTAGCAGAGTTCAAGTTTGCCCTATCATTAATGAGTAAAAAGGAAGTGGTTGGGGTGAATACCTCTTAGAAGGTAAATTGCGTACAAAAGGTATAAATTAAGTCTGTTTCGTCCATGATGGCTAATGTAAATTATACGCATTAGGAGGGGACGAAACGTGTATAAAGGAACGTTAAAACAAATTTTATTAATTACAGATGGATGCTCAAATTCAGGGGACGACCCAATTGCCATGGCAGCTCTTGCGAAGGAGCAGGGTATTACAGTAAATGTTATTGGGGTGATGGATGAGGATACGATAGATGAAAGAGGAATGCAAGAGATAGAGGGGATCGCAATGTCTGGTGGCGGCGTCAGTCAAATTGTGTATGCCAAGAACTTATCTCAGACAGTCCAGATGGTGACCAGAAAAGCGATGACCCAAACTTTACAGGGGGTTATTAATAAGGAGCTTCAACAAATATTGGGTTCCGAAACTTCCATGGAGGACCTTCCGCCGGAGAAACGCGGCGAAGTGATGGAAGTGGTGGATGAACTGGGTGAAACGGTTTCCCTGCAGGTGCTGATTCTTGTTGATACTAGTGCTAGCATGAAGTCCAAGCTTCCAACCGTCAAGGAAGCACTTTTGGATTTGGCACTGAGCTTGAATGCAAGAATTGGTGATAACCAGTTTTCAGCCTTTGTTTTCCCGGGAAAACGCCAAGAAGTGGAGAAGATCTTAGATTGGACACCGAGATTGGAATCGCTGTCCAGTATTTTTCCAAAACTATCGACAGGTGGGATCACACCAACAGGTCCTGCCATTCAAGAAGCCATTCCTTATTTTAAAGAAACACGTAACCTGAGGAGCATGATTTCCGATGATGAACAATACTATGAAGAATCCGGTAGGTAATCTGCCTCATGGGACGACCATTATCGGAAAATGGCATAAAGAAAGATACACCATTGTCAGAACACTCGGGTACGGTGCGACGGGGTATGTATATCTAACCAGGAGTTCAAAGGGATTAGCTGCATTAAAAATAAGTGAAAACAGCATGTCCATCACTTCTGAGGTTAATGTCCTGCGTCATTTTTCGAAGGTCCGAGGGTTCTCCCTGGGGCCTTCTTTGTTAGATGTCGATGATTGGGAGCAATTGAGGGGAAAACAATCTTTCTCCTTCTATGTCATGGAATACCTGGAAGGGGAGCCTCTTCTCTCTTTTGTACAGAAGAGAGGGATGGAGTGGGCAGGTATTTTGATTCTTCAATTACTTACAGATCTTGAAACGCTCCATAAAGAGGGTTGGGTGTTTGGAGATCTGAAACCAGATAATCTCATTGTGACGTCAACCCCTCCTAAGGTACGTCTTGTAGATGTCGGTGGAACAACCCAGCATGGCCGGGCGATTAAAGAATTCACGGAGTTTTTTGATCGCGGGTATTGGGGACTGGGATCTAGAAAGGCAGAAGCTACGTACGATCTTTTTGCTGTGGCGATGATCATGATACATATCTGTTACCCAAAACAGTTCCAAAAGAATGGGGAAAGCGGACGCAAGCAGTTGGAAGAGCAGATTGACAAAGAAGCTTGGCTGAAAAGGTATAAAGTTGTCCTGATGAGAGCGTTAGCTGGTGAATATTCCTCTGCACAGGAAATGAAAAGTGGGATGCTTTCTGTCATGAGCCAACGAAACTCAAGCGCCTCTCAAAGTGGGGCGGCACAGCGTCCAGTAACTAACAAGGTCAAACAAGGACCTGCTGCAAGTACGAGTCGTGCCGCTAGAAGCGGTACCAGTACACAAAGGCAGCCAGTTCCTACAAAATCAAGTAAAGGGTGGATGGAAACTGCCGTGCTGTTATCGGTCATACTGTTTGCATATTTCTTCTATTTATACGGCCAGATAATGTAGGAATAAGCGTTTTGAGGATGTGTTTGAGGGTATAAAGCAGTATGGATGTTTTTGGATAAGCATCTATTTTTGCAGGAGAAGAAGTCAAATGGTAGGATAAAATAGAAATTATACGCGTAGATTAAAGGAATGGGTACACTTTATGTGGGAAACTGTCTCGACATTCATAGATAAATTTGACTTGCTGCCATCCCACTCGACTGTGGTGGTTGGTGTCAGTGGCGGAGCAGATTCCATGGGTTTGCTTCATTATTTGGATTCCATTAAAGAAGCTAAACGCTTAAAGCTGGTGGTAGCACACGTCGATCATATGTTCCGAGGAGCGGAATCCGAAGAGGATATGGATTTTGTGAAGGAGCAATGTGAAAAGAGGGAAATTCTATTTGAAGCAGAACAAATAGATGTGTCTGCCTATCAAAATGAGAAGAAGCTCTCCGTTCAAGTTGCAGCTAGAGAATGTCGCTATGCTTTTTATGAAAAAGTGATGAGGAAATATCGAGCTGACGTTCTCGCGCTCGGTCATCATGCAGACGATCAGGTGGAAACCATTCTGATGAGACTTGGAAGAGGATCATCGATGAGTGGACATGCCGGCATTCTTCCAAAACGGACTTTTGGAGCTGGCGTAATCGTAAGGCCGTTCTTGACAGTCACAAAGTCTGAAATCATGGAATATCTAAAAGCAAATGAAGTACCATACAGGCATGATCCAAGCAATGACAAGGACGCATACAGAAGAAACAGGCTGCGGCATCACATTCTGCCCATTTTGAAGGAGGAATTTCCCGGGCTTCATCAGAGGTTCCAAGCTTTCAGCGAGCAGATACAAGAAAGTGAACAATACATAGGGGCATTAATGGAAAAGGAATGGATTGACGTTATTAAGAGTAAAGAGAACGATAGGGTGGTATTGGACAGAAAACCTTTGCTTTTCATGGCTAAACCTTTACAAAGGCGAGGGATTCAACTAATATTAAACTATCTCTATAATAATGAAATTCCTCCATCTCTTTCCTCTATACATATTGATAATTTATTATCCTTATTGGAAAGTGAACACCCTTCTGGAAGGCTGCATTTCCCAAATGGCTTACAGGTTATCAAATCCTATAATGAATGCATATTGACATTTGATAAGGATGAATGTGATAAAGCCTACAAGCATCTGCTTGAAGTCCCTGGTTATGTGAAGCTGCCAACCGATTTTATGATCACCAGCGAGATTTGGACACAAGATAAACCTCAAAATGTCAAAGAAAATCAAGCAGTGATCGATTTATCGAAAGTCACCCTTCCACTATATGCAAGAACCCGTCTTGACGGGGATCGAATTAAGCTGAAGGGGACAAACGGCTCCAAAAAAATCAAAAGCATCTTTATTGAAGGCAAAATTCCTCTACAACAACGAGATACATGGCCTTTAATTGTCGATGCCAACCAAGAGATTTTATGGATGCCCATGCTTAAACGTTCTACTTTTGAAGCAACAGAGGAAATGGTGGGTCCTGTTTTAGTATTAACATGCAAGACGAGTCAAAAAGTTTGGGAGGCAACAAAGAAATGAACAAAGATATCGAAAAAGTACTCTTTAGTGAAGAAGAGCTTCAAGTAAAGGTTAGAGAATTAGGTGCACAATTAACAGAGGACTACAGTGACCGTTTTCCTTTGGCAATCGGCGTATTAAAAGGCGCAATGCCTTTCATGGGCGACCTTATCAAACGTATGGATACATATTTGGAAATGGATTTCATGGACGTTTCAAGCTACGGAAACTCCACTGTTTCCTCTGGTGAAGTGAAAATCCTAAAAGACTTGGATACTTCAGTAGAAGGAAGAGACATCCTTATTATTGAGGACATCATCGACAGTGGCTTAACGTTAAGCTACCTAGTGGAACTATTCCGCTACCGTAAAGCGAAATCCATCAAGATTGTTACTCTGCTTGATAAACCAAGTGGAAGAAAAGCCGATATCACAGCTGACT
This sequence comes from Bacillus sp. m3-13, assembly GCF_000175075.1. NCBI lineage: Bacteria > Bacillati > Bacillota > Bacilli > Caryophanales > Bacillaceae > Bacillus > Bacillus sp. m3-13. Next base: position 5,315 of record NZ_ACPC01000023.1, read on the forward strand.
ATGTTGGGTTCATCGTACCAGATGAGTTCGTTGTAGGATATGGCCTTGATTATGCTGAAAAATATCGTAACCTTCCGTATATCGGAGTATTGAAACCAGAAATTTATTCTAACGTAGAAGAATAAGCTATCCCAATACAGATTCCTTGAATTGGATTAATTTACTATGTTACTATTGGTTTAGTTTGGCTATCGTGGGAGGAGGTAAGGGATGAACAGAATATTTCGTAATACCATCTTTTATTTATTAATATTTTTAGTGGTCATTGGTGTTGTGAGCTTTTTCAATAGCCCTGACACGAGCGAAAAACCGATCACCTATAATACATTCATCCAGAATCTTGAAGAAAATAAGGTGGAGGAATTCACCATCCAACCAACGCGTTCGGTGTATGAAGCACGCGGTAAGTTGGAAGGCGCTAAAGAAGGAGAGACATTTGTAACGGTCTTCCCGAATAGTGCCAGTGCTCTAGAGCGCGTGGAAAACATTGCAGAAGAACAAAACATTCAAATGACAGTTGACCCGGCGGAAGAAACAAGCGGTTGGGTAACCTTCTTTACTTCCATCATTCCTTTTGTCATTATCTTTATCTTATTCTTCTTCTTACTTAATCAAGCACAGGGCGGCGGAAGTCGTGTCATGAACTTTGGTAAAAGTAAGGCAAAGCTGTATAGCGAAGAG
>NZ_ACPC01000022.1:0-230641 GCF_000175075.1 Bacillus sp. m3-13
CTCCGCCGCGGGTCTATTAGGTATGGAGGTACAAGGTGCCACAGCGATATTCGCTGTCAACCTAAAGAGAATACTAAAACTAATAAATGAAAACAGTAAAATACAACGTTTATAGGGCAACTTTTTCTCCTTTTCGGAGAAAAAGTTGCCCTTTTTTGTGAATCTCATTTCTGAATGTTTTTCATTCAGAAATAATTATAGTTTTTCAGTGCCCTCGCTACGCCTGCGGGGTCTCAAGCTAGCACTATCTCCCTCAGGAGTCTTCGCCTTTTGCTCCAATCCACAGCTAGATATTCATAAGCACATGATATATTAGTTTTTCAGTGGCCTCGCTTCGCCTGTGGGGTCTCAAAGCTACCGTTACCTCCCCCAGGAGTCTCACACCTTGCACTTCAATCAACAGGGGTAATCTCATTCACTTACTTTATTTAAGGCTTGAATACCAGGTTTGGTTTTTTCTTGATGTTGTGTTGGCCGTCGATGAAGCGGACGGTGCCGGATTTTGCACGCATGACAACGGAATGGGTGGTGGCGTTGGTGCCTTTGAATTGCACGCCTCGCAGCAGTTCGCCGTCGGTTACCCCTGTTGCAGCGAAGATGGCGTCGTCACCCTTAACAAGGTCTTCCATTCTTAGTACGGCGTCGATGTCCTCGATGCCCATTTTGCGGCAGCGGATTAGTTCTTCTTCATTTTGTGGAAGGAGTTTTCCTTGAATCTCTCCTCCAAGGCATTTCAATGCAACTGCTGCGATTACGCCTTCTGGTGCACCCCCGGAACCGAACAGGATGTCGACACCTGTGTGGTCAAAGGCTGTGTTAATGGCTGCGGCTACGTCTCCGTCATCAATTAATTTGATACGGGCACCCGCTTCGCGAAGTTCTGCAATGATTTTTTCATGACGCGGTCTGTTCAAAATAACTGCCACCACGTCTTCGATGTCTTTATTTTTCGCTTCTGCCACGGCTCTCAGGTTGTCTGTGACGGAGGCGTTAATGTCTATTTTTCCAACTGCCGCAGGTCCGACAGCTATTTTATCCATGTACATATCCGGCGCATGAAGCAGGTTTCCATGGTCGGCAATAGCAAGTACGGCAAGTGCGTTCCAGCCTCCTGATGCAACGATGCTTGTCCCTTCAAGTGGATCAACTGCAACGTCCACGCGGGGTCCGTAGCCTGTGCCAAGCTTTTCACCGATATAGAGCATAGGCGCTTCGTCCATTTCTCCTTCTCCTATAACAACTGTCCCTTTCATCGGAACCGTATCAAATACATCACGCATGGCGGAAGTAGCCGCTCCGTCCGCGCTGTCTTTATCTCCGCGTCCCATCCAGCGTGCTGAGGATAAAGCCGCCGCTTCTGTTACTCGAATCAATTCCATGGATAAACTTCTTTCCATTCCTTCCACTCCCTTTGCATTCTACGAATCTAGTTATTTTTTATGGTAGGCCAACAGGCTGTCTGTGCAACCCGAGGCATTGTGCTATACTTTTCGTTAATAGTATATCACATTCGTTGGAATTTGAAAGCGGTATCTGCAAAAAAGAAGGAACCCGCTATTTTCAGCGAATTCCTTCTTTTTTTATTTATGAGTTTTGCATTTGTTCGATTTCTTCTTCTGTCAGCTTCTCGCGCCAGATTGTGGCACCCAGTCCTTCTAGCTTTTCTTCTAGATGACTGTAGCCGCGGTCGATGTGTTCAAGGCCTGTAACCTCAGTCAAGCCGTCAGCCAATAGGCCAGCGATGACAAGGGCTGCCCCTGCACGGAGGTCACTTGCTCTAACCTTGGCACCTTGTAGCTGAACCGGCCCGTTGATGATTGCAGAACGGCCTTCTACTTTGATTTGTCCGTTCATGCGACGCAGTTCATCGACGTGCTTGAAGCGGGCTGAATAGATCGTGTCCGTTACGATGCTCGTACCTTCTGCTTTTGTTAAAAGGGTCGTCATCGGCTGCTGAAGGTCGGTCGGGAACCCTGGATGTACAAGGGTTTTTACGTCGACAGCTTTCAGTTTTTCGCCAGGAACGACAAGTACTTGATCTTGGTCATTATTGATATCGATGCGTACGCCCATTTCACGAAGCTTTGCGATAAGCGGCTCCAAGTGGGTTGGGATGACATTGTCGATGATCATTTCGCCGCCTGCTGCAGCAGCCATGATCATGTATGTACCAGCTTCGATTCGGTCAGGAATGATGGTGTGTTTGCACCCATGAAGGCTCTCCACCCCATCGATACGGATCACATCTGTACCCGCACCTTTAATTTTCGCACCCATGCTGCTTAGTAGTGTTGCTACATCGATAATTTCCGGCTCTTTTGCCGCGTTTTCGATGATTGTTCTACCTTTCGCTTTCACTGCTGCAAGCATGATGTTAATCGTTGCGCCGACACTTACCACATCAAGGTAAATGCGTGCACCTCTTAATTCTTCTGCTCGCAAGTAGATAGCGCCTTGCTCATTTGTTACCTCTGCTCCAAGTGCTTCAAAGCCTTTGATGTGTTGATCGATAGGTCTTGGTCCTAAGTGACATCCACCAGGTAATCCTACTACTGCTTTTTTGAAACGTCCAAGCATTGCTCCCATTAGATAATAAGAAGCACGGAGTTTTTTCACTTTTCCGCTTGGAAGTGGCATGGCGATCATTTTGGAAGGATCAACGGTTAGGTCTTCCCCTTCAAGCGATACGCTTCCGCCAATTTCCTCCAGCAGGCTGCTTAAGATTTCTACATCTGATATTTGCGGTAGCCCTTCAATCGTGACGGGTGAGTCCGCTAGAATGGTTGCAGGGATCAAGGCCACTGCACTATTTTTCGCTCCACTTACGCGTACGGTTCCATTTAATTGATTACCACCAAGGATTTTTAACTTTTCCATATAGTTCTCCCTTCAAGGCGAGGTTGGTTTCCAAAAGTGCTATTGTCTATTATACACAATTATTACCAATCGTAAAAATTTTCGTTAGCTATTAGTTTACACGAAAATTTTCTTTTCATATATGAAAATGCATGAAACTTTATCAAATCGTAATATTTGATACCATACGACTATATTCGACACGGTACTTTTGTCGAAAAATAGGTGAAATTAACAAAAACCCTCTGCATATTTTTTAGCAGAGGGTAAATGTTGGGATATTTCATTACAGCGCTACACTGCGAACAACTAGGTTATTGTTTGCGGTTATTCCAGTCAGCTAGGAATTTTTCGATTCCTTGGTCTGTTAGTGGGTGATGGAAAAGTTGCATGAGCACTTTGTAAGGAACGGTGGCGATATGTGCTCCGTTTAGTGCTGCATCTGTAATGTGCATCGGGTGGCGAATGGATGCCGCGATGATTTCTGTCGGGATATCATGAACGGCGAAAATGTCTGCAATGGTCGCGACTAAATCCATACCGTTTTGCCCGATATCATCAAGACGTCCTAGGAAAGGAGATACGTATGTAGCTCCTGCTCTTGCTGCCATCAATGCTTGATTGGCGTTAAAAATAAGCGTCACATTTGTTTTGATGTTTAGATCGCTGAATGCTTTTACCGCCTTCAAGCCGTCTGGAGTCATTGGCACTTTCACGGTAATGTTTGGCGCGATTGCCGCGAGCGTTTTTCCCTCTTCAATCATGCCTTCAGCGTCAAGCGCAATTACTTCGGCACTGACAGAGCCTTCTACAAATGAAGTGATCTCGCGTAGGCGGTCTTCGAATGAGATGTTTTCTTTTGCCACAAGGCTTGGGTTTGTCGTAACTCCTGCAAGTAATCCTAGTGCGTGTGCTTCTTTAATTTCTTCTAGGTTTGCTGTGTCGATGAAAAATTTCATGTCATTCTCTCCCTTGTTTGTATGATGTTTACGCTTTCATATAAAAATGAAACAAAACCGCCGGGAATGGCGGTTCTGCATATCGTTGCCTTGTTGTTGGTTGAATGGTGTTGTTGTCTTGTTAAAAATTACGCTTTATTGGAAGATCCAAATTCCCGCATTTTGCCTTTTACTGTATCTTTGATTGCGTCGCGAGCAGGTCCTAGGTATTTACGAGGATCGTACTCTTCTGTTTTCGCAGCAAGTGTTTCACGAACTGCTTTTGCAGATGCAATTTGGTTTTCTGTGTTAACGTTTATTTTCGCTGTTCCAAAAGAGATTGCTTTTTGGATGTCATGCGTAGGAATTCCAGTTCCGCCGTGTAATACTAGAGGAACGCCAGCACGGTTGTTGATGTCTTCCATCTCTTTGAAGCCAAGGTTCGGTTCGCCTTTGTAAGGACCGTGTACGGAACCTAAAGCTGGAGCTAGGCAATCAATTCCTGTGCGTTTAACAAGCTCTTCACACTCTTGTGGATCAGCATAGATTACGCCATCAGCGATAACGTCGTCTTCTTGTCCACCTACTACACCAAGCTCTGCCTCAACAGAAACTCCGTGGAAGTGTGCTAATTCTACAACTTTAGAAGTTGTTTCAATGTTCTCCTCAAATGGATGGTGAGAAGCATCGATCATTACAGAAGTAAATCCAGCATGGATCGCTTTTGCACAAGACTCATAGCTAGAACCGTGGTCTAAGTGAATCGCTACAGGTACAGTTACACCGTACTCTTCCATTAACGCTTTTACTAATGCTACGATTGTTTTGAAGCCACCCATATAACGAGCCGCACCTTCAGAAACACCAAGGATAACTGGTGAATTTTCCTCCTGTGCTGCTTGTAGAATTGCTTGTGTGAACTCTAGGTTGTTCAAGTTGAACTGACCTACTGCATAGCCTTCTGCATTTGCTTTTTTTCAGCATTTCTGTCATGGAAACTAAAGGCATAATAACATCCTCCTTCGTATTATATTCACTCCGAAAAGTTTTTCCCGTTCTTACAAGGCGGTAAACACTTAGGCTCGTCCCAATGATTTAGGGATTCGGTTACGTGCATACCTTTTGTAAAAAAATTTCACCCATATCAAAACTAGCTTGACCAATCGGGAAACCAGTTATGTACATTGGGTAAAAAAGTGCAAAAACTTGACGGATGATTTTTATCCAGTACTTAGCATATCAACTATGTAGAAAAACGGCAACTGCTGAAGTATGCCGTTTTTCAATGTAAGCGATAACACTTTAAATGTTTTAATATTCAGTTATAAAATTGACGTTTTACACCGATTGGCGCGGCATATTTTTACGGACTGCATCTCTTATTTCATCAATATCGAATGGTTTGGCAAAGTGCGTGATTGCACCAAGGTCTTTCGATTCCTGGATCATATCCAGTTCACCGTAAGCTGTCATAATGATTACCTGGATATCAGAATTAATTGCTTTTAGCCTCTTTAAAATCTCAATTCCGTCCATACCGGGGATCTTCATGTCTAACAATACTAAGTCCGGTGAATGCTTTTCTACGATATCTAATGCTTGGTACCCGTTTGCTGCCTGAAACGTCTGATAGCCCTCTTTCTGAAATACTTCATTCAACAAAATCCGTATCCCATACTGGTCATCCACAATCAGTAATTTTTGACCCACCATTACACCCCACCTCTAAAAATAATCAATCCGTTTCCATCCACCCACCTAATTCTACTATAATAGTCTTATTTCCTCCTTTTTCGACCGGGAAATTTTTTGATGAAGGAAGGAAATAAAAAATTTTCGTTAAGGGGTCAGACCCCTGCAGGACTTTCCCCCTTGATGTAGAAGGCTCCGGCCTACTTGGCGGATGTCGGATTATGTAGGAAAAACGCGAACGAAAAGGGGTCAGACCCCCCTAGGATTTTTGCCACTTATGTCATACTGCCTTTTATTATACTTAAGTTTTGGTGGAATGAGGGCATTTGAATATGCTAATAATTTGTTTAGGAGTGTGATTTGGATGTTGAAGATTTTTACGACTCAGTTGCAGGGTGTGTTTAATAGGGTTGGTTCGAGTGAGGAATACGCATTTGAGGATGCGGCCAGGCTATTGGCACAGGCTGTTGTCGGGGACGGACGCATTTATGTGCATGGTGTAAAGGAGATGAAAGCAGTGGAGGCGGAGGCCACGACTGGTGCGGAGCCGCTTGTTGGGGCTACACTTTTATCAGACCTTGACAGTTACCATGACCTGACAGATACAGACCGGGCATTGATTGTATCCCGTTTTTCTACAGATGAAGAAGCGATAAATACGGGGAAGGCATTGAAAGAACTAGGTATTGAGATTGTGGGGATTTCGACGGTGGGGGAGGCAGAGCAAGTTGACTCGGCTGAAGCGGCGGAAACCTTAGAGTCCTTGGCAGATGTACATATCGACATGAAGTTAAAGAAACCACTGATTCCTGGAGATGATGGAGAACGCTTTGGCTTCCCTTCCAGCATGGTTGCTTTATATGTTTATCATGGGTTGGCTTTCACGTTGAAAGAAATTTTGGAAGAGCAGGAGTAGGAGGACATATTTTATTTTTTGGGGGATAGCTGGTTTCTAAGATGACAGTATTCTTGTTTGTCCAGCTAATTTGGCACCGTTCGGCTCCTACGATGACAATTTTCTTGTTTCTCCAGCTGTTTTGGCGCCATTCGGCCTCAACGGTGACAGAATCCCCTGTCCCCTCCCCTACTTTGGCACCGTTCGGCGTTTATAGTGCCCTGTTCCAAGTTAATATTTGATAAATTTAAAGGATTTTACCCACATTTAGCGAAACAACCCTTAAGTAATTTTTCATGGGAGGTTTCGAAGAGTGTATAATCAAGATTTAATCATAGAAAAAGCGACAACGGAAGATGGGCCAGGCATAATCGAGTTGTTAAAGAGCCGTGCTGGCGATTTAAAAAGCAAGGGTTCTACGCAGTGGAGCTTCCTCCTTACAGGACAAGAAGATGCGGAAATTTTAGCGCTCGTTTCAAAGGGGTTATTTTATAAGGTGACCTTAGAGAGTAGCCACCTGGATGAGGCGGCCCCACCTCTTACAGCAACCTTCATGCTATCAGACACGCAAGAAGCATGGGACGTTCACCTCTGGGGGCAAGAGGACACCCGGGGTACGGTTTATTTACATAAGCTTGCTGTTGCTCTCGACCATAAAGGCGAGGGGCTAGATGACCGCCTGGTAGACTGGATCAAGGAGCATGCAGAAGAGCTGGGCTATACAAAAATCCGGTTGGATTGTGTGGCTAGTGCAAAGCAAGCTTTTACGACAAGCATGGCTTCACCCTATTAAAAATAGTCGATGACCACTGTTTGTATGAATGGGAACCTAGTAAAGCGAACAAGGAGGTTCAGGATGCAGAACGAAAAGTGTGATATAAAAAATGGCGTCAAAGAAAAGCCTCTAGAAGTGATTGACGGATACACGATAAAGTACCATGCAAACGGCAAAACCATTTGGTCCAAGGGGAAAATATCAGGCGATCAACCTGAAGGCTATTGGGAATGGTATCGTGCCGATGGGACCATCAAGCGGTCCGGGCATTTTGAGAATGGCGAACCTGTCGGGGAATGGATTACCTATGATAGCAAAGGGGAAAAATACAAAACCACGAATCATGATAAGAAATAATAACCATTAAAAAAGCTCAGAGCTAATTAAAAACTCTGAGCTTTTACTTTAAGATATTTTCGTAAACTTTGTTGCTGTTTCGTATATGCAAATTAGCCGATATATTCCTTACTGTCGTGCTCTTTTCTTTATTTTCACAAAGCATACTACTTGTGATTTCTACAGTATATAATCTGTAAAAAGTCCAATTTCCGACTTTTTACCAGTGAATAGCAACATTCTTTGAGAAAAGAGCATTTCTATAAAATTAAGCCATTACCTCAGCATTTTTCAAAGATGCTGCCACAAAGTCGCGGAATAGCGGTTGTGGGCGGTTTGGTCTGGAAGTGAATTCTGGGTGGAATTGGGATGCAAGGAACCATGGGTGGTCTTTGATCTCAATCACTTCTACCAGGCGGCCGTCTGGGCTTGTACCGGAGAAGATGAATCCGTGCTCTTCCATTTGTTGACGATATTGGTTGTTGAACTCATAGCGGTGACGGTGGCGTTCGTAAACCACTTCGTCTGCGTATGCTTTTTGTGCCAAGGAATCGTCGTTCAACTTACACGGGTATAGTCCAAGGCGCAATGTTCCGCCAAGGTCCTCGATGTCTTTTTGCTCTGGTAAAAGGTCGATGATTGGGTATGGCGTTTCTGGGTTAAGCTCAGCAGAGTGCGCACCTTCAAATCCTAGAACGTTACGTGCAAATTCCACAGAAGCAAGCTGCATGCCAAGGCAGATTCCGAAGAATGGTACCTTTTTCTCACGCGCATAGCGAATCGCTTCAATTTTACCTTCTACTCCGCGGTCACCGAACCCGCCTGGTACAAGGATTCCGTCTGCGCTTTGCAATAACTCGTCCACGTTTTCAGCCGTTACTTCTTCTGAGTTGATCCAGTTGATTTTCACATCTGCATCGTACTCGTATCCAGCATGACGCAATGCTTCCGCAACAGAAAGGTATGCATCTTGAAGTTCCACATATTTTCCGACAAGGGCGATCGTCGTTTTCTTGGAAAGGTTTTTCACCTTGTCCACAAGTGCCGTCCATTCTGTCATGTCCGCCTGGCCTTTTGTCTCAAGCTTCAGATGGTCGACTACGATGTTGTCCATGTTTTGTGCTTGATAAGCTAGTGGCACTTCGTAAAGCGTGTCCGCATCGATGGATTCAATAACCGCCTTCTCATCGATATCACAGAACAAGGCAATCTTATCTTTCATATCTTGGGAGATCGGCATTTCCGAACGCAATACGATGATGTTTGGCTGGATTCCAAGACCGCGAAGTTCTTTTACACTGTGCTGTGTCGGCTTTGTTTTCAGCTCGCCTGCCACACGGATATAAGGAACAAGCGTACAGTGGATGTACATCACATTGTCGCGACCGATGTCACTCTTGATTTGACGGATTGCTTCAAGGTATGGAAGGGATTCGATATCCCCTACTGTTCCACCGATTTCTGTGATAACGACGTCTGCATTCGTCTCACGGCCAGCACGGAAAACGCGCTCTTTGATTTCGTTTGTGATGTGCGGGATAACTTGAACCGTTCCGCCCAAATAGTCGCCGCGGCGTTCTTTTTTCAGGACAGTAGAGTAGATTTTCCCTGTTGTTACGTTGGAATACTTGTTCAGGTTGATGTCGATGAAACGCTCATAGTGACCTAAGTCGAGATCCGTTTCCGCACCATCACCTGTTACGAATACCTCACCATGTTGATAAGGACTCATTGTACCCGGGTCCACATTGATATATGGATCAAACTTCTGGATCGTCACGTCCAATCCGCGATTTTTTAACAATCTACCTAAAGATGCAGCCGTAATCCCTTTACCTAAAGATGATACAACGCCACCTGTTACGAAAATATACTTTGTCATGCTGTCTCCCCCTCGAAATAATTTTATTTGAAAATAATAATAAGTAACGGATATGCTTTTAAGAGGCATTTAACATTTTTATCATTAGTCAAAAACACGAAATTCATTTACTAAAAAATGAAGCTGCCCCCAATTTCTCAGGTTCAGCATATGAATATCTATTCACTAATAAAATAAAAAACGCCCCACTTGCCAGCATTTCTAGCAAGGGGAGCGTGTATATGTTCAACAAATTATACGTGTCCTTTTTTAAGGAGCCCAAAAAAGATTCTACCTAGTACAGGGGGAAAAGTCAAGGATTGAATTAACTTACGAATTTTCACTTTTTTCGGTTTGGCGAAAATAAAAAACACTCCCCATTTATCATCCAGGGGAGTGTCTGCTAGAGGCGATTAGAGTTTATCTTCCTCATCCTCGTCCAATTCTTCTTCCTCATCTTCTTCGTCTTCGAGTTCGTACTCGTCGTCTTCGATCAAGTCTTCTTCAAACTCTTCGTCGTCATCTTCGTCTGCATCATCATCGGCATCGTCAAAGTCTTCCTCTTCGACTTCATCTTCTTCATAATCATCCAGATCGTCGAATTCTAATTCTTCTTCGTCCAACTCATCGAATTCGTCTGCATCGATATCGTCCTCATCAACAGCCTTCTTCTTCTTCTTAGTCTTCGTTTTAACCTGAGGAGTTGTTTCTTCTTCTATTTGATCATAAGGATACCATGCACGAAGTCCCCATTGGTTTTCTCCAATACAAATGAAACGGCCGTCAATGTTCAAGTCCGTATAGAACTGAGACAACTTGCCTTTAAGATCTGCATCTGTAAAACCAGTGATTTTCTTGATCTCCGTAATTAATTCGCCAAAAGTCACAGACTGCTTCTGTTCGTTAAATAAAGCAGTAGCGATTTCGATCAATGACATCTCTTGTACTTGTTCTGCCGTTAAATGGTTTAATGCCAATGTCTGCACATCCTTTCTATATATGTAAAAAGACAATATTCATAGCAATTCCTAGAAAAATCCATACCACTCATTATAAACAAAATACCAATGTTTAATCCAGCATAAAATAAATCTTTCCCTCAAAAAAATAAAAATCGGGTGAAAAGGAGAAAAAAACGAAAAAAATAAAAAAAGGGGGTCAGACCCCCAAAGGTATTTCCCTCTCCGCGTCGATCTCTATACAGTTAGCCAAGAAACCCCGGCTCGCCGAGGTCCCGGTGTATTTTTTTACATATTTTTGTTTTAGATATATTTGTTTACATATTCCTTCTGAATTGGCCGCCGACTTCGTAGAGGGCTGTGGTGATTTGTCCAAGGCTTGCGACACGGACCGTTTCCATCAGTTCTTCGAATATGTTGCCGCCGCTGATTGCTACTTGCTTTAATCTACTCAACGCCTCTTCCACTTCTGCGGAATTCCGCTCTTGGAACGCTGCAAGATTTCGGATTTGAGTTTGCTTCTCCTCTTCTGTTGAACGGGCAAGCTCGATATCATTCAAATCATCTTCTGAAGGCGGATTAGGATTTTTATACGTATTCACTCCGATGATCGGAAGCTCGCCTGTATGTTTTTTCATCTCATAATACATCGACTCATCCTGGATCTTCCCACGCTGATACTGCGTCTCCATCGCACCGAGCACGCCACCGCGGTCGTTCAAGCGTTCAAACTCCTGCAGCACCATTTCTTCCACAAGGTCTGTCAGCTCTTCCACCACAAAGGCTCCCTGCAATGGATTCTCGTTTTTCGCCAAGCCATGCTCTTTGGTGATGATCATCTGGATCGCCATCGCACGTCGCACAGATTCTTCTGTCGGCGTTGTAATCGCCTCATCATAGGCATTCGTATGCAATGAGTTACAGTTGTCCTGAAGCGCCATCAAGGCCTGCAATGTCGTACGGATATCGTTAAAGTCGATTTCCTGTGCGTGTAAGGAACGGCCGGACGTCTGAATATGGTACTTCAGCTTTTGACTGCGCTCATTGGCACCATATTTATTTTTCATGACCGTTGCCCAAATGCGACGCGCCACGCGACCGATCACCGTGTACTCTGCATCCAGTCCGTTACTGAAGAAGAACGACAAATTCGGCGCAAAGTCATCAATTTTCATACCGCGGCTCAAGTAATACTCCACATACGTGAAGCCATTTGCCAATGTGAAAGCCAATTGTGTAATCGGATTCGCGCCCGCTTCGGCAATATGGTACCCGGAAATCGAAACCGAATAGTAATTGCGGACTTTTTTATAGATAAAATACTGCTGGATATCGCCCATCACCCTTAAAGCAAACTCCGTCGAGAAAATGCACGTATTCTGGCCTTGATCTTCTTTTAAAATATCTGCCTGCACCGTTCCGCGCACCGTCTGCATCGTAACTGCACGAACTTCCGCAAACTCTTCAACCGATAGCAGGCGGCCAAGCTCTTCTTCACGCTTTTGCACCTGCTGATCGATTGCCGTGTTCATAAACATTGCCAAAATAACTGGCGCCGGTCCATTAATCGTCATCGATACAGATGTGCTTGGCGCACATAAATCAAAGCCTGCATATAATTTTTTCATATCATCAAGCGTACAAATGCTCACGCCGCTGTTCCCGACTTTTCCGTAAATGTCCGGACGTTCAGCAGGATCTTCCCCGTACAACGTTACCGAATCAAACGCCGTACTTAAGCGCTTCGCATCGTCATCCTTGCTTAAATAATGAAAACGGCGGTTTGTACGCTCTGGCGTACCTTCCCCAGCGAACTGGCGCTTCGGATCTTCGCCTTCACGTTTGAACGGGAACACACCGGCTGTATAAGGGAATTCCCCAGGTACGTTCTCGCGGTACACCCACTTCAAAATCTCCCCATAGTCCACATACTTCGGTAGGACCACTTTTGGAATCTTTAAGCCCGACAAGGTTTTTGTAGTAAGCTTTGTGATAATCTCTTTGTCGCGGATCTTTGTGACAAACTGGTCACCGGAGTATTTCTCCTTCTTCTCTTCCCAGCCTGCCAAAATTTTGCGGGAGTCACTAGTCAATTTTTCTTCGTATTCACGGCGCAGCTCGGCAAGCGAAGCCACGAGCTCCTCGTTTCCGGCGCCACCCGCTGCCTCCATCGCCCCATCCAACTGGAACAATTTCCGCGCCAACTCGACCTGCTCCGCAGCCATCTTATGATAATTACGGACCGTCTCACTGATCTCGCGCAAATAATAGCGGCGATCGTTCGGAATGATCACATTCTGCTTTTCTACATCCTTAGACGTCGGCAGGCTGCTAGCGTAAGAAGAACCTGTCTTCTCATTCATCAACTCCAATAACGCAGCAAATAACGTGTTCGTGCCCAAGTCATTGAACTGGCTCGCAATCGTACCGTACACCGGCATTTCATCTAATTCCTTATCCCATAAAAGACGGCTGCGCTGATACTGTTTTTGCACCTGGCGCTTCGCATCCTCGGAACCTTTGCGCTCATACTTGTTAATAACAATCAGATCGGCATAATCAATCATATCGATTTTTTCGAGCTGAGATGGCGCCCCGAACTCACTTGTCATCACGTACATCGAGATGTCGCAAATCTCCGTTATCCCGGCATCTCCTTGCCCGATTCCGCTCGTCTCGACAATGATCAAATCAAAACCAGCAGCCTTCGTGACAGCTATCGCATCCTGGATCGCCAAGGAAAGCTCGGAACGAGATCCACGGGTCGCCAAGGAACGCATATAAACACGCGGGTTGAAAATTGCGTTCATACGGATGCGGTCCCCAAGCAATGCCCCACCTGTCTTTTGCTTTGTTGGATCGATAGAAAGAATCGCAACCTTCTTATCTGGTACTTCGTTTATAAACCTGCGGATCAGTTCATCCGTTAGCGAGCTTTTCCCCGCCCCACCTGTCCCTGTAATCCCAAGGACCGGCACGGTTTTCTGCTTTTCTTTTACCTTAGCCAAGGCTGTCTGGGCGGTTGCCGCCACCTCTTCGTCTGAAGTCACCTGCAACTCGGATAATGTGATCAGTTTCGCAATCGCCTGATGATTGTCTGCATCCAGTCGCTCCACCTCGTCACCAAGGGATTTGACCGTCACAAAGTCACATTCCTTCAGCATCGAGTTGATCATCCCTTGCAGACCATGTTCGCGACCGTCTTCCGGCGAAAAGATACGCGCGATTCCGTATGCATGCAGTTCTTTTATTTCACTAGGAATGATAACACCGCCGCCACCACCGTAAATGCGGATGTGAGAGGCACCTTTTTCCTTCAGCAAATCATACATATATTTAAAATATTCGACATGGCCGCCCTGATAGGAGGAAATCGCGATCCCCTGCACATCCTCCTGGATCGCCGCGTTCACAATCTCTTCCACCGAACGGTTGTGGCCAAGGTGAATGACCTCGGCACCGCTTGCCTGGATGATGCGGCGCATGATATTGATCGAGGCATCATGCCCGTCAAATAGACTTGAAGCTGTTACAAAACGAATATGGTTAGTTGGACGATAAACTTCCATTTTTCACATTCTCCCCCTTTGTAAGTCCGTGCACTAATAGTTCAATCTGGCCCTCGATATAGGCTTCCAGCTCAAAGTGCCTGTGCAGCACCCAGCGCCGGAATCCCCACATTTGACCTTGCACAAAAATGTTATGGGCCATCAATTGAATCTGCTGTTCTTTCATGGAAATCCCCTCTGCTGTCATGCAGTTTCGGATCACCTGCTCAAACATGGCCACCATCGCAAGCTCCTTATTCAACACGTAAGGAAGCGCATCTTTTGATAGAGACTTTGCCTCCTGATACATGACAAGCACCTCATCCTGCATTTCATCCATTACCCGAAAATAGTACCGGATGGCGGACTTCAAGCTTTCCAGATTCCCCCGCTTCATGTCGAGTTCCTCCTGAAGCCGCTCGCCCACTTGGTCATAAATCCGGTCACAGACAAGGTAAAGGACATCTTCCTTCGTTCTGATATATTCATAGAGCGTGCCGATGCTGAAACCGGCCTCTTTCGCAATTTCCCTTGTTGTTGTGCGGTGGAAGCCCTTCTCTTTAAAAAGGCTCACCGCCCCCTTGATCATCTGGTCGCGGCGCTTCTCGATCAGCCGCTCGTCTTTTACGGATGCATGTACTTGACGTTTTTTCATCATCCTGTCCGTCACCTACTTACTTAGTAAGCATTCTGGAGATTACGAGACGTTGAATTTCTTGTGTTCCTTCATAAATTTGCGTAATTTTCGCATCCCTCATATAGCGCTCCACCGGGTAGTCCTTCGTATAGCCGTAACCGCCGAACACTTGAACCGCTTCTGTTGTCACTTTCATCGCCGTGTCACCAGCGAACAGTTTGGACATTGCAGACTCCAAGCCATAGCTCAAGCCTTCGGACTCTCTCCATGCAGCCTGATACGTTAATAGTCTTGAAGCTTCCACCGTTGTCGCCATATCTGCCAGTTTAAAAGAAACACCCTGCTGTGCCGCGATCGGTTTCCCGAACTGAACGCGCTCTTTTGCATAAGCAACGGCCGCATCTAATGCACCTTGCGCAATCCCGACAGCCTGTGCAGCAATCCCGTTACGTCCGCCGTCAAGCGTCGTCATCGCCACTTTAAAGCCTTCACCCTCTGCGCCTAGCATGTTTTCAACCGGCACGCGGCAGTCTTCGAAAATGATTTCCGTTGTCGGTGAAGAACGAATTCCAAGTTTCTTCTCTTTTTTCCCAACACTGAAGCCAGGGAAGTCCGCTTCTACGATAAACGCGCTTGTTCCTTTATGCTTGCTGGAAGGATCTGTCACCGCAAACACCACATAGATGTCCGCGATACCGCCGTTTGTGATGAAGATTTTGGAACCGTTCAGGACATAATGGTCGCCGTCCAATTTCGCCGTCGTACGCATGCCGCCCGCATCAGAACCGGACCCAGGTTCAGTCAGACCGTAGCCGCCAATGCTCGTTCCTTGTGCAAGTGGCACCAAGTATTTCTGCTTTTGCTCCTCTGTTCCGTACTTGTAGATCGGCCAGCTCGCAAGTGACGTGTGCGCGGATAGTGTTACCCCAGTGGACGCGCAAACACGTGATAACTCCTCTACCGCGATGCAGTAAGCGAGGTAGTCACTACCGATTCCGCCGTACTCTTCTGGAAACGGTATTCCTGTTAAACCAAGGTCTGCCATCTTTTTGAAAATTTCCATGTCAAAGCTTTCTTCCTCGTCACGCTCGGCTGCAGTCGGCTCCACTTCGTTCTTGGCAAAATCGCGTACCATTTTGCGAATCATTTCATGTTCTTCTGATAGTTGAAAGTTCATATTTTTCATCCCCCGATGAGTTAGTTTTTTTGGATGGCTCACACGCGCTCCGGGCACCATGCACGCTTCGCTTGACGCGAGGCGGGACCGCATCAACGCGGTTTAGTTGTAAATTTCACGATTTTTCATCGTTTTTAGCTATTTTAAGTGCCTTTAAAAACCGTTCGGTCATTTCAGAAGGGCTTTCGGACACTTTCGTTGTTCTTTTGGCTATGGTTCGGTCAATTTACGAGCATCTTTGGACAACTTTGATGGTGGGTTCGGTCATTTGGAAAATTGGTTCGGACATTTTCGTTGAAAGTTTGGACAACTATGCCAAATCTTCGGTCAACTTTTCAAAAACTTTGGACAACTTTCGGAAATCTTCGGACATTTGGCCGCGAACGGCTTGCAACACTCGTAAATCCCGCACCATCTTTCAACGCCGTCCCCCATCACCCCATCAAATGCTTCCCGATCACCAATCTCTGAATCTCGCTCGTGCCCTCATAAATCTCACAAACCTTCGCATCACGGAAGTAACGCTCGACCGGATAATCCTTCGTATAGCCGTAGCCGCCAAACACCTGGACCGCCTCAATTGCCACATTCATCGCAGTCTGAGAAGCAAAAAGCTTCGCCATCGATGCTTCTTTTCCGCAAGGTTTGCCTAAAGCACGCAGGTTGGCCGCGCGGTAGGTCAACAGTCTTGCACCTTCCACCGCGGTCGCCATATCTGCCAGTTTAAAAGAAACACCCTGTTGTGCCGCGATAGGCTTTCCGAACTGGACGCGTTCTTTTGCATAGGCTGTTGCCGCCTGTACTGCCGATTCGGCGATACCAAGGGACTGGGCCGCGATGCCGATTCGGCCGACATCAAGATTGGCCATTGCAATCTTGAAGCCTTCCCCTTCTGCTCCAAGCAGATTCGCCACCGGAACCTTCGCGTCTTCAAACGTCAACTGGACCGTTTTCGATCCATGCAAGCCCATTTTGTGCTCATCTTTTCCAATCACAAATCCAGGTGTATCCTTTTCCACTATGAATGCGGAAACCCCCTTCGTTCCGAGCTCGGGATTGGTCGAAGCAAATACGATATACGTATCCGCTTCCCCGCCGTTTGTGATGAACACCTTTGCACCGTTCAGCACATAATGGTCACCTTGTTTCACGGCACGGGTTTTCAAGCTTCCTGCATCTGACCCAGCACTCGGCTCCGTCAAACAGAACGCACCAAGGTACTCGCCGGAAGCTAGCTTCGTCACATATTTTTGTTTCTGTTCTTCTGTGCCAAAATAAAGAATTGGATTCGTCCCGACCGAAGTGTGTACAGACAGGATCACCCCGACTGTCGCACTCACTCGCGAAAGTTCATTGATCGCGATGATGTAGGAAGGAAAGTCCATTCCCGCTCCGCCGTACTCTTCCGGAATGGTCATTCCCATCAACCCAAGGTCCGCCATTTTACACAAAATCTCACGAGGGAACTCACCCTCTTCCATTTTTTCCACGAAAGGTGCAATTTCCGTCTCCGCAAAATCGCGCACCATTTTCCGGACCATTTCCTGTTCTTCAGTAAAACGTAAATTCATGCCGTTTATCCCCTCTCCTGCTGTCTAGAAAAATTACCCCTTGTTGCCATCAAGCCGTTCTCACGTCTCGTACGTATAAAACCCTCTGCCGGTCTTGCGTCCCAACCAGCCTGCTTTCACATATTTTCTAAGCAATGGACATGGACGGTATTTGTCATCGCCAAAACCTTCATGCAATGTTTCCATGATGTACAGGCAAGTATCAAGTCCGATAAAATCGGCAAGTGTCAGCGGCCCCATCGGATGGTTCATTCCAAGCTTCATGACTTCATCGATTGCTTCCGGCGTGGCTACCCCTTCGTAAACCGTGAAAATGGCCTCGTTGATCATCGGCATTAACACACGGTTGGATACAAATCCTGGGAAGTCGTTCACTTCCACCGGCACTTTGGAAAGCTTTTTCGTCATATCTTCAATCGCACCGTATACTTCATCTGCAGTCTGCAAGCCGCGAATGATTTCGACAAGCTTCATGACAGGAACAGGATTCATGAAGTGCATCCCGATAACTTTTTCTGGTCTCCCGGTTGCTGCAGCAATTTCCGTGATCGGTAGCGAAGATGTATTAGTCGCCAAAATGGTGTGAGCCGGAGCGTTCTGGTCAAGCTCGGCAAAAATTTTCTTTTTGATGTCCATGTTTTCCACTGCCGCTTCAATGACGATGTCGACGTGTTTAGCGTCTTCAAGTGCTGTTGTCGTTTGCAGGCGACCAAGTACAGCAGCTTTCTCGTCCTCTGTCATGCGCCCTTTTTCCACGGATCTGCTTAAATTTTTCGTTATACCCGCAAGCCCGCGGTCCAAAAATTCTTGTTTCAAATCGTTCATATACACGTCATAGCCAGCCATCGCACACACTTGCGCAATGCCAGAGCCCATCTGTCCTGCGCCGATCACCATTACTTTTTGAATTGTCATGTTCTGATTCCTCCTAAAAAATTTCTCTCGCTTATACTTGGATCAAGATTGCATCGCCCTGTCCGCCGCCTGAGCATATTGACGCAATGCCAAGACCGCCGCCGCGGCGTTTCAGCTCATGAATCAACGACACGATGATGCGTGCGCCACTTGCCCCGATCGGATGTCCTAACGCAACTGCCCCGCCGTTTACATTCACTTTCTCCAAATCAAGTCCTGCTAGGTTTGCCGATGCCAACGCAACCGCCGCGAACGCTTCATTTATTTCAAAAAGATCGATTTCTTCGAGCTTTGTGCCTGTTTTCTTTAAAAGTTCGGTGATGACAAGCCCCGGCGTTTTCGGGAAATCCTTTGCTTCCACTGCGATGGACGCGTGGCCTAGGATGGTCGCAAGCACTTCCTTTCCTTCTTTTGCCGCGCGGTCATCGCTCATCAACACAAGGGCACTTGCTCCGTCATTCACGCCTGGTGCGTTTCCTGCCGTTATCGTTCCATCATGGTCAAATGCCGGTCGCAAGCTTGCCAGTTTCTCAATAGATGTATCTTTACGTGGAGACTCATCCTTGCTCACGACGATCGGGTCGCCTTTTCGCTGAGGGACAGAAACTGGGACGATTTCTGCATCAAATGTGCCTTTTTCCGTTGCTTCAATTGCTCTCTGGTGACTTCTGTACGCCCATGCATCCTGGTCTTCACGGGTGATTTCCATTTCTTTTGCGACGCTGTTTCCGTATGTGCCCATGTGCACGCCTGTGAAAGTACAAGTTAGGCCGTCATGGACCATCAAGTCTTGCACGGTGCTGTCGCCCATGCGCAGGCCCCATCTTGCTTTTGGCAGCATGTATGGCGCGTTGCTCATGGATTCCATTCCGCCTGCTACGATGACTTCTTCTTCCCCGGAGCGGATGAGGATGTCACCGAGTGTGACGCTGCGCATGCCGGATGCACATACTTTGTTGATGGTTTCGGTGCGCACTTCCCATGGCAGGCCTGCTTTTTGGGAGGCTTGGCGGGATGGCAGTTGGCCTTGGCCGCCTTGAAGGACGGTGCCCATGATGACTTCTCCTACTTGGTCGCCTGATACGTTTGCTCTTGATAGTGCTTCTTTGATGGCGACTGCTCCTAGGTCTGAGGCTGTGAGTGAGCTAAGTCCTCCTGCAAAACGGCCGATTGGTGTACGAACTGCACTGACGATTACTGTTTTTCCCATTGATAACATCCTCCTTTAAAATTGAAAAAGTTTGCGTTAACTCCCAGTTGATTTCCGTTCCAGGTGTTCGCTTTCCGCGGGAAGGTGTTTGAGCCTCATCGCTTCGCTGCGGGGTCTCAATCAACCTTTTCTCCCCCGCAGGAGTCTCACACCTTGCACTTCAATCAACTGGGTAAACTAGTAAGACAATATTTGTTACCGCTTACAATTTTTCTGTTTTAAAAACTGAACGGTCGCTCAGTTTTGGTGAAAAGCATATGGTGCACGCAGAGAACTACGTACACCTTGTATGCTCGGTTCTATTATTCTATTAAGATACTAATTCTTGTTTGTCGCCGATGACGGAGCGCTCGAGTAGTTCTGCTACGTCATAGGTGCCTACGTTTTCTTCTACTTCTTTCGCTTTCGTTCCGTCCGAAAGCATCGTTAAGCAGTACGGGCAGCCGGAGCTAATGACGCTTGGTGCAACTTCGAGTGCTTGTTCGGTACGGGCGACGTTGACGCGTGTGCCTGTATCCTCTTCCATCCACATAAGTCCTCCGCCGGCTCCACAGCACATTCCCGTTTCGCGGCTGCGGTTCATTTCGACCACTTTGACGCCTGGGATGGCTTTTAGGATGTCACGAGGTGGCTCGTAGACTTCGTTGTATCTGCCGAGGTAGCAGGAATCGTGGTACGTGATCGTTTCTTTTACCTCGTGTACTGGTGTGAGTTTGCCTTCTTTCACAAGCTCTGCCAGTACTTCTGTATGGTGATAGACTTCGGCTTCAAGTCCGAAATCAGGGTACTCGTTTTTGAAAATGTTATAAGCATGCGGGTCGATCGTGACGATTTTTTTGACTTCGTTTTTCTCGAATTCCGCAATATTGCTTGTTGCAAGCTCTTGGAATAGGAATTCATTTCCTAGACGGCGCGGCGTATCTCCGGAGTTTTTCTCCTTGTTGCCAAGAATCGCGAACTTCACGCCAGCTTCGTTCATTAATTTTGCAAAAGAGATGGCGATTTTCTGGGAGCGATTATCGAAAGATCCCATGGACCCTACCCAGAACAGGTATTCAAAATCTTCGCCAGCTTTTTTCATTTCTTTTACCGTTGGAATGCTAACTTCCGGTGCTGCGTCACGCCAGTTTTCGCGTTCTTTACGGTTAAGCCCCCAAGGATTTCCTTGGCGTTCGATGTTGGTCATTGCACGTTGCGCATCGGCATCCATCTTTCCTTCTGTAAGAACCAGGTAACGGCGAAGGTCGATGATTTTATCGACATGCTCGTTCATTACCGGACATTGGTCCTCACAGTTACGACAGGTCGTACATGCCCAGATCTCTTCCTCAGTGATAACATCACCAATCAGGCTCGGGCTGTATTCAATCGTTGCAGCGCTTTCTTGTGCACCTTTTCCGGCAGCCGACATCATAGCAAGCTGATTTCCGTGCGTGTTATTGAACGCATATGTTGGTACCCAAGGGGATTTGGACGTAATGGCCGCTCCCTTGTCTGTTAAGTGGTCACGAATTTTAATAATCAAATCCATCGGTGAAAGCATTTTTCCTGTACCAGTTGCCGGACACATGTTGGTACAGCGTCCACACTCCACACAGGCGTACATATCGATTAATTGGTATTGGGTGAAGTCTTCCACTTTCCCAACACCAAATGTTTCTTGCGTTTCATCTTCAAAATCGATTTTTTCAAGCTTTCCTGGGTTCGTTGTACGGTGAAAAAATACATTCGCAGGTCCTGCAATTAAATGCGCATGCTTGGATTGCGGTACATACACCAAGAAAGTTAATAGGAATAACAGGTGAATCCACCAGCCGACATAGAATAATGCGATGGCTGCCGTTTCGTTGATCCAACTGAACATGAGTGCGAATAGTGATGCCACTGGCTCGCTCCATGTTAGGCCATGGTCATGCCAGATAAGTCCCATTCCGTTTGAAAATAGTACAGAGAGCATTAATCCGCCGATAAATAGTAATACCAGGCCGGATTTGAATCCTCTTTTTAAACGAACCAGCTTTTCTACATAGCGGCGGTAGAAAGCCCAAACAACCGCAACTAAAATCATCAGTGTTACTAGCTCTTGGAAAAACGTAAAGGCCGGATATAATGGTCCAAGCGGCAAATGCGCGTTTGGAGCAAGCCCTTTGATGATCAGATCCAGCGCCCCAAGCTGAACCATAAGAAATCCATAGAAGAACATGACGTGGATAATCCCACTTTTCTTATCCTTCAATAATTTTTTCTGGCCAAATACATTGACCCAGACTTTGTCTAATCGTTCTTTCACTTTGTTGTCGAATTCTACTTTTTTCCCAAGTTTGATGAATTGAATTCTTGTTCTGATCAAGTAAACAAACAGCGATAATGCGTAAGCGGTTACAATTATCGTTAAAATCCAATTGGCGATTAACAAACCGTTACTCACATCTCCCACTCCTTTCGTGTCCCCTTTTACTGTCGGCCGTTTACGTGTTTATGCAACGAAAGAGCCTCAATGTTTGGAAAGAATATAATTTTCAGAACTTTAGTAATTTAAGTCTATCTTATAACTGAATGAGCATTCAGTCAACACATTTAGTTGTAAAAATCGCTTTATTTTTCTGTGAATTAGGGTATGGGTAATTAGTTATAGGATAAGAACGATGGAATACGTAAAAACTATATGGACGTGTTTTCGGGAGGGAATAGGATGGAAATTGCATTATATATTATGGGGGCATTTGGACTTATTTTTGCTTGGCTAGCACTTGATTTACATTTAGGAAGAAAGAAGCATTTAAAAGAAAGCAAACGGTTGAAGTTTCCCAAAAGGCAGAGTGAGATTTTCCTCTACGCTGACGGGAACTTGCTGTATAAAGATTTATTTCACGACATGCGCCAAGCGACCAGCCACATTCATTCCCTCTTTTACATGGTACGTGACGATCACGCAAGCAAAGAATTTCTGACCATTTTAAAAGATAAGGCCGATCAAGGGTTAGAGGTTCGGCTCCTTCTTGATTATTTTGGATCCTTTGATGTAAAAAAAGAAACAATGAAAGAACTCAAGCAGCACGGCATTGAAGTGGAGGTTTATCATAAGCCCGCTTTCCCATTCTTTTTTTTCAGCATTAATCAGCGAAATCACCGGAAAATTACGGTGATTGACGGGAAAATCGGGTATGTTGGAGGATTCAATATCGGAAAAGAATACCTTGGACAGGATCCGGAGTTTGGCGTTTGGCGCGATTACCATCTCAAGCTTGAGGGGGAAGGTGTGCAGGACCTTCAGTCACAGTTTATCCAGAACTGGGAGCAGGCCGGTGATTTTCAACCTGGCGAGTGGGGGGACATGTATTATCCGGAGTTGGTGAAAGGCCCCATCACGCACAAGTTGGTCCCGACGAATGGCGGACATTTGACGGATACCTTTTTAAAGCTGATTCAAAAAGCAGAGAAGTCCATCATCATCTGCACTCCTTATTTTATTCCGAGTGAGCCTTTGCATGAGGAGTTGCTCTCTGCTCTTGCACGCGGAGTGAAAGTAACTGTTCTTGTTCCCGCCAAAGCAGATCATCCCTTGGTGATGGATGCAGCATTTCCTTATTTTAAGACGGTTATTTCTGCCGGTGCAGAGGTATATCGCTTTTATTTAGGATTCTACCATGCGAAGGTTATGGTTATTGATGACCACACCTGTGATATTGGAACGGCTAACTTTGATAAACGCAGCTTGTTTTTAAACAATGAAATAAACTGTTTGATTTTTGATAAGGAATTTGTACACAAGACGGTTCAGGAAATCCATAAGGACATTCATAATTCGGAAAAGTTGACGCTTGAGTTTATCGAGAATCGTTCTTTGATGGCAAAAGGTCGAGAACAACTTTCTAAGATTCTCGCTCCGTTGATGTAGCGAGTTTTAGATTTTCATTTAAAAAGGAGCCGGTTGCATGAGGATTCGCTTTGGATTTGTATCACAATCATGGACGCTCTGGGAAGCCTCCCCTGCCAGAGCACTCACCTATACTCGTTATAAACAGATGTCTGCCGAGGAGGGGCGGGAAAAGTTACTCTCTGTGACGCGTGAGAATTTAATGAACACATTGCGGACGATTTACTTTTGCATCGCTCACGAAATTAAAGTATTCCGTTTCTCTTCCTCTATCGTCCCGCTTGCCACCCACCCGGATGTAAAGTGGGACTTTGTCAGTGAGTTTGCTGATGAGTTTAAGGAGATTGGGGACTTAGTGAAACGGTACGGCATGCGCTCGAGTTTTCACCCCAATCAGTTTACGTTGTTTACAAGCGATAAGCCGCATATTACAGAGAATGCGGTGATTGATATGGTTTACCACTATGACATGTTGAAGGCGATGGGGCTAGAGGATCAGGGAACGATCAACATCCATGTTGGCGGTGCTTATGGGAACAAGGAGCTTGCGGTCGAACGTTTCAGGGAAAATATTGTTTCGCTGCCGGATGAGGTCCGGGCTCGTATGACTTTGGAGAACGATGATAAGACGTACACCACGGAGGAAACGTTGGTGTTGTGTGAAGAGCTCGGAATTCCACTTGCGTTTGATTACCATCATGAGTACGCCAATCCAAGCTCTGTGTCATGGGAAGAGTTGCTGCCACGGGTGTATGCGACGTGGAAGGATATCGGCATCATCCCAAAGATACATATCTCCTCCCCTATTTCCGAAAAGAAATTGCGGCACCATGCAGACTTTGTGGATCTGCAGTTTTTGATGGAGTTTTTAAAAGTGGTCGTCGGACTTGGGCAGGATGTTGACTTTATGATAGAAGCAAAACGAAAAGATGAAGCCGCCCTGCAACTATGCGAAGACATCGCCAAAATCAGGGGCGTCAATCGGATTAGCGGCGGCGCGGTGGAATGGTGAAGTGATAAAGAAGTAAAGAGGGGTCTGACCCTCACCGCTCTAATGCGGTGAAGGATCAGCCCCCTCTCTTTTAGTTGCTTGATTGGAAGATCGGTGCGACCCAGGTAAATAGGCGGTAGCCGAGGTAGATGCCGACGATTCCTACGATGCCGGAGAATACGGGTGGTGCTGGGATTGGCAGTCGAAACAGGGCGAAAAGGAACCCTACGACCATACCTGTTGCTAGTGCTAATAAGCTTTCTTTCATAGTGGAAAACTCCCTTGTTGTTTTATCTTATGTTGTTTATTTTGGCCAAAAGAAAGCTCTCTACTCTAATTTCTAGTAGAGAGCTTTTTGGCATTACATTTTCTCTGGTGCAGAAACTCCGATCAACTTAAGTGCATCTTGCAGCGTGATTTGTACAGCTTTCATCAACCCTAGACGTGCCTTCGATTTTTCCATGTTATCTGCATCAAGAACTTTTTCCGCATTATAGAAGCTGTGAAGCGCGGATGCAAGTTCAAATGTGTAGTTGGTAATACGGTGAGGAATGCGTTTTTCTGCCGCTTCCGCTACCGCAAGCGGATATTCCCCAAGCTTTTTCAAAAGATCGATCTCTTTTTCAGAGGAGATGTGCTCAAGCGCGAAGTTTCCTTCTAGGCTCAAGCCTTGCTCTTCTCCTTGGCGAAGCATGCTGCAAATACGAGCATGTGCGTATTGTGCATAGAAAACCGGGTTTTCATTGGACTGGGAGACTGCCAAGTCCATATCGAAATCTAGATGTGTGTCACCTGAACGCATAGCGAAGAAATAACGTACGGCATCCAAGCCCACTTCCTCCATCAAATCACGCATCGTTACTGCTTTACCAGTACGCTTACTCATTTTCATCTTTTCTCCGTTTTGGAAAAGGTGGACAAGCTGGATGATTTCCACTTCCAACGCGTCTTTTCCGTAACCAAGCGCTTCAATGGCAGCTTTCATACGAGGGATATAACCGTGGTGGTCTGCTCCCCAGATGTTAATCAGTTTGTCATGGCCTCGTTTTAGTTTATCTTGGTGGTAAGCGATGTCCGGCGTCAGATATGTGTAAGAACCGTCATTTTTAATGAGTACACGGTTTTTGTCATCGCCAAATTCTGTGGAGCGGAACCATGTTGCTCCCTCTTCTTCATAGATATGGCCCTGTTCACGAAGGGTTGCCAGTGCTTCATCGATTTTTCCGTTATTGTATAAGGAAGTCTCGGAGTACCACACATCAAAACGAACTCGGAACTCTTCTAAATCCTGTTGCAATTTTTTCATTTCGTATTTTAAGCCGTATTCACGGAAAAAGCTGCGGCGGTCTTCTTCTGATTCGTTGACGAAGCGGTCGCCGAACTCATCTGCAATTGCCTGTCCGATTCCGATGATGTCTTTGCCATGGTAGCCGTCTTCTGGCATTTCTTTGTCTTGGCCAAGCGCTTGGAAATAGCGTGCCTCAACGGAAAGTGCCAGGTTGTTAATTTGGTTACCTGCGTCGTTGATGTAATATTCGCGTGTTACCTCATAGCCTGCTTTATCCAGTACATTACAAAGGGAATCCCCCACTGCTGCACCACGGGCATGTCCTAAGTGAAGGTCACCTGTAGGGTTTGCCGAAACAAACTCGACATTGATTTTTTCACCCTTACCGATGTTGGAACGTCCGTAATCGGTTCCTGCTTTTAATATCGTCGGAATTAGGTCTGTCAAGTAGGCATTGTCCATGTAAAAGTTGATGAATCCAGGACCAGCGATATCGATCTTTTCAATGGATGCTTTCGATTGATCAAAATTTTTCACGATTTCTTCTGCAATCATACGAGGTGCTTTTTTGGCTACGCGTGCAAGTTGCATCGCCATGTTTGTGGAGTAGTCCCCGTTTGTTTTGTCCTTTGGTGTTTCTAAAACAACAGCTGGAATTTGCTCCTCTGTTGCCAAGCCCGCTTTCAGAACGGAAGCCTTAATCTCTTCTTTCAGGCGTTCTTGTACTTGTTCTACTATATTCATCTTGCCTGTTCCTCCTCGTAGTTGATTGTTATCAAGTATTGACCGGTTATTTGATCTTGAACCTTCAATTTATAGTCAAGCTGCAAACAGCCTCTTTTCTTATCTGGATCCTTCATCATGACCACTTTATCGGTTTCCGTTTCGAACTCAAATCTTGCGCCACCGCCCTGGTAACTGCCATCTGTCGTTTCACCGGCACGGAAGGATTGCAACATATTGATGTCACCGGAACGCTTTAGACGCACTTCTTTGTCCGTAATTTTATAAAAACAATCGACCTTCTCCTTGCCTTCAAGCTCTTCTGAGAAGACGATGTATTCTGATTCACCTTTTATGTAGTATTGACCATCTGCTCCAAACACAACAAATTCCCTGTCATTATCCGCATTAATTATTTCCGATTGGAACGTCACCTTTATCGGCATCTTTAAGTGATTTTGATTGTCTGCCATCTGGCCCCACATCCTTTTATCTTTAACGCTTATTGGTTCGCGTCGATTTTTCTATAACCTTCATAGTATAAAACAAGTAGGGTGTGGAGTTCAATAGAGGATGTCGGTAGGTGGGGAGAAATTGATGGTTTTTGTGGTGGTTTGGGAGTAGAGAGGAGTTCTATTTGACAGTTAGTTTGAGTCTTCTCGGGGGCTTAGGGGGTATAGAGCCGTTCCATCTGACTTTTCAGGCGAGTTTCTTTGCGTTTCGGGCGTATAGAACCGTTCTATTTGACCTTTCTCGTGATTTCCCTCGGGCTTCGGGCGTATAGAACCGTTCTATTTAACTTTTCACCAAGGTTTCTTGAGCCTTCAGGCAAATAGAATCCATTTTTATACAAAAAGACCCGTTCCCCAAGCCGCCGCTTAGCAGCAACAACTTAGAAAACAGAGCTATTTTTCAAATCTTTATTTTACCCAACCTAAAATCATTTCTCGGATCAGCTTGCTTGCAGTGTTGGCAGTCTGCTCGGAAGTGTCATAAATTGGCGCAACCTCGACCAAATCCGCTCCAACCACGTTCACATCGGAACCTGCGATGGCATGGATGGATGCAAGCAATTCACGGGATGTGATGCCGCCGCAATCCACTGTACCTGTACCAGGTGCGTGTGCAGGGTCCAGTACGTCGATGTCGATTGTTACGTATACCGGACGGCCAGCAAGTGTCGGAAGGATTTCTTTCAATGGCTCAAGCACTTCGAATTTGGAGATGTGCATGCCGACTTCTTTCGCCCATTGGAACTCTTCCTTCATGCCTGAACGGATTCCGAATGAGTACACATTCTTAGGTCCGATCAGGTTTGCTGCTTT
Organism: Bacillus sp. m3-13; assembly: GCF_000175075.1. NCBI lineage: Bacteria > Bacillati > Bacillota > Bacilli > Caryophanales > Bacillaceae > Bacillus > Bacillus sp. m3-13. The sequence continues at coordinate 27,575 of NZ_ACPC01000022.1, forward strand.
CTTGATCGGTGTCGAGTGGGAAAGCGGCTCGCCTTCGTAGTCGTCACGAAGGTCTGTATGTGCATCCATGTGGATGATGGCAAGGTCCGGGTACTTTTTGTACATCGCCTTGATGACAGGCCATGATACAAGGTGCTCCCCACCCATTCCAAGTGGGAATTTGTCTTTTTCTAAAAGGCTGTCGATGTATTCTTCAATCATTTCGATGCTTTTTTGCGGGTTACCGAATGGCAATGGGATGTCGCCGGCATCGAAGTATTTTACTTCTTCTAGTTCGCGGTCAAGATACGGGCTGTACTCTTCCAGTCCGATGGATACTTCGCGGATACGGGACGGGCCGAAGCGGGATCCTGGACGGTAGCTTACTGTCCAGTCCATCGGCATGCCGTAGATCACTGCTTGGCTATCTTCAAAGCTTGGGTGGCTTTTAATAAACACGTTGCCAGAATATGCTTCATCAAAACGCATGAGTGGTTTCCTCCTTGAATGAAGGGGTCTGACCCTTAGCGCTTTAACGCGCTGAGGGTCAGACCCCTCTTTAGTTATTTATAACTTTAACGTTGTACCGCACCGAGGGTCAGACCCCTCTTCACCTCTTTATCACTCTACCTTATTACTTCACTAAATCCGCTACGAATTTTGGTAGGGCGAATGCTGCTTTGTGCAGGTCTTTTGTGTAGTATTTTGTGTCGATTTCGTGGAAGCGGTCTTCGCTTACTTCCAGTGGGTCGTGTTTTTTGGATCCGATGGTGAATGTCCACATGCCGCTTGGGTATGTTGGGATGTTTGCAATGTATAGACGTGTAATCGGGAAGATTTCACGTACGTCGCGTTGTACATTTGTGATTAACTCAGGCGTGAACCATGGGTTGTCCGTTTGCGCTACGAATACACCGTCTTCTTTTAATGCTTTGGAGATTCCTGCGTAGAAACCTTTAGTGAACAAGTTTACAGCTGGTCCAACAGGCTCCGTGGAGTCTACCATGATGACATCATAAACGTTTTCGCTTTCTGCAATGTGCATGAAGCCGTCGCCGACTTTTACTTCTACGCGCTCGTTTTCAAGTTCTCCTGCAATTTCAGGAAGGTACTTTTTAGAGTACTCGATTACTTTTCCGTCGATTTCAACAAGGGTCGCTTTTTTCACGCTTGGGTGTTTCAGGACTTCGCGGATCACGCCGCCGTCTCCTCCACCTACTACCAACACATTTTCAGGGTTCGGGTGTGTGAACAATGGTACGTGTGCCACCATTTCGTGATAAACGAACTCATCCTTTTGTGTGGTCATCACCATTCCGTCCAAAATAAGCATGTTGCCGAACTCTTCTGTTTCTACCATATCAAGCTTTTGGAATTCCGTCTGCTCTGTATGTAAAGTGCGTTTGATTTTCGCTGTGATTCCGAAGTTTTTTGTTTGATATTCTGTGTACCATAATTCCATTTTGTACAACATTCCCTTCTAACTTTAAATTTACTATCTATCTTGCGGCCATAAGCGGTAGTTTCTATCGTTAAATGCTCGTTTTTATCGTTCCCTATCAATGAAAAATGAAACATTGATTTCTCGGGATTTCTTGCTTCTGCGGCCAACGAACAACCACTTCCACTTTTCTAATCACCAAGAAAAAAGTATAGATGAATCTAGCAAAAATTCAAGTAAAAAATTTATTTTTCTGCAAATGTTTAAAAAGGTTCAAAGAATTTCATACTAGGAAATAAAACCATTTTTTATTAATGAAGATATATATTCGTTTAAACGGTTGATTTCCGTTCCAGGCGCTTCGCTTTTCTGCGGGCGGTCCGGGAGCCTCCTCGGCAAGCCTGCGGGGTCTCCCCTGTCCCTTCCTCCCGCGGAAGTCTACGCGCCTTCCACTGCAATCAACTTAGGTATTTCACTATGAAAAATTCATTAGATAGAGGTCATAGATAAAGGGGGTTGGAGAAAATGGAATTAATCACAAACGACCGGTTTCAGCAGGTTATCAAATATATTCGTGCCATGTTTTTTATCGGAATCATCCTATCAATCTCTTTCTTTCTTTTAGTTGGCGGAGTTTGGATATATGCAAAATCCAAGGGTGTCCCTCCCCTTTCTGTTACGCAGTCATCGATTTTTTACAGCAAGGACGGAGCGATCATTGGAGAGGCTCATAGTGGCGAGAAACGTTACTGGGTTGGACTTGAGGACATATCCCCTTATTTAGTGGATGCGACGGTGGCGGTGGAAGACAGGCGTTTTTTCACCCATCACGGGTTTGACCCAAAACGGATTGGCGGGGCCATTCTTGCAGACATTAAGGCTCGCGCGAAGGTTCAAGGAGCGAGTACCATTTCGCAGCAATATGCTCGAAATCTTTTCCTTGTCCATGATAAAACGTGGAAGCGAAAGTGGGAGGAAGCCCTTTATACCATCAGGATCGAGGCGAATTACTCCAAGGAGGAGATTCTCGAAGGCTATTTGAATACGATCTATTATGGTCATGGCGCTTATGGGATTGAATCGGCGTCCTATTACTATTTTAACAAGCCAGCAAAAGAGCTGACATTAGCGGAAGCCTGCATGCTTGCGGGCATTCCAAAAGGTCCGAGCGTTTTCTCGCCTTATGCAGATAGCGACCGGGCTCGCCAAAGGCAAGAGGTTGTCATCTATTCGATGGTGGAAAACGGCTCTCTTACAAAAAAAGAAGCGGAAGACGCGCTCGCTCAACCGCTGACATACGGTAACCGTGAGCATCTACCGAAAGAATTTATGGCGCCATATTTCCAAGATGCAGTCCGGGCGGAGATTAGAAATGTATTGGGTCTGCAAGAAGAGTTAGAAATGGGCGGGCTTCACATTTACACCACCTTGGATCCTAATCTCCAGGCTATTGCGGAAGAAGAAGTGGAGAAAACGTTCGACCCAGCGTCTGATATGCAAGTCGGCTTCGTCTCGATGGACCCGAAAACTGGAAGAGTGCTTGCACTTGTCGGTGGAAGGGATTATGAAGAGAGCTCGTACAACCGGGTTACACAGGCAGAAAGGCAGCCAGGTTCGACTTTCAAGCCATTGTTATATTACCGGGCGCTTGAGCAGGGATTCACGCCATCTACCGGTTTCCGGAGTGAAGTGACCACTTTCCAAGTGGATAACGGGCGTTCGACTTACACACCGCACAACTTCAACAACTACTATGCCAATGATGTTTTGACGATGATGCAGGCCTTACCATTATCCGATAACGTCTATGCGGTAAAAACACATCTGCTGCTAGGTGAAGAAGAATTGACCAAACAGGCAAAAAAACTTGGCATTCATTCGCAAATTAAGGATGTCCCTTCTCTTGCACTTGGCACATCTCCTGTACGAGTAATTGATATGGCCAATGCCTACAGTGTTTTTGCAAACGGTGGGAAAGAAGTGAAGCCTGTTTTTATTGAAAAGGTAGTGAACTACCGTGGAGAAGTTCTTTTTGAGCGGGAAAAAGAAACGAAGCAATTGTTGGATCCTGATGTAACATTTGTCCTGAATCATATGATGACGGGAATGTTTGATCCGGCGTTGAATGGTTATATGGCTGTAACTGGGAATGCGGTTCTAGATAAACTGACAAGGCCTTATGCCGGAAAGTCCGGGTCCACGGAAACGGACAGCTGGATGATTGGATACACGCCGCAGCTTGTGAGTGCAGTATGGACAGGCTATGACCGGGATCAATCGATTACGCTCTGGGCGGAAAAGCACTATGCGAAAAATTTATGGGCAGGATTCATGGAGCGCGCGCTCGACAATAAATCAGTTGTGACTTTTGCCCCAACAGAAGGAGTGGTCGGGGTGCAGGTCAACCCGCAAAGCGGTCTTCTAGCCACAAGCGACTGCCCGGTTTCCAGGCTAAGCTATTACATTAAAGGAACCGAACCAACCGAATACTGCATGGCGCATCTAGAGGATGTAAAAGAGGAAGATACAATCCCTGATGAGCAGCCAAAAGAAGAAGATAAAAAATGGTGGAAACGATTTGTACCTTGGATGTAAGGTTTAAGAAACAACGCTGTTGATTTCCGCAAAACGGCTCCGCTTTCCGCGGGGCGACCTTGAGCCTCCTCACAACGCTTCAGGGGTCTCAACAATGTCGCTACTCCCCCGCAGGACAAGGAATGCTTCGGCAGCGATACTTCGCACGAAGAAAATGCGTAGCATTTTCGAGGAGTCTTCGCCTTTTGCTCCAATCAACAGCTATGGACTTCAACTAACAAATAGTATCCTAATAAAGTTAAAACCCCCGGGATGTCTCCCGGGGGTTTTAGGTGTCCTAGCTTTCCATGTGTTCTACACATGTGAGTTAATTTTACTTTTTTTGTCGTAATAACTCAAGTAGGTAGAGTGGAACATTCAAAAAAATGTCACATCTTTATTTTCGATAACCTCTTGACAAACTAGTTTACAACCAACTGCTTCTTAAGATCATCGGAAGCTCTCTCCCACATTCCACTGTCATGAGACTCCAGATAGTTTTGCAAAATAGCTTTAGAACGGTCATCCATGTGCTCCACCATGATGTGGCGTTTCATGGATTTATCCATTTTATTCACATGCTCCGGCAGGGACTTGTAGCCTCGGCGGATTTCACGGTCCACCGTCATTTCACATGCTGTCACTCCGGCATAGTATGGCCCCTCTTGTTTGCGGTCGATGGTTACCCAAACAAGCCAGTAAGGTTTTCCGTTCGGTACGTCCTCTTTGTTGGGAAGAAACTTGATCCCACGCTCTACTGTACTGCGGGCATGCATCGCGCCGATGTCAACAAAGGCTTCCCCGCCCTCTACATCTACAAATACAGGTGACACATTATCAAGGCTGAGCGCCCCGATTCCGAACCCGCCGTGCCCGTCTGTCGGGTCATTTTTTATAATATTAAAGCCAATTGGTTTCTTCTTTTTTTCCTTGATCCATTTTCTAGCCCCCTTGCTTAATTGGATAGCTGCGGCGGCAAATCCGATCCTGCCGCTTGCGCTTTTCTTTTCATTATACAATAATTTACGGGAGAGTTAAAAACATTCAAAGGAGCGAATAGAAAATGCCATATGTAACCGTGAAGATGCTGGAAGGCCGAAATGAAGAACAGAAAAAAGCATTGGTGGAAAAAGTGACAGCTGCTGTCAGCGAAACAACCGGTGCCCCGGAAGAGAAAATCGTCGTCTTTATTGAAGAGATGACAAAGGGACATTATGCTGTTGGCGGTAAGCGATTAAGCGACCAATAATTGCAAGGTCATCGGGATTCGGACAGGCTTTCGAATCCCTTTTTCAGTTCAATAATTCGCTTAACTTCTTCTTTTTCTCTTCCACCATTTTTATATCAAGCGGCTCGAAGTAATCCTCTTTGATGCTCTCCACCAAAAAGCCCCACATATTCTTCACCTTCTCCTTAATCTCCTGATTGCTTCCCTCAGCGATAAGAATCAGGCACTCCAACGTCGTGAGGACGACCGAGATATCCCGTTCTCCATATATTCGAATCTGATAAAAACCCGTGTACAGAATTTCTTCAAAATTACGTTGCGGAATCGTCACTCTTTTTTCCTTATCTTCATCAAGATAGGTGATGGCGTCTGCATCGACTTCACCAAACTCCATCAACAATCTGCTCATATATCGAATACAGTTGTTGGCAGTGTTAGGGTCATTGATGCCCGGAGATATTGCACGAAGGGCCACTTCCGCAAGTTTTTGCAGGGCAAATTCACCATCCTGAAGCGGCGTCCGCTCCTCCCCCACCTCGATAAATACGGTCAGATCCACGTCGTCCGGTTTTTCTTTTGTAAAATAAACGAAGGCAATCACGCTGCGTTCTGTCACAAAGTCACCGATTCGTTTATTGAAAACTATATGAAAACCGTGCTCTTTCGCCTTGGCAGCCAACCCTTCCGTATCGATTACTTGGACATATCCTGTCGCCTTGGGAGTGAGTTCCACTTTTTCCTGAGTGGACGCTCGAATATCCATCTTTTCAAAAATGATTTTTTCAGCTTTATAGAGTAATTTTTTCTTTTTTACCGTAGCAAGCCCTTCCTTCATGAGCCTCTCTATAAGCTTGCTGACCTGGATTGAGCGTGCGACATGGTGAATGAAAAAGACAAAGTAACCCACACAAACGACCGCAAGAATGACACCTACACCTGACGCCAACACCCGCTGCTCATCTAGCCAATCCTTCATGAACAGCAAGGACAACACCGTGTAAATAAAGGAACCGACAAACACACCAAGTACACGCAACGTTGTTTTTTCCGTCATAAAATCCTGAAGCGTCCGAGGAGAAAACTGACTGGAATAAGTGGTCAAGACGACCATGATCGTGGAAAAAGAAATGGTGGTCATCGTGAGAATGGCGGTGGCAATCGAGCTCAAAATGGTGGTGCTCAAATCCACATTCGTAAAAAACATCTTCGGAAGGTAATTCTGAACAGAATCGGCAAAAACGGTATCTATTGATATAACAATCGCTGTAAGAATGATGCTTGCCAACGCGTATAGGCTCGGCACAAACCATATTTCCTTTCTTGCTCGTAGCGTCCACTTTTCCATTGTATATTGCTCCTCTTTTTGTCGGCTTTTTATAGGTAGCATTCCCTTTTTTGGGGGAGGGTAAGCCTATTTTCCTGTCACGAAGGGTACCATTCAGGTTATTGTAACTTTTTCCATTTTTCCGTATAGAAAAAACCCAAAAGGATCCAACCATCCTCTTGGGCTCTTCAAAAACTATTGTTTGATGCATTCGCGAAGACTTTCGATATAGTCGTAAGCCTCGTTTACTTCTTCCTCTGTGTAACGCTGCTTGCTTTTCAGCGTAAAGACTTTTTCCTGGACCTCTTCTTTCGGCAGGTTCTCGAAGAACAGCACGGTGGAAACAAGCTCTAAAAAGCGGGAGCTCTGTTCGTTCATCTTGGTCATGCACTCATTCAGGTGAGGCATTTCCAGGTCGTAGTGCGTCAAGAATTCCTCTCCGTTTTCCGTCAGCGCATAGCGATATTGCGAGTAGCCACCCTTGTTCTCTTTTAGCTCGCTCAAAAAGCCGAGATTGCAGAGCTCTTCTACTCTTAATGTCACCTCTTCAGAATATGGTCCGTAAAAATGGAAATTGTACTTTTCATAAAATGGGTAGTTCAGCTTTTTGGCAATATACACCATTTTCTGCAGCTTCTTTCTCCCGATGACTTCACCTGCAGATGCAAACACCTTCATTAATTTTGCGTGATCTGTCAACAAACCCTTTCATCTCCTAACCTTAGCCGTTGCCTATATTCCTAGTATCTCTCTGATTTTTTTCTTTGCCGTTTTTTTCGTCGATAGATCTTCTAGCAAGTCCTGTGGAAAATAAAGCTTGTGGTCGGTTCTTCTTTTGCCGGAAATGGCATCCACGATTTCAGATTCCCTTGAAAGCTCACGCACATCCCCGTTTGGCATAAGCAGGTGAATCGGAAGGCGCTCCTCTTCTTCTCCCGGACGGTAAAAGTCGTACGGCAGGTCGGACGAGGAGTCCACCACTAGATAGTATGCAGGGTCGATGCCCGCTTTCTTAAAGAGACTTGTCAGTTCCATCAAGTCCATCATTTGCTTATTAGGATTAAATTCGACGTATTTAAACAAATTCCTGTTCATAAATCGTCGACATAAGTCACTTAATATCGAATCTTCTTCTTCCTGCCAGGATTGGAAATAATACATAACCACTGCTTCATCAAGCTTTATGTAATCCTCTACTGAAATTTCTTCCTCAAAAAGGGAGTAAAAATGAACAGGATGATATTTAAATGTGTAATATTCTTGGTGTAATTGTTTGGCGCGGTGCAAAATTTTTGTCAAAATTACTTCTGCACTTCGCGTTACAGGGTGAAAATAAACCTGCCAGTACATCTGGTAGCGGCTCATGATATAATCTTCCACCGCATGCATCCCGCTCGATTTAATGACCACCTGATCTTCTCTCGGGCGCATGACGCGAAGAATCCGCTCCATATCGAAATGCCCGTAACTAACTCCGGTAAAATATGCGTCACGCTGCAGGTAGTCCATTCTGTCAGCATCTATCTGACTAGAAATCATGCTAACCACTAATTTATTTTTATACGTTTTCGCGATGACCTCGGCCACATCTTTCGGAAAATCCTTATGGACTTTTTTAAGGACTACGTTTACTTCCGTATCCCCGAGAATGATGGCTTGGGTAAAATCTTCGTGATCTAAGTGGAACACCTTTTCAAAGGAATGAGAAAAAGGTCCGTGTCCCAGGTCGTGCAGCAAGGCCGCACACAAACATAACAGGCGGTCATCCGGATTCCAGTCCTGTCTTCCCTCGAACCCGTCATCAATGATGCGGCGGACAATCTCGTATACTCCCAATGAATGGTTAAGTCGGCTATGCTCTGCACCGTGGAACGTCAAATAGGTGGTGCCAAGCTGGCGGATCCGGCGCAAACGCTGAAATTCCCTAGTCCCGATTAAATCCCAAACAACCCTGTCGCGCACATGGACGTAACGGTGCACAGGATCCTTAAATACCTTTTCTTCACTCAGTTTTTCGGTTGCATAACTCATTTCGTTACCCTCTTTATTTTCGGCATAATATTTATCTATCTCTATTATATCGTAAATATTTTACAAGAAAAGGATGGATTGTTGGGGTAACTCCCTTTTTAGGTTTACCCTACCTTTTTACCTCTTAGTCTTGTTTTTTCTAGAAAAGGCGAATAAAAAATCACCTATGCAAGATACAGAGGCGATTTTTATTTCTTTAACTTTTTCTCTATTTTTTCGATTAGTTCATCTTCTGTTGGAGCGGAGACAGGACGGTTGTTTACGAATGCAAACGACTTCTTCCTTCCCGGCCCGCAATAGGATTGACAGCCCACTTCCACACATGCACCCTCGTCCACTTTTTTCAGTTTCGGAATGAGTGTTTTCACGTTGGTTGCGTCGCAGTCATCACAAATGCGAAACTCATTTGCCATGGTTCTACACAGCCCTTTCTTATTAAAAAGTGATGGGAGTCACTTTATCGTTCGTTAACTAAAAGGTATTTTACAGGGAATCCATGGACAATGCAAGTTCGTTTCTAGGAGATTTGAGGCGAAATACCGACAGATAACAATCTAGTAATTTTTTCTATGAATATGTATAAATATTTTTTTCTCCGTCAAAAATATAGACAGAACGATGATTAAATAAGGGAGTTGGATTATATATGAAAGATCGTCAAGATGCTTGGTCCGAAGAGAATGATTTATTGCTAGCAGAAACCGTTCTGCGCCATGTCCGTGAAGGAAGTACACAGTTGAATGCTTTTGAAGAGGTCGGCGACAAGCTGAACCGCACGTCCGCTGCATGTGGATTCCGCTGGAACGCGGTAGTCCGACATGACTATGAAAAGGCGCTGCAGCTTGCGAAAAAGCAGAGAAAGCAACGGCAGCGTGCGCTCGGGCAGCCTACGAAAAAACTATTGTACACGCCGCCTGAGACTGTGGTGAATGAAGAGTTGCCGTTTGTGTTGGAGCAGATGGAGGAACGACCGATTGATACAGCAGATACACAGCAGTCTTTTGCCGCTCCACAGACAAGAGTGGAGCGACGAGCTGCCGAACTGAAAGCACAGCCTACTTTTGCAGGCTACGGCAGTGGCAGTATGGGATTGGGAACGGGTTCCTCTTTATCCATGGAGCAAGTGATAAGTTTCTTACAAACCATGAAACACTCAAACGTCCATACTAGCGCTCTACAACAAGAAAATGAGAGATTAGTAAAAGAAAATGCAGAACTTGCGCGTGCCAACAGCGAACTGGAAAAACGGGTCCAAAAACTACAAGACGAGCAAGTCACCGTCCAAGAAGACTACGAAACACTCATGAAAATCATGAACCGTGCCCGCAAACTAGTCCTCTTCGACGAAGAAGAACACGTCCCATCCAAATTCATGATGGACCGCAACGGCAACCTGGAGAAACTGGCGGAATAGAGATAATAAGAAAAAAGGGGTCTGACCCCACTTGCGTTAATGCGTTAAAGTGGGGTCAGACCCTTCTTTTTTATTTTTCTCCTAAAACTTTTTCGTTCCGTTCTACGATTCTTGCGTAGTATTGTTCGTACAAGTCCAATTCTTGGCCTTGCAGGGTGTTGGCGAAGATGGTGCCGCTAATTTCTTTGAGTGAGGTCAGAAGGCGAAGCATCACGTCTTGCACTGTTAGGTTCTGGCTAGTGAGCTCTGTTAGAGATGCCATCACGTTTGGCACAATGGTCGGAAAAGCGAACTTGGTTGTTTCACCTTGAAGGGCGCGTTTGTAGAACTCTCCGATCATCTCTGCCCGCTCAGATCCACTTCCGTCAATGCATAAGTAGATTTGAACGGCCACTCCTCCGCGAATACGGCGCTGAGAGATGCCTGCAAACTTCTTACCTTCAATGCTAAGGTCATAGCTGCCAGGGCAATAGGAACCGACAATTTCCTTCGCCTCCATGTTGTAAGGCATGTCGCGGAACATATGCTTTGTGAGCTCCCACATTGCATCATACCCACGATTGATATCGATTGCCTTCTCTCCTTCCGGAAAAACAAGGGAAATGTTCAGAACGCCTTGGTCTAGGACTACTGCAAGTCCACCTGAGTTCCTAACGATTACCTCATAGCCTTGATTGTTCAAATAATCAATTCCAGCTTGTAAGTGCGGAAGACGGGTATCTTGAATGCCCAACACGACCGTGTTTTGGTGCACCCACGTCCGGCATGTCGCTCCGCTCTCTCCTTTACCAACAGCGGTGCATAAAGTGTCATCCATCGCAAATGATTGCAACGCATGAAAATTTGGCCATAAAGAAGACTGATCTATAATACGCCAACTCGGCTGCTTCAACAACCGCAACGCAGGCGTGTAAATGGATGTTGGTTCTATTGGTGGTTCTGCCATAATCATTAATGCTCCTCTTAACTACCGTACTTAAAGGTTCCTTAGCATTATACTACATGGTTTTAGAGAAAAAAATACCCTTTGGGGGTCAGACCCCCAAAGGGTATTCTCTTTCTACGTCGAATACTTTAAAGTTAGTTTTATTTAGTTCACTGCTTGGCCTGCTGTGATGAGCGCTAGTTTGTAGACGTCTTCTACGCTGCAGCCGCGGGATAGGTCATTTACTGGTTTGTTGAGGCCTTGAAGGATTGGGCCTACTGCTTCAAAGTTTCCTAGGCGTTGGGCAATTTTGTAGCCGATGTTTCCTGCTTCTAGGCTTGGGAATACGAATACGTTTGCGTCCCCTTGGATTTTTGAACCTGGTGCTTTCTTTTCCGCAACAGATGGTACGAATGCTGCGTCAAATTGGAACTCTCCTTCCACTACAAGTTCTGGTGCACGTTCTGAAGCAATGCGCGCCGCCTCTACGACACGCTCTGTTTCTGGTGATTTTGCAGATCCTTTTGTAGAGAAACTTAGCATTGCCACTTTCGGTTCGATTCCGAACATGTTCGCTGTTGCTGCACTTTCCACTGCGATTTCTGCAAGGTCGTTGCTGTCTGGTGAAATGTTGATTGCGCAGTCCGCGAACACATACTTCTCATCGTTACGTACCATGATGAAGACACCAGAAGTTTTACGTACGCCTTCTTTTGTTTTGATGATTTGCAGTGCCGGACGCACAGTGTCAGCTGTAGAATGTGCCGCTCCACTTACAAGCCCTTGCGCACGGTCCACGTGTACAAGCATCGTTCCGAAGTAGTTCGGGTTCAACAAGATTTTGCGAGCATCCTCTTCTGTCGCTTTTCCTTTACGACGCTCTACGAAAGACGCGACAAGCTCGTCCATGTTTTCATATGTCTTTGGATCGTAAATTTCTACGCCGTCCAATGTTAATTTCAACTCGGAAGCAAGTCCGTTGATCTCGTCCAAATCTCCAACCACAATCGGTTGTACCATGTTTTCTGCAGCCAGTCGCGCAACGGCCGTTAACACACGCTCGTCATTGCCTTCTGGAAATACTATCTTAATATCTTTTCCTGCTACTTTGTCTTTTAATGTTTGAAATAAATCGCTCACAAAGGTCACTCCTTAATCCGCTTTATTTTCGCTTCTACTTTTTAGGATACTCCTTCAACATGGAAAAGCAACCGATACCTTCTATTGTTATCGCTTACAGAAAAAAGTCTTTATTTTCTAAAAAAACTGCCTCATCTATGCCCTACTATTGTATCTGTGCTGCCCTTTCCTATTCATGAAGCTTTCACAATTTCACAGTTTTACTTACAGGAAGTCATGGCAAAACTGTGATATAGTTAGGAAGGATACATACTCAATCTTTTTAAGGAGTGATTGTTATGAGTGAAGCAGCTCAAACATTAGACGGCTGGTATTGCCTCCATGATTTTCGTACGGTAGATTGGGCCCTTTGGAAGACGCTTTCTAGCGAAGAACGCCAAACGGCTATTAATGAATTCCTTGGACTTGTGGAGAAATGGAACACGGTTCAGTTAGAAAAGAACGGAAGTCACGCATTGTACTCCATCGTAGGGCAAAAAGCGGACTTCATGATGATGCTTCTTCGTCCGACGTTAGAAGAATTAAATGAAATCGAAAACGAATTTAATAAAACAACACTTGCTCAATACACAGTCCCAGTACATTCTTACGTGTCGATTGTAGAGCTTAGCAACTACTTACCAGAAGGCGAGGATCCGTATCAAAACCCGCAAATCCTTGCTAGACTATACCCAGAATTGCCAAAAGCAAAGCATGTCTGCTTCTACCCGATGGACAAGCGTCGTAACGGGGAAGACAACTGGTACATGTTGCCGATGGAAGACCGTCGCCGCATGATGCGCAGCCACGGCATGATTGGCCGTCAGTATGCTGGAAAAGTAAAGCAGGTCATCACTGGTTCTGTCGGTTTTGACGATTACGAGTGGGGCGTAACATTGTTTGCGGACGAAGCACTTCAGTTCAAGAAGCTTGTATATGAAATGCGCTTTGACGAAGTAAGTGCACGTTTTGGTGAGTTTGGTGCGTTCTATGTAGGAAACTTGTTGGAAGAAGATCGCGTTTACTCTTTCTTGCACGTGTAAAAAATAAAGATTGGGTTGTTGACGTCAAGTCGCCCGGCTGGTTTTCCAGTTTGGTGGCTTGCCGTTTTTTTAATGTGTTTCGGATTGGAGACGACTTGCCATCTTCTCTGTTACCGAACGCCATTGTTTTTCGGGGCTTCGGGCTTTGAGACCCCCTCTCTGTTACCGAACGCCATTGTTTTTCGGGGCTTCGGGCTTTGAGACGCCCTCTCTGTTACCGAACGCCATTGTTTTTCGGGGCTTCGGGCTTTGAGACGCCCTCTCTGTTACCGAACGCCATTGTTTTTTGGGGCTTCGGGCCTTGAGACGCCTTCTCTGTTACCGAACGCCATTGTTTTCGGGGCTTCGGGCCTTGAGACGCCTTCTCTGTTACCGAACGCCATTGTTTTTCGGGGCTTCAGGCTTTGAGACGCCTTCCTTGTTACCTTCCATTGCAACTATTTCGGACTTTAACTTCCTTATCCAGTCTCCCCTTTCCCCCTGTCATATTCCTTCTTCAATTTTCATACAATCAAGTAGTGCGACTTAATTATTTTAATCTTTTGAACTTTAGCACCCCTTTTCAGCCCAAGCGAAGTGGGTTTGAGGCATGAAGATGGGAGTTATTTCTCACAACGAAGCAGATAAAAGTTTTTGAGGAGGGAATGACAGATGAATCAACAGTTTTCTCAGGCAGCAGGTGCCCCTTTTTCTGCGGGGTACGGAGCAGATCCTTACTCATCCTATTACAGAAACTATGGGCAGCAGTGGTATGGCGGCGGTGGAGGTGGAGGTTTCCCGATGCAGCAAATGCAACAGCAACAGCCTCAGCAACAGCAAGTTGCAGGGCAGCAATCAGGCATACCATCTTATCCAACTCAATTTCAATCCGGCGGCCAGCAAGGTGGGCAGGATGTGCCTGGCATGCTTCCGCTAGAGCAATCCTATATTGAAAATATTCTTCGCTTAAATCGAGGTAAGCTGGCAACAGTGTACATGACATTTGAGAACAATCGGGAATGGAATGCCAAAATATTTAAAGGGATTATCGAAGCAGCAGGACGCGATCACATTATCCTGAGTGACCCGCAAACCGGCAAACGTTATCTGCTCCTGATGGTTTACCTGGACTACATCACGTTCGACGAAGAACTCGACTACGAATACCCATTCAACAGCGGCGGCCAAGGCCTAACCCAATACCAACCAAGATAAAAAGCACACAAAGGAAAAAGCTTTAGAACAAATAAAAAAAAGAGGGGCTGACGATGTTGTGTGTTAACGCATTAACGCACAGCGGGTCAGACCCCTCTTTATTTCTTTACCTCTTTAAAACTTCAACGCAACGACCTAAATCTCTTACCCTTTCACCGCCGCCACAATGATGAGCACCCAGCCAATAAGGAAGGCTACGCCGCCTAGTGGGGTGATGGCTCCGAGTATTTTTACGCCGGAGAGGGTGAGGATGTACAGGCTGCCGGAGAATAGGATGATTCCGATGAGGAAGGACCAGCCTGCTCCGTTTAGTAGGCCTGTGCTGTTAAAGCGCTCCATAAGCAGCGCGACTACAAAAAGTCCGCCGGCATGGAACATTTGATAAGTGACACCGGTTTTCCATATTTCAATCATTCTCTCGGATACTTTTCCTTCAAGTCCGTGGGCTCCAAATGCCCCGAGAGCCACTGCTAAAAATGCGTTTATTGCTGCAAGGATGATAAATAAATTCATATGAGTTTTCCACCTTTCAAAAGGTCTGTTGTAATTCTTCAATATAATGAATTATATAGTATTAGCTTCCCCGGACCAAGCGTGATCCCTAAGCTGCCCACGTTAATTTACCCGCTAGTACACATAATGTTCACTAACTCCCTCCAATCATAAAAATAAAAAACGCCCCCACCGCCTCGTCAAAGTAAGCAGTAAGAGCATTGTGTCTAAATTATCTAGAATGAAGATAAATTTGCAGAGCCTGTTTGAGCTCCCGTTCTTTCTTTTCCGTTTGTATATGATAATGATCACCATCTATGTTAGACAAAAAGTCATTATATCCATGTGAATGTAAGAATTCATTGACACTTGTGACGTCTTCTCTAGTGGAGAGCAAGTTCTTTTGCCCTACAAAGTCACCATTTACATACACTTCGTAACGATCGTGGGAAAGTTTTGTCGACGAGTCAAAATTAGTGCTTACGTACGCCGCCATTAAACCATACATCGATCCGTCTGTACCACCAGGCATGTAAAACACCTCCATTACTTACTGGGGTGTTTATAGTTTAAGTTACCACGCCGTTTTTAGTATGGTAAGTTGTGGGGAGGACGCTTTAATCCTTTAGAGAGGTACCAAGGGGTCTGACCCCTCCTCTTAAAAATCAAACAGTGAATCCCCATTCGCGTCGTCATCTTTGATTGGTTTGGATGGTGCGTTTGTGATGGTTGGTGGTTGGGTTGGCGGCGTGTAGATGGGTGCCGCTTGTTCGAATGATACGGGCGCCCTTTGGATGCTACGAGCCGTTGAAGCGGTAGTTGGTTGGGTTGCCGCCCTTGAGGAAGTGACCCCATCCCCTTCAGAATCCGTCTCCAACGCAAGCTCACAGAGTGATTTTATCGCTGCAAGGTGCTCCCGCTTTTTTTGCACATTTCCGGTGTCTATGGCACGCTCCAATTCCGACTCTAAGCGCGCAAGAACCTTATCGATCGTGATGCTCATCCTTCTTCCCTCCTTAAAAAATCAATAAATCCTAGTAATACGGCGAAATCATCAAGTACACAATAACACCAGTCAAGCTGACATATAACCATAACGGCATCGTCCAGCGCGCAATCTTTCTGTGTCGTTCCTTATGCATGCTTAAGCCCGTCGCCAAGGAATACAACGCCAATGGCACGATTACTACAGCCAACACGATATGTGTCAGTAAAATGAAGAAATAGATGGATCGTATGATTCCTTCTCCGCCAAATGGAGTGGATTCTGTTAAGGAATGATACGTTACATATGTAACTAAAAACAATGTGGTGGAAGAAAATGCAGCCAAGATGAAGCGGCGGTGCACTGTTATATTTTTCTTCTTAATGGCAATTAAGGCACACACCAAAAAGATAAAAGTAAAGCTGTTGAATATTGCGTTCATCATCGGCAAAAACGTTAAGTCGACATGCGCCAAACCTTCGTACTGAGGAAGGAAAAACAGCACGACAACCAGTGCATTTACCGCAATTGAAATACCGATGATCCATGGAAGATAATTTATTTTTTTCATTGTTGAACTCCTTTTACACATAATACCCGTTCTGGCCGGGTTTTATTGGTGAATCTTTTGCTTCGAACTTTAAACAAGGACTTCCGGAAGAGCGCAGCACGGCAACAGAGGGCATCTGATTCGTTTTAAACCCGAAAGCCCGACATCCTTTTGGGAACTTGGCATCCCACGTGACATAGTAATGCTTGCATTTTAAGCAATTAATCCGTTTGGCCATGCTCCTCACCCTTTTCTTTCGAATCCATCTTTGTCCATTCTTCATTCTACCATCTTCCAACTTCCCATCAAATAAAAAACCTGCGGAGAATCACCTCCACAGGCTTCATGTTCACGATTTATTCATGTTTATGGATGCAATGTTGGATGCTAAATCTTCAGCGGTCTCTTTTACTGTATCCACCGTGCGCCTCATATTGTTGGATAGATCCACCTGGTGATCTGCAGCCTTTACTACTTCTCCCATCTCCTCCGTCAATTCCGATGAAGATGCAACCAAGTCATTTACAGAATGGACGATCTCATTTACTCCCTGACTGATTTCTTCCATCGTCACCGTGATATGAGTTCCCTGTTCAAGCAATGTCCCGCTATTCGTGGCGATTTCCTGGAACAACTTCGCGGAAGCTTCATTTTTTTCATTCGTTTGCTCGATTGTTTCTTTGAAAAGTTGGAATTCTTTTAGTACTTCGTTGGTATCTTCCTGAATGCGGCCCGTGATGCCGTTAATTTGTTTGGAAAAGAGATCTGTCTGGCCGGATAACTTTCTGATTTCATCTGCCACAACCGCAAATCCTTTGCCAGCCTCCCCTGCCCGCGCCGCTTCAATCGAGGCATTAAGGGCAAGCAAGTTCGTCTGGGTGGTGATTTCTGTGATGCCTTTGAGGAAACTGTTCGCTTCATCAATATCTACTTTTATTTTGGTAAATCGATCTACAATAGTTTCCGTTTCCTTGGAAGATTGGTGCATGTCGGCCACCATCTGCTTTAATGATGAAGCCCCTCTTTTAGAAAGGTTCTCCATTCCTTCCAAGTTTCGTTTCATTTCATCGACAATACTGTATATCTCCTGCGTGCTGGCCGAAGCCTGCTCGGTAACTGCAGAAATGGCGGCCGTCCCTTCATACTGCATGGACACTTTTTCGGTTACTTGTTCCGACCGCTGTTTGATTCCGGCAGATTCCTCTAGATTTTGTTCCGCTGCCACCAAGAGCTCTTTCATGACAAGCTGCAGGCGTTGATTTGCCCCGAGGCTTCCTTGCATAAGTTGCTCAATATTTTGCCCCATGGTGGTGAGAGACGCCTCGATCTGCCCAAACTCATCTTTTCTAAAAGAAGAATGCTCTGCTTCATATAAAAAGTTCCCCTCTTGGTACGCTTTCACGCGACTAAGAACCTGATTGACTCCTTTGTTGAATGCCTTTCTGAACGAGAGAAGAGCAAGAATGGGAACCAATACAAGAATTGCCAAAGTCACTAAGGTCAAGCGTTCGGTAGAGACTACCTTATCCTGAATAACCTGTCTGTTTTCATCATTAAATGCCTGTAAAAACTGCATGCCACTATCATTTGCGCGCTCTATTTGATTTCGCGCTTTCGCAAGGTCTTCCGATGTTGTAATACGAACACGATCCATGTTGGCAGCGTTCGAAACATCGCTAATGATGTCGAATTGTTTTGACATTGTTTCATGTGAAACAACAAAATACTGTTTCAGCTGACCAAATTCCTCAAATTCCGTAAAATAAGGCTCGAAATCTTGCAGCTTCTTTTCTGTTTGCGTTAAATTATCTTCTATTTTTTGAACATGTGTTTTGGAATACCCGCTTGATACGACAAAGTACATATCTGCCAAAGTACTTTGATAGGATTGCACCAGCTCAAAATAACTTTCATTGATCTTCGTGATCTCGTCTAACTCATTGACCCCTTTTTGCACCTGCATGCTGTTCACCCAAATAACAAGAGATGCTGCAAGGCCGATACTCCCTATTAATAGAATCAAAACTAACAGTCTCTTTCTCATACTCCCCATTTTTTCTTCCCCCCACAATTAACTCACCCTTAAATATGAAACCGTTTGCACAAAATACCATAATTGTTTTCTCTCTTTTATATATTTTCGGCATAAAGTACCTGGGTCTTTAGTATCATTACGAAATAATTTTCTCTTTTTATAAAAGGTGACTGATATTTCCTTGTTAATTGGAGTGGAAGGCGCGCAGACGCCCGCGGGAGGAAGGGACTGATAAGACCCCTGAAGCGGAATGAGGCTCACGGACCGCCCGCAGGCAAGCGAAGCGACTGGAACGGAAATCAACGGTATTATATACTTTCTCTTTTAAAAAAGGACGCCCAGAGAGTACTAACACTCCTTCGCGTCCTTCGACTTACATCTTTTCTTTGTTTAGTAAAAGTTGCTTCAGCTCTGCAATCTCATTCGTAATTTTCGCCAACTCTTTCTTGCTGACTTCTATTTTTTCTTCCTTCAATTCTTCTTCCTTTGCTTCCTGGATATTGTTTAAGATCTCCCCGACAATCAGGTTCAAGACGATAAACGTTCCAACCAAAATGAAGGAAACGAAATAGACCCAAGAAAGTGGACTCTCAGCGAAAATGGGACGGAACACGCCGCTTGCCCACGATTCCAATGTGATGACTTGAAACAGTGTCACAAGTGCTAAGTGCAGCGATCCGAAATATTCCGGTGAAATATCACCATAAAGCAGGACGCCCAATACTGCGTAAACGTAGAAGACAAGCGATAATAACATCATGATGGTCCCAAGGGACGGGATGGTTTTTAGAAAAGCGGTCACAAGGCGGTTCAAGGACGGAACGACCGTAACGGCGCGCAGTACCCTTAGAACACGTAAGATTCGGATAGCGGATATAAAATAGGTTCCGCTAAAAAAGAGAACCCCTGCGACAATGACAAAGTCAAAGACATTCCATCTGCTTTTAAAGAAATGGTGAAGTTTCTTCTCAGCCAGCATCCTTAAGATAATTTCAATGGTAAAAAACCATAAGAAAAACACTTCAAAACCATGAATCAGCCCTGCATATTCCGCTCTTAAGTCAGGATAGGTCTCTATCCCAATTAAGATCGCATTCAAGAGGATGACGAACATGACCGTATTCATAAAAAAGCGGTGACCTACTATTTGTTGTATCGTTTTTTTCAAATTTTGCATTCGTGCACTTCCTCGTTCTATTCTTTTTAAGGCGTTAACCGCCAATCGATGGCTTCTTCACCAATCTCCTCTAAGATGGCATTCACTTTTGAAAAAGGCCTGCTTCCAAAAAAGCCTTTGCGGGCCGAAAAAGGGCTCGGATGCGGGCTTTTCAGAATAAAATGATGATCATTCGTAATCAGTGCTTCCTTTTGCTCCGCATGTTTTCCCCAAAGGATGAAGATGACTGGTTTTTGTCGCTCGTTTAACGCTCGGATGACTTCATCGGTAAAAAGCTCCCAGCCCATCCCTTTGTGAGAGTTCGGATTGCTTTCTCTCACCGTTAAAACCGTATTTAATAATAACACACCTTGCTTTGCCCACTCCATTAAAAAGCCATGGTTTACAGGCTCTAAGCCTTGGTCATCATAAAGTTCACGGTAAATATTTTTTAGTGAAGGCGGGACACGGACCCCTTTTTGGACAGAAAAACTCATGCCGTGGGCCTGTCCTTTTCCGTGGTAAGGGTCTTGCCCAAGAATGACAACTTTTACATCTTCAAATCTTGTTGCTTGAAATGCTGAGAAGACAGCTTTCTTCTCTGGGTAGACGGTTTTGTTGGCATATTCCACTTCTAGAAAATCCATCAGATCCTTAAAATACTTTTGGGACACCTCTTTTTCTAGCAAAGCTTTCCACGTTCCGCTTACATTTTCCACTGTTTTACCTCCGTTCATTTCTGTCTTTTTTACTTTATCATATAGATGAATTTATTGGTCTCCGGAGTTTTCCGTATGAATGGTATTGCCCTTATTTTTTCATACTAAGACGAGGCCTATCATTCTGAGAAATCACTTCAGATGTGATATAGTGTTTGATAAGTAAATAAGGCTTAATAAAGATTGAAATCCTTCCCAGTAACAGATAAAATAAAATACTTGGGTAGGTTATTTTTTCAATGTTTCATACTTATTTTTGAAATTGTTACTTTTTTACATAATTAATCAGCCTAATCAACGGTAATGTTATAACACATATTTTGAAGAATAGTACATAAAGCGAGGTTCTTAAGGTGAGTAAAAAAGAAAATCCGACATCTTTAATTGTCATTTTTGGTGCAACGGGAGATCTAGCGAAACGAAAACTGTATCCTTCCATCTATCGTCTTTATAAAAATGGTAGCATCTCTAAAAACTTTGCTGTTGTCGGCGTTGCAAGACGTCCGCTCACAAATGAGGAGTTCCGTTCTAATGTGTCTAATTCTGTCAGCAGCGTGGCAAATGGCGACGGAAATGTTGAAGAGTTCAGCTCTCACTTCTATTATCATCCTTTTGATGTGACAAGCAGCGAATCCTACCAACAGTTAAAAGGACTAATGGGTGATTTGGATTCTGATTACGAGACTAATGGGAATAGAATCTTCTATCTTGCCATGGCTCCTGAGTTCTTTGGCACTATTGCGACAAACCTGAAGTCAGAAGGCTTGACAGAAACAGATGGCTGGAAGCGCCTTGTTATCGAAAAGCCGTTCGGTCACAACCTTCCATCTGCTAAAGACTTGAATGCTGAAATTCGTCAAGCATTCGATGAATCTGAAATCTACCGCATCGATCATTATCTTGGAAAAGAAATGGTCCAAAATATTGAGGTAATCCGTTTTGCAAACGCCCTTTTCGAACCACTATGGAATAACCGTTACATCTCAAACATCCAAATCACATCTAGTGAAGTACTTGGAGTGGAGGATCGCGGACGTTATTACGAAAAATCTGGTGCCCTGCGAGATATGGTGCAAAACCATATGCTTCAAATGGTTGCGCTTCTTGCGATGGAGCCGCCAATCAAGCTGAATCCTGAAGAGATTCGCAGTGAAAAAGTGAAAGTCCTTCGTGCGATGAGAAGGATTGAACAAGATGATGTTGAGGACTATTTCGTACGCGGTCAATACGGTGCAGGAATCGTCGATGGCGACCAGGTCCAAGGCTATCGCGAGGGAAATTCAGTGGACCCTAACTCCAATACGGAAACGTATGTGGCTGGGAAACTGTTAATCGACAATTTCCGTTGGGCCGGTGTTCCAATCTATATCCGAACAGGAAAAAGAATGAGTGAAAAATCCACGAAGATTATCGTTCAATTCAAGGACATACCGATGAATTTATACTATAATCGCGGGGAAAAGGTCGATCCTAACCTTCTTGTCATCAACATTCAACCGGAAGAAGGTATCACCTTGCATTTAAATGCGAAAAAATCGGGTAAGGATGTAACAACCACTCCTATCAGACTTGATTACACAAACAACTGTATCGATGGCATTAACACGCCTGAAGCTTATGAGCGTTTGATTTATGATGCGATGCGCGGCGATATGACGAACTTCACTCACTGGGATGAAGTGGCTCTTTCTTGGAGCTTTATCGATGAGATTTCCAAAGCGTGGGAAAACACGAGAGCATTCGACTTCCCGAACTACGAATCAGGTTCCATGGGTCCAAAGCTTGCCGACGGATTATTGGAAAAAGACGGCTTCCACTGGTGGCCATTGTAAGCACTTGAACACGGTGCTTGAAAATAGAAGGGAGACTTTAACACATGAAAGTTTACGACGTATCATCCCCGATTTACACGGGAATGCCAGTATATAAAAACAAACCGGAAAAGCAACCAAAACAAACGACCAACACAAACGGTTATGTAACCGAAACCCGCCTGGAGCTGGACGTCCACACAGGAACACACGTGGATGCCCCCCTTCACATGGTGGTAGACGGAGAGACAATTGAAACCTTGCCGTTGGACAAGCTTGTAGGTCCTTGTAAAGTTTTTGACTTGACCGGGGTTGAGGACCGCATTACGGTGAAGGATATTGAAGGACTCGACATTCAAAAGGACGATTTCCTGTTATTTAAAACGAAAAACTCTTTTGATGAAGAGTTCAACTTTGACTTTGTGTTTGTAGCGGAAGACGCTGCGGCATACTTGGCTGAAATCGGCGTTAGCGGCGTTGGTGTCGATGCACTTGGCATCGAGCGCAGCCAGGAAGGCCACCCGACACATAAAACGCTTTTCGCAAATGGTGTAATCATCATTGAAGGCTTGCGTTTGAAGGATATCGCAGAAGGCGAGTACATCATGTGTGCAGCGCCATTGAAGCTGAGCGGTGTGGATGCATCACCAGCACGTATTGTATTGATGGATATGAAGTAAGATCTGAGTAGATTGACCACTCTGCCCCGGGGAAGTTGGGGGCAGGGTGGTTTTTTGTGTGGATTTGGGGTGTTTTGGGAGCTTGTGTACGAAAATATTTAGTGGAATTCCGTTTATCCATTGTAAAATCGATATATCCATTGTAACTGGTCATATATCCATTGTTAATTTCAGATATCCATTGTAAGCGGACATTTATCCATTGTAAATTTGATATATCCATTGTAACCAAATAATTTCCAATCACCACCTGTCTGCCCGACCCACCCCCACCCCACAAAAAAAACCAACCCACAGCCCCCGCATAAACCGGAAACCATAGATTGGTCTAAATCTCATCTATATCTTACTTCATCCACTCCGTATGGAAAGTCCCTTCCTTGTCCACACGTTGATACGTATGAGCACCGAAGTAGTCGCGCTGCGCTTGGATTAAGTTTGCAGGCAACGTCTCAGAGCGGTAGCTGTCATAGTATGCAAGCGCGCTTGAGAAGGATGGTACAGGTACGCCGTGCTGGATCGCAACGCCAAGGATTTCGCGAAGGCCGCCTTGGTAGCTTTCCACGATTTCTTTGAAGTATGGGTCAAGCAATAGGTTTGCAAGACCAGCTTCACGGTCGTATGCTTCTTTAATTTTTTGCAAGAATTGGGCACGGATGATGCAACCGCCGCGGAAAATCATCGCGATCTCGCCGTATTTCAGGTCCCAACCGTACTCTTCAGATGCTGCACGCAATTGTGCAAATCCTTGAGCGTAAGAGCAGATTTTGCTCATATAAAGTGCTTTACGCACGCTCTCGATGAATGCCTCTTTGTCTCCCGTAAAGCCAACTGCTTCTGGTCCGCGAAGGATGCCGCTTGCTTTTACGCGCTCTTCTTTCATCGCAGAGATGAAGCGTGCGAATACGGATTCTGTGATGATTGGAAGTGGAACTCCCAAGTCTAATGCGCTCTTGCTTGTCCATTTACCAGTACCTTTTTGTCCAGCTGTATCAAGGATAACATCTACAAGTGGCTTGCCTGTTTCGTCGTCCACTTTTGTGAAGATGTCTGCTGTGATTTCGATCAGGTAGCTGTCCAGCTCGCCTTTATTCCACTCGGAGAACACTTCGTGAAGCTCTTGAGCCGAAAGACCAAGTACATTCTTCAACAAGAAATACGCTTCACTAATAAGTTGCATATCGCCGTACTCGATTCCGTTATGCACCATTTTCACATAGTGTCCGGCACCGTCTGGACCGATGTAGGTGCAGCATGCGTCGCCTTCTACTTTTGCAGAAATGCTTTTCAAGATGTCTTCTACAAGTTCATAAGCTTCTCTCTGTCCGCCAGGCATGATAGAAGGTCCTTTTAGTGCTCCCTCTTCCCCACCTGAAACACCTGTCCCGATGAAGTTTAAGCCAAGCTCGCCAAGTTCCTTGTTACGACGGATTGTATCTGTGTAAAGCGTGTTTCCACCATCAATCAGGATGTCACCTTTATCAAGATAAGGTTTTAATGAGTCGATTGTTGCATCCGTAGGTCCGCCTGCTTTTACCATCAGTAAAATTTTGCGAGGGGATTCTAGTGATTGAACGAATTCTTCGATGCTGTATGTACCTTTGAAGTTTCTTCCTTCTGTTTCTTGAAGAAATTCTTCTGTTTTTTCCGGGGAACGGTTGAATACGGAAACGGAATAACCTCTGCTCTCAATGTTCATTGCCAGGTTTTTTCCCATCACCGCTAAACCGATAACGCCGATTTGTTGCTTTGCCATAATATAAAAACTTCCCTTCTTCAAGGTAATTTATTTCGCGATAGTCCGCATTGAAAATACCATATTAAGCCCAGTCAAATCAAGCTTTAAACCTATTATAACCTAACTTCCACAAGTGAAGCGTTTACATGCAATAAACTTATTCTTTTCCGTTTTCCCCCATCACATACCGTTGTGCCCAAGCTTTCAAAAAATTAGTTCGAACAGCGAGCGTCGCCACCATCATCGCATCAAAGATCTTCCCTTTATCTTCTAGAGGGAACCCTTCATCCTTTTCTAAAAATTGTTCAATTTCTCGTTTTATATTGCTTTCCGTTAGCAAATCAGTCTTCTGCATCAACTGCTCGTACAAACAAGCATATCCTTGATAAAATTTTAAAGGACTGATGATATCATCTTCCCGCTCCACCGGATTATTGAAAATAGAGCCAAGCACCTTCCTGATTGCTTCAAAATCAAGCAGTACTTTAAGGTCTTTGACAATAAAAAGCAATGCGGCCTGCTGAATGGAATATTTCCGACCAACTTGAGGGGCACCTATGTATTCTTTTATTTCACGTTTCACCCAATTTTTCAAAGCAGGCTCTGTATAATGGGCGCTTTCCAGCTGATTGCCGAGCCAAACGATATTGGACATCGTTAAGCCGACTTCATCTTTTTCTTTTTTAAAAGAAATATTTTGGAAACTTTTCGGCATGTCCTGCCTCTTTTCAACAGATAGCGTCCCTTGTTCCATCTTCACAAGAAACTCCGCCAACTCCATCCTGGACCACTCTTTTCCCATACCTTCACACACCCTCTTCTTCCGACATTCCTGCATTTATAGTAAAATGGTCAGCCGGTTTCGTCAAATAATGTCAGACACTTTCGTTGAAAAGTTAGACCATTCCATCTATAATAGAGTCAAGAGAGATAGAGGTTCATAAGACCTCAAAACATTCAGGAGGAGAAACATGGCAAAGCGTATATTCTTTTTTATTCTTACGAACGTACTTGTTTTAACAACGATTTCTATCATCTTTATGGTGACTGGTGCTGGAAACTATATTCAAGATGGCGGAATAAATTTTGGAGCACTTCTAGTATTTAGTGCCATTGTCGGTTTCACAGGTTCCTTCATTTCCTTATTGATGTCCCGTTGGATGGCTAAGAAAATGATGAATGTGAAGGTTATCGATCCAGATGGTCCGATGAATTCACAAGAGCGTCAAATTGTTGAAATGGTTCACCGCATGTCCCGTGCAGCTGGCATCACAAAAATGCCGGAAGTTGGAATTTACTACTCTCCAGAGGTTAACGCATTTGCTACAGGTCCTTCCAAGAACCGTTCATTAGTAGCTGTTTCTTCTGGTCTATTAGATGAAATGGACGAAGCCGCTGTTGAAGGTGTTATCGCCCATGAGGTTGCCCATATCGCCAATGGTGACATGGTAACCATGACATTATTACAAGGTGTTGTGAATACATTCGTTGTATTCTTGGCTCGTATCGCAGCTTTCATTGCGTCCCGTTTTGTAAAAGAAGAAATGGCACCGATTGTACATTTCATTGCCATTATCGTATTCCAAATCGCATTCTCGATCCTTGGAAGCATCGTCGTATTTGCCTTCTCCCGTTACCGTGAGTTCCACGCTGACCGTGGAGGCGCAGACCTTGCAGGTAAAGACAAAATGGTGCATGCATTGCGTTCTCTTCAGGCTTACACAAACCGTGTGACAGAAGAGAAAGATACTGCGATTGCATCTCTTAAAATTAACGGGAAGAGAAAGAGTTCTTTATTCTCTACTCACCCTGATTTAAATGAGCGTATCCGTCGTTTAGAAGCGAAATAAGCAATAAAAAGAGGCAGCCGGTTGGTTGCCTCTTTTTATTGCTTCCGTAAAGCCGTTGATCTCCGTTCCAGACGCTTCGCTTTCCATGGGCGGTCCGGGAGCCTCCTCAGGCTACGCCTTCCGGGGTCTCCCCTGTCCCTTCCTCCCATAGGAGTCTTCGCGCCTTCCACTACGATCAACTGGGATTTTCTTTAACACTATTTATTATCCTACTATTATGTTGCGCTTCTTAGTCCTCTTGAAATCAATGTTAACAAGAATACGAAGATAGCGGCACCGATAATTGCTGGGATGATGGCAAAGTCAGCAATGACAGGTCCTACAGAACCGAATAATCCGTGACCAATCCAAGCTCCCACTAAGCCTGCAAGCATAGCTCCTAAGATTCCCCCAGGCATACCACCCGGTGCGATGGCACTTCCGATCATTCCAATAACGATTGCTATAATAAGAGTAATTAATAATCCTAACATAATGTTTTCCTCCTCTAACTTTTATTAGTTCAACTTGTTATTGTGTATATTTCCGTCCAAAGAACTTTTTAAACTTCCCTATTCCAAATTCTCGCTAGTCCTTCCTTTTTCTGTGCTATTATTAAACAAAATACATGGTTTATGAGAGGAGCAATCACCTTGCCAGATATCCAGGATTCCGTCATCATTTCCAAGCCCGTGGAAGAGGTATTTTCTTATGCGGCCAATATGGACAACTCTTCTAAAATAATGCAAAATGTTGTAGCTATTGAAAAGTTAACAGAAGGGCCCTTACAGGTGGGTACCAAGTTTAAAGAAACCCGTGAAATTCGCGGGCGTCAAGCATCTTCTATCATTGAATTTATTGAATTCTTACCGAATGAGCGTTATGTGGTTCAGAGTGAAGCAAATGGCCTGAAGGTTATTTACCACTATGACTTCAAGCCAACAGTGGATGGCGGCACGAAGGTTCACTTTCAAGGGGACATCCATACTTCCGGCATCGTCATGAAGCTCACCAAACCTATTATCCGAAAGATCTTGATAAAAGAAGACGGCGATCACCTTTCTCAATTGAAAAAATTATTAGAA
Organism: Bacillus sp. m3-13; assembly: GCF_000175075.1. Classification (NCBI taxonomy): domain Bacteria; kingdom Bacillati; phylum Bacillota; class Bacilli; order Caryophanales; family Bacillaceae; genus Bacillus; species Bacillus sp. m3-13. The sequence goes on from NZ_ACPC01000022.1 coordinate 54,927, forward strand.
GGAACTGCCGAGGAAGAAGAAACGGAAACAGAAGAGTAATCGGGCGGTATACGACCCGGTTTTTTCTTTGAGCGGAGGTAGCACTTTTTGAAGAAAATATTTATTCCCATCCTAATGAGCATCGTCATTTTCACGATCTTCATTCCCCTCACAACTACTCTCACTACCTACTTGCATCCTGTTGTGTTGGTGGTACTCTTTTTTTGCTTGCTAGTTGTGAACCTAGCCATCTATTTATTTGTAACGAAACAGCAAGTCTTGATTAGAAAATCTCTTTTAATTGCCGCCTTTATTCTTTACACCCTTTCCCTGCTGGTTCTTCTATTCATGAGACCTAGCGAGCCTGCCTATGATAACAGTAATCTTGTTCCTTTTGAAACCATTTCTCTGTACCTCTCGGGCAATGCAGATTGGTTTGTTTCTTTCTATAACTTGGCTGCTAATGTAGGGTTGTTTGTACCATTTGGCGTTTTACTGGCATTTTTGACAAGACGCTTTTTGATTAGAACGTTCCTTCCTTTTGCCCTCATTTCTTGCATCGAAATTACCCAATTGCTCACCAATAGAGGCAGCCTGGATGTAGATGACCTGATTCTGAATGTATTTGGATTCTATATTGGTTACGCGTTGGTTCCTATAGTGAGGAAGATTATAAAAATAAAGTGAATGAAGTAACCTTGTTGATTGAAGTGGAAGGCGGGTAGACGCCCGCGGGAGGAAGGGACAGGTGAGACTCCGCAGGCAAGCCGAGGAGGCTCACGGACCGCCCGCAGGCAAGCGAAGCGCCTGGAACGGAAATCGACGATATCCTAAAAATGCAGCCCCGTTAACGCTAACGAGGCTGCATTCTATTTTTATTAATTTATTTCTTCGCAAATCCCTGCTTTTCCACAAACCCCTTCATATGCATACGCTTCGGTTCTCTCAACATACCTGCCATTTGACTCGTCCATGTGTCGGAACGCTTCCCCTGCGTACGGTCATGATAATAAGAAGAAATCTCTCGGTTGTAGTTTTCCAACTGCACCTTAAAGACCTGTTCATCCTGCTGATACCCCTCTTCATGGTACACATTCTCCATCGGCAAGCGCGGTTTCACTCCGGTATCTTGAGCTGGGTAGCCTACTGTGAGGCCGAATAAAGGAATAGTATTTGCCGGCATTTTCAAGAGCTCTGCCACTTCTTCAATATTTGTCCGAAGTCCCCCGATATAACAGATGCCAAGACCCATAGACTCTGCAGCAACAGAAGCGTTCTGTGCGGCAAGCGATGCATCAATAACTGCCACCATGAACTTTTCGGTGCTCTCGATAGATGATGTAACATCTGACCCTTCCATTTCCCCAATTAATGCATGGCGGTGGAAATCCGCGCAGAACACGAAGAAATGCCCGTTATCCTCTACATAGGATTGATTTCCTGCAAGCTCAGCCAACCGTTTTTTCTTTCGCCTTATCTTTTACTCCAATAATAGAGTAGGCTTGAACAAAACTTGACGTGGAAGCAGCTTGAGCGCTTTTTACGATTTGTTTTTATCTGTTCTTCTGATAAGCTTTTATCTTCAAATTTTCGAACGGAGCGATGAGAAAGTATGGTTTCAATTGTCTGATTCACGATGGTCCCTCCTGTGGTCTTTTTTTTCATTGTACACATGGAGGATATCTATTTTCCACTTTCACCGCTCCGTTTGTTTTTTCCCCGGACTTAAACCGTCCATTAAAAAGGAAATAGCCTCTTCTAATTCTTGATTAAAATCTTGTTTTTGATCAAGAAACCGTTGAGTAAATATTGTTCCGGCAATAGTCGATATAGTAAAGCGGATAATGGTTTCAGGAGGAAGCTTTTTCAACTCCCCCTTATCTTGGAAATGCACGACTACATTTGTAAAGTTTGGAAGAATGACTTCTTTGAAGAGGTTGAAATAAGGTTTTTGAAACTCTTCATGGAACGCGACTTCCTGGATGAAAATTTTTAGGATCGGGAAATTCTGTTTAATAAATTCATAACGATTGTATGCCAGTTTTCTGAGGAACTCCTCATAGCTGTCATACTCTCCCTCCAATACTTCCTTGGAGAAGGATTTCACAAAATGCGGTGCGACAAACTTCGCAACCGTTGGAGAAACGATGGAAAGGAGCAATTCCTTCTTCGTTTTGTAATGTCTGAATATGGTCCCCTCTGCAACTCCGGCCTTTTTTGCTATTTCATTGGTGGAAGTAGCCGCATACCCTTTCTCTGCAAAAGTATCAATGGCTGCCTCCATTATTTTACGATGTTTTTCGCTCATTTTTTTCTCTTCTTGATTGCCCATGCTTGCTCCTTTCCGTATGAAGCCTTAGGTCGGTCTGTATTTTTTCAAAGCTTTAATGTTTAATACGATAAATAAAAGAGAGAATCCAAATAGCAATAGAATATAACTATAAATCTCTTCTATTCCTTTCCCTCTAATCATAATATCCTTCATCGCTTCTCCTGCATAGGTTAAAGGCATCACCAAACTTACTTTTTGAAGCCAAGAAGGCATAGCTTCAATGGAAAACAAGCCGGAAAAGAATACTTGTGGAACAACAACCAGCGGAATGAATTGAATCATTTGTAACTCATTTCTTGCAAATGCAGACAACAAAGTTCCAAGTGTCAACGCAGTAATGGCGACAGTGAAGGTAACTAAAAGAATGGATAGTATATTTCCTGCCATTTGGATATCTAAAATGTAAATAGTAAAAAAGACGATGATGCTAGACTGAATGAGCGTAAATATTCCAAAACCCGCTACATACCCGACCACAAGCTCCCATCTCTTAATTGGTGTAGCCATCAGCCGCTCTAAAGTTCCACTCGTCCTTTCTCGCAGAAAGGATACACCCGCAATTAAAAAGACGAAAAAGAAAACGAAGAATACAATAAGAAAAGGACCGATATTATCAAACATCTCCATTGACTCTGATCCATATGCATACTCTACTTCAAATGGTAGTTCCTTGTTTTCGTCAGGCTGGGTCAACTTTTGCAGCTTGAGCAGAATCATTTTGTTCACAGATGGATCGCTTCCCTCTAACACTATTTTTTCCTTTGTAAGAAGCGCATCGATTTCCGACTCTGCTATTCTTCCCAAGCCCTCCTCTTCACTGTCGACTACTATTAGTTCCAGATTTTCATCTTCAAAATGTTGCACTAATGTTTGAACCTCTTCCGCCACTCCAATCTCAATATTCGGCTCCTGATCGGCAAAAACCACATTCATTAGAGCCAATATGAGCATAGGTGCAATTATCATTAAGCCTAGTGTTCTTTTATCTCGGAAAAACTGACGTAATATTCGAATGATCACAGCAGTTACTCTCATACGGTCGCACCCCCAAAAGTCAAAAATGCATCTTCCATACTAGTTGTACCTGTCTTTCTTTGCAGTTCCTCTGTACTGCCTACCGCGAGCAGCTCTCCCTCTCTAATCATTGCAAGACGATCACATTTTTGGGCTTCATCCATTACATGTGTAGTAACAAGTACGGTGGTACCTGCTTTGCTCAGTGCCTTAAGTTCCTGCCAAATAGACTTCCTAAGCAGAGGATCAATACCTACAGTAGGTTCATCTAAAATGAGAATCTCCGGGTTGTGGAGAAGTGAGATTGCAAGTGAGAGTCTTCGTTTCATCCCACCTGAGAATTGCTGCACAGGTTTGTTGAGATGCTCGCTTAGGTTTACAAGCTCCATCACTTCATGGATGCGCTTCTTCCTATCGATTCTATTTAATTTATAAAGAGATGAAAAAAATTGGAGGTTCTCCTGTGCAGTCAAATCCTGGTACAGAGCATCTGATTGTGCCATATAACCAATTTTCTCAGAGAGTGATAAAGTAGGCATCTTACGTGTAAGCACCTCTACCTCCCCATTATTAATAGGCTGAAGGCCAGCTATTGCTTTCACTAATGTTGTCTTTCCTGCACCTGATGGGCCTAAAAAACCAAAGATTTCCCCTTTACTTATAGATAAATTGATATCTTTCAACACTTCTTGCTTTCCAAAAGAAATAGATAGATTAGATACTTTACAAACTTCATTGTTCATTGATTTACCCCTCCTTAAAAGTGAGTGATTACTCACTTTTTATTACAACATACTGGATACACAACCTTTCTGTCAAGAAAATTTGTATATTGGACTACCACTAAAAAAGAAGGAATATATTTATAAGTAGAGAAATGTAAAGGAGGGATGGGATTATTTCGACAAAAAACTTATTGGGGGGATATGCGTGATTTCATTTTTTAATCGATTAATGCAACGTTATTTACCGGATCCTTTCTTATTCGTTATTATCTTAACGCTTGTGGTATTCGGGCTTGGACTCATTTTTACTGACAGCAGTCCTGCCGATATGGTACAGCATTGGGGCGGCGGCTTCTGGGGATTGCTAGCTTTCTCTATGCAAATGGTACTTGTTTTGGTAACAGGACATGTATTGGCAAGCAGCCCAATTTTCAAAAGATTTCTTGGTGCGTTGGCTTCAACGGCCAAATCTCCTGGAAGTGCCATCATTATCGTTACGGTCGTCTCCATTATCGCAAGCTGGATTAACTGGGGCTTCGGATTGGTTATTGGGGCTTTGTTTGCAAAAGAGCTTGCAAAAAGGGTTCAAAATGTGGATTATAGGCTTATAATTGCAAGCGCTTACAGTGGATTTATTGTTTGGCACGGTGGTTTCTCTGGTTCCATTCCACTTACCATTGCGACAGAAGGTCATTTTGCCGAAGATATGATTGGGATCATTTCCACCGATCAGACCATCTTTGCACCATTTAACCTAATCATTCTTGCTACACTTTTTGTGACTTTACCAATATTAAACCGTTTGATGATGCCTTCAAAGGATGAAACGATTACAGTTGATCCTGCGATATTGGAGGATGCATCAAGTTTGCAGGCAGCCACGGTAGAAACGTCAGCTATGACACCTGCTGAGCGTCTTGAAAATAGCTGGGTTCTCTCACTGATAGTATCTGTTCTCGGACTAGTATTTTTGTTTTACTATTTTGCAGGAAACGGATTTAAATTGAATTTGGATATTGTCAATTTCCTATTCCTGTTCTTAGGAATTCTGTTCCACTGGCGTCCGAAGTACTTCCTTGAGGCTGTAACCAATGCGGTAAAAGGTGCAAGCGGCATTATCATCCAGTTCCCTTTCTATGCGGGAATAATGGGCATGATGACCTTGTCCGGCCTTGCTGCAGTCATGTCGGAATCATTTGTTAACATATCAAATGAACACACGTTTCATTTCTTCGCTTTCCTTAGTGCCGGAATTGTGAACTTCTTTGTTCCATCCGGTGGCGGACAGTGGGCGGTTCAAGCTCCTGTCATGTTAGATGCAGCGCAAACCATGGATGTTTCCGTGGCAAGAACCGCTCTTGCAGTCGCTTGGGGGGATGCATGGACAAATCTGATTCAACCGTTCTGGGCATTGCCGGCTCTTGCAATCGCTGGCTTAAAGGCGAAAGACATCATGGGCTTTTGTGTGATTGTTCTGTTCGTCAGCGGAACCATTATTTCGTTGGCTTTCCTGCTTCTTTAAAAGACCGGGTACGTGCCGGGCACAAAACGAAAATACCCTCTGCACTAAGGTCATTGGTGTGGGGGGTATTTTTCTGGGAGCTTTGTGATTTTCATGATATAGAGATACAGGATGAGCGTAATCGTTTGGATGTAAAAATAGAATGGATAGGAATAAATAAACACATACCCCTCTTTATAATGAAAGACGCCAAGATATGTAGCGATCCCCTCCGTAAACATCGCAATGATTGACCACATTACTATATAAAGCATATTAAAATAGCCTTTAATTTTGAGGTAGCTGTGCAAGTAGAAGAACAGGTAACCATACGGGCCGTACTGGATATAGGAAAGAAAATCAAACAGTTCAAAATACGAACTGTCATTTACATCGTAAAAATCAAAAGGCGGGATGCTGATGGTGTGATCAAACACGATGCCGCTATTGACCCCAATGATAATAAATAGAAGAGATAACGGTAACGGAAATCTTTTTGGCAAATAGAAAATGAGTGCGTAGCCGGCAAGCAAAGAAACGATAATGAACCATTCATTAGAGTTAAAATAAAAATCATAGTTGATAGTGGGTGTTGGTTCCAACTTAAATGTTCACCATCCCTTCTTCTGCTAACGATCGGCGGTAAAATGTTGAAATTCCTAAGGCAAGCAGGAGGTAACCTGCAGACACCACAAGTGAGATGAAAAATGACCACATATGGTAGTGAATGATGGAGAAATGGATAGCCAACGCCTCGGTCAACAAAATAACGATTAATGTGAACAAGCCTCCCGTAACCTTTTTGCCAATTGACTTCGTGAATACTCCATTAACGAAAATGAGCAATATCAATGGAAAAATAATATTCCTTTGCAACCAAAAGCATATAAACAAATGCGGTTCCTTGCTGTACATAATAAGACTTAAATTCATACTGATCATCGTCAGCACGCATTTGTTGATAAAAAGGAAAAACAAGAAGAGCATAAGATTTTCTATGAATAGCAGACGCTTCTTTTGGAAAAAGAAAAAGGTCGCAATAAACCAGGTGAGTATGAGGTAGATTACTAATTCCATTGTGTGCGCCTCCTTATTCATTGCGGGGGTGACGGGACCTTTTACCTATTTAAAAAACAAAAAGAGAAGCCGTATTTTATACTTCGGCTTCTCTTTAGCATTCCAAATAGTTGTTATCTAATACATTTCAAGAGTTTAAAGGGCATTAGAATTGGGGGTTCAGTGACTATGAGAGATAATGAAGACCATTTCACGCTGGTTTTTCGGCTGAAAGTGTCTTCATCCAACCTATGAAGACAATCACAGACTGTTTTTTCTGTTGAGAGTGTCTTCATCCGACACCGACTCCGATAAAACCGACTAATTTAACCTTCCAACTCCCAAACTCTCAACTCTCCAATCTTACCAACACCGGACAACGTTATCCTCTCATGGGCAGGTCCATCCGGGAAAATCCGTGCAGTAAATACCTCTTCTCCACCGTTCAAAAACACCTCTACAGAAGAAGTATCCAAATACGCTCGTAGCTCAGACAATTCCTGCAAACTACAGCTTCTACTTTCCCATTCACCTGTAACAAAACTTTTACGAAGAAGGGAGAAAACCCTCTCAGAAGCGTCAAATTTCAACTGGACAGTATCACTCAGATCCATCTCAAATGAGCCCACATTCTTTTCAAAAGAAAGGTTCATCTCAAATGCAGCACTTCGCATATCAAAGTTCACTTCTTCATGTTCGTTAGAAAGTCGCACATTCTTAGCTGCAAGCAGAGCAGTCTTTCTTAAATTTTTCAGCTCTTCCACCGGCACCTGCAACAACTTCCCATCCACCCATTTCAATTCACGCGGCAAGGTTAAGGCATGCAACCACTTGTGGGCAATAGTCGGATGCTTATCCTCGTCTTGCTCAGGTACGCCCATCCAGCCGACCATCAGACGGCGGCCCTGCTCATCCAAGGTGGTTTGGGGGGCATAGAATTCAAAGCCTCGATCCAGTTCGACAAAATCACCGTGTTCGAATACCCCGCTCTCGTAATCAAGCTCCCCAACAAAATAGCCCGCCTGGTACACGTTTTGATATTTCATACCTTCCGCTTCCAAGCCTTGAGGAGAAGCGACCAAGACGTCGACACCATCAAGTTCGAACAAATCAGGGCACTCCCACATATAGCCGAAGTCCCCCAAACCATTCATTCCAGATCCTGCGATAGCACCAAGATGCTGCCACTCCTTTAAATCAGATGACTTCAAAAGTGCCACTTTCCCTGTCAGGTTCTCACTTTGTGCTCCAACGACCATGTACCAGTCCGCACCCTTTTTCCACACTTTCGGATCACGGAAATGAGCAGTATATCCTTCAGGCAACTCCACTACTGGACCTTTTTTATCAAATGTAACGCCATCTTCTGAAACGGCCATGCACTGGTAGGTTTCACGGTTTCCATCTGCATCTTTCACATTTCCTGTGTAAAAGAGGACCATCTTCCCGTCATGCTCGACGGCACTTCCAGAGTAGCATCCATTCTTCTCAAACCATTCGCTTGGAGCCAAGGCTATCGGCTCATGTTTCCAATTCATGAGATCTTCCGAGGAATAATGTCCCCAAAATTTAGCTCCATGGCCTGTTTTGAACGGCATCCATTGATAGAAAAGGTGATAAGTGCCGTTCCACTGGATAAAGCCGTTCGGATCATTCAATAAGCCGACAGGTGGCATGAGGTGATAGCGTAATCGGTACGAGTCGCCCTCGACAACCTCTTTATTTTTTTTCTACTTCTTCCTCTGCAAGTCTAATAAGCTCTTGCTCTCTTTCTGTCATAAAAGAAAAACTCCTTTATTTTGCTAAAATTGATCGAACCTGCTCTAATGTTGGGAGAGCTGTCATTGCACCTTTTTCAGAGGCAGCAAGCGATCCGGAAACACTAGCGAAAGTCGCCATTTCCACTGCTTTTTTAAGAGTAATAGAGGTAATATTCCCTTCCCACTCGTTTGCCGTATAGAGAATTCCGGAGACAAAGGCATCTCCTGCTCCTGTTGTGTCTACTGTTGTCACTTTGCGTGCCGGCACATGTTGATGGCCTTCACGAGTGAAGACATAACTGCCTTCTGAACCAAGTGTCACAAGTAAAAGAGGAATGTCGTACTTCGCAAGCTTTTCCGCGCCTTTTTCGATATCCTTTTCACTCGTGATAAACTCCAGCTCTTCCTCGGATATTTTTAAAATATCGGCATATGGAAGCATGGAAATAATCTGTTCTTTTGCCGCTTCCTTACTGTCCCATAGCCCAAGGCGTAAATTCGGGTCATAGGAGACTGTCAGGCCTTTTTCTTTAGCAAGCTTCACCGCTTTGATGGTGGCACTTCTTGTTGGCTCGCTGATTAGAGAGATGGAGCCGAAATGCAGGATTTTATTTTCATCAAAAAGCTTTTCGTCTATTTCTTCTTTTGTTAGAAAGCGGTCGGCACTTGGGTTGATGTAGAAATCAAAGCTGCGTTCTCCATTTTCTAATGTGACGAAAACGACACCTGTGCGGATATCATCGGTTAACAGCATGGAGCTTGTGTTAACTTCGTAGTCCTCCAGGGTCTTTTTCAGGAACCTTCCGAGCACGTCGTTTCCTACTTTTCCGATAAAAGTGGATTTTGCTTCTAGGCGCGCCACACCGACCGCTACGTTTGCCGGTGCTCCCCCTGGGCTTTTTTGAAAGCTGATATTGTCCGGGTCAAGCGGGATGAAGTCTATTAACGCTTCTCCTAGTGAGATGATTCCTTTTTTCATGGGATGGCCCTCCTTTTACACTATGAATTAGATATACTCCCTGATTCCTTTCGTTCTGGGAGTTCGCTTTCCGCGGGGCGTGTGCTTGAGCCTCCTCGCTGCGCTGTGGGGTCTCAAGCTACCGCTACCTCCCGCCGGAGTCTCACTCCCTGCACTTCAGTCATCAGGGGAAATCCTCCTTACTTTACGTCTTCTTCCTTAATGCCCATGAACCAGGTTGCGACAAAGGCACCTACGACCGCGATGGCGAATCCGATCAGGTAGTTCACGACATTGACCGTTCCAAACTCCACCAGGATGGCAATCATCGGTATGCCGGTCAGGCCGTATGCGTTCGCGACAACATTCGTAAACACAACATAAGCTCCACCTAACGCGCCACCAATGGCAGCTCCGATAAACGGCTTACGGTATCTCAAGTTAACACCGAAGATTACTGGTTCTGTAATTCCTAAAAAGGCAGAAAGCGCTGCAGGCAATGCCAGTTCTTTCGTTTTTGCACGTTTTGCTAAGAAGTAAACAGCAAGCCCTGCTCCACCTTGTGCCACATTGGCCATGGACCAGATCGGCAAGAGATAGTTAAAACCGAGTTCTGCAAGAAGTCCTGCTTCAATAGCATGGAAACTGTGGTGAACACCTGTAATAACGATCAGAGAGTACAATCCACCAAAAATAAGTCCGGCAAAGACACTTCCATAGTCGTAAACAAAGTTCAGTACAACCGTGATGCCGGAACCGATGGCATTTCCAAGCGGCCCGATGGCAAGTAGCGTGATAAATCCAGTCAAGATGACGGTCACAAATGGCGTTACCAGTAAATCAACTGCACTCGGTACAATTTTACGCAGATTCTTTTCAATAAAGCTCATCACAAATACGGCAAGTAGTACCGGTACAACGGTTCCTTGATATCCAATTAACGCGATATCAAGCCCCATGAAATCCATGTATTCAGGGTTTGCTTCTGCAAGACCCCAAGGATTTAGCAAATCAGGGTGTGTCATGATTCCCCCGATAACTGCTCCAAGAAACGGATTTCCACCGAATTCTTTTGCAGCACTATAGCCTAGCAAAATCGGGAGAATAATGAAGGCTGCGCTGGAGAACATATTCAGCATTTTTACAAGGGAGCTATCATCAGCGACCCAGCCAAATGTTGTCACCATTCCGAGTAGCCCCATCAAGAGACCGCTTGCCACGATGGCAGGGATGATTGGAACGAAAATGTTCGATAACGTTCTTGCGAAACGTGCGAACGGATTCATCTTCTTTTTCGCTGCTTCTGCATGGTCTTGGGTGTCTTTTTCTTTAAGGCCCACTTCTTCTGCAAATTCGGCGTACACTTTATTCACAATTCCTGTGCCGAAAATTACTTGGAATTGCCCGGAGCTAGCAAAGGCCCCTTTCACTCCGTCAAGCTCTTCTATTTGCTCACGGTTTGCCGTTGCTTTTTCATCATCTTTTAACACAAGTCTTAGACGAGTCGCGCAGTGAGTGGCACTGATGACATTGTCTTCTCCACCAAGGAGCGGGATCAAGCCTTTCGCTATCTTGTTATAATTCATTATGAGCACCTCTTTTTCCTATTAATTTGTTTAAATACGGTGAATTTAGGTTGCTTATTGTTGTTTAGTCGCTTTAGTGTGGTGAATTATCGTCTGGAATCAGCTTGAATTTTGAGATATCCATTGTAAATGGCATTTATCCATTGTAAGGAGGATTTATCCACGCTAAAGACCAACTTATCCATTGTAAAATTTTTTTATCCACCCTAACGGGCCATTTATCCATTATTAGGATTCCAGCCCCCCTTCCGCAACCTAACTTCAAAATAAAAAACAAAAGACCTAAAACCTGCAAGGAGGTAGAGTGGTCCCTACGTGTCCTTGCCTGTTTTAGGTCTTGCCTGCATTACCAGTCACAATCCTGTATATATATGTTAGCGAATACGTTTTCATTTTACCCAGTCGGGCAAAATACGTCAACAGGAAAACTCACCTTATTTTCCTGTTAATCGCTGGATATGGAGCGTGATGTATCCTACCTCTGATAACGGGAAGTGAATGTTATATTCTGCATCCAGAAAGTCCGCGATTTTTTGCGCCGTTCCGAATGCCTTACCGTATTTCATCTGAAGTAATTCTAGCATTTCAGGGTCCATGGAATGAAAAGGCTCTCCCTCTTCCACACGATTAATCGCGAACCGAAGATGTGTCAGCAACCGTTGATAATTGATGGAGGTTTCTTCTATCACGACATTGAATTCCTTCTCGATTATCTCGATCGCATCGCGGATGATGGAAGCGAGCTGCATCGTGTTTTCCATGCTTTTGGAGCCCATTTTCGCCGTGTGAAGATGCAACGCAATATGTCCCACTTCATCATCTGGAATGCTGACGCCTAATCGTTCCTTGATTAACCCTTGCGCCCATTGTCCGATTTCGAATTCCGGTTTATAAAGAACCCTTATTTCATTCAGCAATTTATTCTGGATGGTATATCCTTTTTCCAAGCGTTCAATTGCAAAAGAAAGATGGTCTGTCAAAGAGATATGGATGTGGTTGCTCAACGGAACCATCAGCTGTCCTTCTGCATAGCTGATAATTTCCTCTGCCACATCTATATGCTCGACAGGAAGGGTGGAAAGTAACTCCTGGAACTTGTCGCTTTCCTCTTTCATCACAAAGATCTTTTCAATTTTACTCCGGTCCACCAAATCGTTTTTCCGCTTTTGAAAGCCGACGCCAAGGCCCATCACGATTTTCTCCTGATCATCCTCTTTGACGACAACTGAGTTGTTGTTTAACACTTTACTTATTTTCAATCTTGTCTCTCCCCATTTATAAACCGCCCTATTTTACCTCTTATTATAACCAATCATAGGGGCTATACAAAGCAGTTACATGCTTCATGAAAAAGAAAACAAGGCGGCAATGGGTAAAATTACGCTTTTATATTCCAATCCAACAATGCTGTTTCACCTTTTGTAGCTGTTTTGGCAGCATGTTTGGTCACTGTATCAACGATATCCCCATTTGTCAGGATAACAGGTGTGATGATACTTTTTGCTTTTTCATTAATCAGGTCGATATCAAAAGTTAAAAGTGGAGTACCGACTTTTACTTTATCGCCAACCTCCACAAGTCCTTCAAAGCCTTCCCCTTTCATGCCAACTGTTTCAAGACCTACGTGAATCAATACTTCCACACCCGTTTCTGACTTGATTCCGATCGCATGTTTTGTCGGGAAAAATTGAACAATTTCTCCGTTTACCGGGGAAACAACCTTTCCTTCTGTCGGTTCAATTGCGATGCCGTCGCCCATCATTTTTTGCGCAAATACAGGGTCTGGAACTTCTTCAAGTGGAACAATTTTCCCTGTGATAGGTGCTACCAGGATCTCTTCTGTTTTGGTTTCTTCTTTACCACCGAATAGTTTTTTGAAAAATGGCATATATGTTTCCTCCTATTGTCGGAATTGTGCGGAAATAAAAAAAGACCCAATACGCTACTCTTTTTGGGAGTAAGCGTATTAGGTCTTGCCTGCATTACCAGTCACAATCCTATATGTTGTGTGTATTTTATTATGTTATTAAGGTAAGACAGATCTGTCCGTTTGTCAATTAATATGTGAGGGTGCCTTTGACTAGCTTTTCCCAGTCCGGGTACAGGTCGTCGCGGCGGTCTCTCCAGGTGGTGACGGAGCCTGCTTCCCTTACTTTGTGTAAAAGGGTCAGGTCTAGGTCACCTGTTACAATCATATCGGTGTTCAGTTCCCCTTCTGCTACAATGCCCCGTGGAGGGAATGGAACGTCGTTTGGTGAGATGATGGCAGCCTGTCCAAAGTTGCCACGCATAAAGTCAACAGTTGGCAAGGAACCAATTGTCCCTGTTGTCACCACATAGATTTGGTTTTCAATCGTACGCGCGTGACAAGAGTATCTCACGCGGTGGAATCCGTGACGGTCATCTGTGCAGGAAGGGCAGAACACGACATCCGCACCCATCGCCTTCACAAGCCTTACCGCTTCTGGAAATTCGATATCATAACATGTCAGCATGGAGATCGTGCCAAAATCGGTATGGAAGATCTGTAAGTCTTCACCAGGGGTCAGACCCCATTCATATACTTCAGTTGGTGTTAAATGCAACTTTGCTTGAGTGGCGATGCGGCCATCAGGGTAATAGAGGTGGGCTGCGTTGTAAAGTTTGCCTTCTTTTTCAATGATATGTGTGCCGCCGATGATATGCATGCCGGTTTGTATGGCAATACCGCTGAACAGTTGTTGATAGTGTTCGGTGTATTTAGGCAAATCATGAATCGTCTGCTCTCTCCCATCCACTGGAAAAGAAATTAGTTGGGTCGTCAAAAACTCTGGGAACAGGACAAAATCCGCATCAAATTCAGCGGCGGTTTTCACATAATGAATGACTTGATTCGCAAACTCATCAAAGCTTGAGATCGTGTGCAATGGATATTGCACGGCAGAAGCACGAAACTTCATGACAGCAGGCCCCCTTATATATGTAAATCTATTAGTTTGAAAGTCGAAATTCTTTTGTTGCAACTAGTCTATTATAAGGGATTGGAAGAGAAAGTCTCAATGGTGAGTTTGTGGGATATTATGGCAGGAAAAGCACAGCACATCGGTAGTCAGTATTACCTAGTAAAAGGAAAGTATTTACTCTAAAATAAAAAAGTAAGTAATTTTGTGTAGAGGGGCTTGATACATGTTACGCAGTACAACAAGTTTTAACGTGAGTACGCAACTATTAGATGAAAAATCCGTTTTATCCGCACTTGAAAGAAATCTAGCAATGATAGAGTTTAATTTAAATAAAGAGGTCATATGGGTAAACGATAATTTTGCAAAGGCAATGGGCTATTCTACTTATGAAATGAAGAATATGTCTCATAAACAGTTTTGTACGACGGAATATAAAAATAGTAGAGAATACGAAGAACTATGGGCTAATTTGAGTAAAGGGGTCAAATTCCAAGAGAAAATTGAGAGAGTGGATAGACGCGGAAACATCCTTTGGTTAGAAGCCACATATATCCCAGTTGTAAATGACGAAGGACAAGTAGAAGCTGTCCTGAAAATAGCCACCGACATCACAGAGCGGGAAAGCAACTCCCTGCAAATTTTGTCTCAGCTGAAAGAAATGCCCGTTGAATTAGTTAATATAGTTGTCGACAACTCCAAAGAGAAATTGACAGCATTGCAAGCCTTGAATAAACAAACGGATGCAATCAGTGAAGTTTCCAAACTCATTAAAACTATTTCTTCTCAAACAAATATCCTCGCGTTAAATGCGGCTATTGAAGCAGCTCGGGCAGGAGAACACGGCAGAGGCTTCAGCGTGGTAGCCGATGAAGTTCGCAAATTAGCAGCAAATGTAGCCAAATCCATTAATCAAGTAAACGAAAATGTAGAAAACATCCGCGAAGAAGCCATAAGAGTAAACCATATCACCGATGACCTGCAAAAACTAATCCGTGAAACAGAAACAAAGTTCCAAACCATCGTAACCGAACTGGAGAATTTGAATAAGTAGAAAAGATTTTTGAGATCTGATTTAAAGCCGCTGTTCCTTTCCGCAAATTGGCTTCGCTTTCCGCGGGACGGTGCTTGAGCCTCCTCGGCAACGCTTCAGGGGTCTCCACCTAGCGCTATCTCCCTCAGGAGTCTTCGCCTTTTGCTCCAAGTCACAGCTAGAAACTACTTTAAAGAATGATTTTCCTATTACCTAAGGTGAATGGGTTTTCATTAACCTTAGTTGAATGAAGCCATCTTGTTGATTGGAGTGGAAGGCGTGTAGACGCCCGCGGGAGGAAGGGACAGGTGAGACCCCGCAACGGAGTGAGGAGGCTCACGGACCGCCCGCAGGCAAGCGAAGCGCCTGGAACGGAAAGCAACAGTTTTAGAAAAAACCGGGTAGCCTCAAAGCCACCCGGTTCCATTCGTTCACTTACCCAACTTCACTCTTCGCCATCGCCTCAACGATCGCCTTCGCAACACCACTATTTACATTCGTATCCGTAACCATATGCGCCTTCGCCTTCACTCCATCCGGTGCATTCCCCATCGCAACAGCACGACCTACACGCTCCAACATCGACACGTCATTATAATTGTCCCCTATCGCCATCGTGTCATCCATAGAAATCCCTCGCTCTTGGGTGAAGGTAGTTAATGCAATTCCCTTCTGAGCATCCACACTTGTAATCTCCAAGTTGTCCTTACCAGAAGAACTCACAGCAACCGTGCCAAGATCCATCAATTCAGCACGTGCCGCTTCCAAGTTTTCTTTATCCATGGAGAATGCAAGAAGCTTGTAGATAACTTTTGACTCATCCTGCAAAATAGGTTCAAAGCTGTCTACCATTTTGACATTTCCGTCTTCCATTCTTTCTTGTGCCGCCTTTAAGACTTTATCGTAGTCGTTATCATTACTCGCTGACATGAAAACATCCATAATGGTGGCAATTGCCTTATCGTAATCTTTCGAGAATGTCCCGTTCTGCGTATAGATTTCAAAATAAATCTCATGCTTGTCCAATATTCGCGCAAGCTCTCTACCCAGGTCCATGTTAATCGGATTAGTAGCGACGATTTCTCCGTCCGGCGTACGTGCCTCCGCTCCGTTTACACAGATAATCGGCGTATGGATGCCCGCTTCTGCCAATACGTCCTTTGCCTCCGAGTAGGATCTTCCGGTAGCGATGACTACTTCCACCCCATTGTTCCTTGCAAGCTTAATCGCATCCGCGTTCTCTTCACTAACTACATGGTTATTATTTAATAATGTTCCGTCCATATCTATGGCAATACATTTTACCAAGTGAATTCACCTTCTTATATGTATGATTTTTTGTATATACCCTATCCTAGTTAATCTTTCTTCGTATTTCAAACATTATACTGAAAAAACATTTTGCTAAAAATTTTGAAAAGTATAATTAGTTCTGTTTTATATGCGCCAAATCCCTTATAATAAAGGTATTAAACGGATCAGGCGAGGTTGAACTTTATGAAAATTTCCTCCAATCATATTGGTAAAATTCTAAAAAATGATATTTACTCTTTGTCGGGGAATCTTTTATTAAAAAAAGGGACGGTCCTGAATGCAAAACATGTGGAAAGCTTGCAAAAGCATGCCTACTACTTTGACCAGGCCTTTATATTGGATGAGCCCCACCATTTGTCCAAAGAGTATTTTCAGCATGTTAAAAATATGTATGAATCGAGCATCCATACGTTCCAATCCATATTCGCCAATCTTGAAGGAGAACAGCTGCCTCCACTTGAGGATATCCTAGGGATGTTGACTCCACTAATTGATAAGCTTGTGGACGATCCGGTTTTCACCCGATACATAGAACAAGTGAAATGCTATGACAATTACACCTATACCCATAGTTTGAATGTCGGAATCTACTCTTCTTTAATCGGGAAGCTGCAAGGACTTGATAAAAGCAACATCAGCTTGCTCGGTCAAATGGGGATGTTTCACGATGTTGGAAAGTTACTGATCGACAAAGGTATTTTACAAAAGCCTGGCCGCTTGACGGAAAAAGAGTGGATGGAAATACAAAAACATACCACCTACGGATATGATTTGCTTAAAAGGAACCGAACCATCGATCCTCATATATTGCAAGGGGCGTTGCTACATCATGAACGCTTGGATGGAAGTGGTTATCCAACAGGAATCAAACATTCGAAGATTCCATACTTTGTTCAGATTCTATCGGTTGCGGATATGTATGATGCACTCTCATCAGAAAGAAGCTATCGACCTAAGCAAAATATTTTTACCACTACTAAAATTCTTATCCAAGAGGCAAATTACAATAGATTGAATCCAGCCATCGTCTATCCGTTTGTCCGATATGTTCTTTCCAATCATCTTCGCGAAGAAGTGGTTCTGAATAACGGGAAACTTGCAGAAATTATTTTCATCCATTCCGATGAACCGCACCTGCCGATTATCAAGGTCGATGATCACTTTATTGACCTTAGAAAAAATAAAGAGTTGGAGATTCTCGACTTTGCGAATTGATTGGCTAATGTAGGTTTGCTACCACTTGGTTTCGGGGTATCCAAGTGAAAGATAATACATAATTCCAGTAACTACCTTTGAAAAGTTTGAGAAATGTATTAAAATAACTAACGTTGCATATTTACGCATAAGGAGATTATTATATTGAAAAACCATTCATCTTTTAGAACAGCAGATAAATTAAAATTTATTATTCCTTCTATCATAGGAATTTTATTATTCATGTTTCCTGTCATGTACGATGACGAGTTAACGATTCCAATTGCCATTTTTGCTGGGTTGTTAGGAGACCTTTTAGGCAGTAGCATCCCCTACATTATGACAGGGGTCATTACCATCACTGCCATCGCAACGGTAGTGACCAAGCTGGTGAAGCCCTCTTTTACAAAAGAGCCAGGATTCTTTAACACGTTACTGAACGTGTCTATCTTCTGGACCGTTGTAAGAGTTTTAGCGATGATCTTGGCCATTATGACCTTATTTGAACTTGGTCCAGAGGTTGTCTGGAGTGAGGTTACAGGGTCTGTCATTCTAAACGATTTGCTACCAGTACTATTTACAGTATTCCTTTTTGCCGGTTTATTTTTGCCGTTATTATTAAACTTTGGATTGTTGGAAATGTTTGGCGCACTATTGACGAGAATCATGCGTCCTTTATTTAAACTTCCCGGGCGATCTTCCATTGATGCTTTAGCTTCTTGGCTTGGAGATGGGACCATCGGGGTCTTATTAACAAGTAAGCAGTACGAAGAAGGTTATTATACGAAAAGAGAAGCAGCGGTTATTGCGACTACTTTCTCGATCGTTTCGATTACATTTAGCCTTGTTGTTATTACGCAAGTGAAACTTGGGTCCATGTTCATTCCATTTTACATTACGATTGGGGTGGCTGGACTTGTAGCAGCCATCATCATGCCGCGTATCCCTCCTTTATCCAGAAAAGCGGATAAGTATTATAACGGAGAAGAACAAGATGAGAAAGAACTGATCCCTGCCGGCTATTCACCGTTAAAATGGGGATACACCCAAGCGGTAGAGCGCGCTTCTAAAAATAAGAGCGCAGGTAAGTTCTTCCGTGACGGCGGAAAAAATGTCCTTGATATGTGGATGGGGGTTGCACCGATTGTTATGGCATTCGGTACGATTGCCTTGATTCTAGCTGAAAACACAGACCTTTTCGTTTACCTTGGCATGCCATTCATTCCGTTGCTAGAGTTACTGCAAATTCCTGAAGCGGCTAAAGCGTCTGAATCCCTTATTGTTGGTTTTGCGGACATGTTCCTGCCAGCACTTTTAGCTTCTGATATTCAAAGCGAGTTAACACGTTTTGTAGTCGCGGCAGTATCTGTTACACAGCTGATTTATCTTTCTGAAGTTGGGGGCGTTATCTTAGGTTCTAAAGTTCCTGTATCGCTTTGGGAGATGTTCGTGATTTACATTTTACGTACATTGATTACGTTACCGGTTATCGCGCTCATGGCGCATGTGTTTTTCTTTTAATAGTGGCATGTAAAAAGCTATCCTTAGAGTCCTGTTGGGGACTTTGGGATAGCTTTTTTAATGTGAATCCTCTGTAGAGTGAAGCGCAAGGTGTGAGACTCCAGCGGGGGAGTAACGGTAGGTTGAGACCCCTGAAGCGTTGTGAGGAGGCTCAAGCACCGTCCCGCGGAAAGCGAACACCTGGAGCGAAACTCTACAGATGTATTACAGAGCCCTCTAGCTCTTTTCCTAGTAGCTTTGCAAGTTCCAGCATGCCGTATTTCCCGGCTGCTTTTTCCGCGTCTGCATTGTAATTAGTGTTGGTGTTGACATCATAAGTGAAGATTTCACCTTGACTGTTGCGGATAAACTCAATACCAGCTACCTGAATCTCGTTTTCTTGCAGGAAGTTTTCATATTTTTCAATGATCGGGTCGGCAAAGCCTTCCACGATACGGAACTTCGGCTTTTCTTCGACTTCTTCGCCTACAGGGCAGAACAGGTCCCCGATCTGGCAGGCATCGGCCGGGCACAACTCAAAGCCTTCTGATGTATCGACCTGAACGGCATACATGAACTTCCCGCCAATAAACTCACAACGGGTAATAAAAGGTTCTGGCGCCTGAATGTATTCTTGGATCAACGTGATGCCATCTACAGGTTCTTCAAAATCAGGTCCGTAAAGGTACTCTTCAAGGGAGGCTGTGGAGTGGAATAGTTGTACCCCAAGTCCTTTTCCAGCACGGTTATGTTTCGTAATAAAGGAGTTCGATCCTATTCGTTTAGCTGCTTGCAGTATATGTTCCTTGCCTACCGCTGCAATCGTTTTTGGCGTTCTCACTCCAGCTTTTTCTAGGGCCGTGTATTGATTTACCTTACTTAATTCCAACTGAAGTGCACGACTTCCATTGAGCACTTTTCGTTCATGGTGCTCGAGCCACGCCAGTACCGCTCCTGTTAACTCGGGTGCAAAGCGGTGGTCTCTTGTATGGGAGGAGGCGCTCATTCTGTTGTAAAATACGCCTTCAGGTGGTTCTTCCGTCAAAGGAACTACTCCTTCGTCTAAATGCCATTCTTCATATGGCAATCCCAACTCTTCCAATCTATTAGTTAAATGTGTTGTCCACTCTTTATTTTCATGGATAATGTAGATTTTTTTCACGATGTTTGCCTCCATTTTATGCATATATGCTAGTGTATTCTCTGCTTGGTTTTTATGATTGGGCAAGCTCTTCTGTCCTCGACTTTACAAGTGGCATCACCTTTTTGGCAAAGCGCTCCATTTCTTCAAGCTGCGGGGAGAACTGTAATAGCAATAAGTCCACGCCCGCTTTCTCGAATTCTTGTATTCTTGTAGCAATCTGCTCTGGCGTGCCTATTAAATTTGGACGCAATCCCCTATTCGATACAGAGTAGTCCTGCAGTTGTATTTGTTGTTCAAGCTGTGATTTGCTTGTGAAGTCCTTAAATCCAGCATACGCATCTGATTCTTTAACAGCTGTGATCCGGGCAAGTTCCGCCTCCGCTTCTTCTTCCGTATCTCTGCATATGACATAAGCAGCCATCCCAAAGGATTGAAAAGGAGGATTCGGTGTCTTAGCTCTCTTTTCTTTCATATCATTAATCTTCGCCGCCACTTCCTCCACCGTGCCCCCGTGCATGACATAGGCATCACAGTGTGAGGAGATAACTTCCTTCCCTTTCGGACTCTCGCCACCTGCGTAAAGTATCGGATTTGGGCGCTGCATCGGTTTAGGGTGAAGTTTTGTGTCTTTCAACTGATAGTATTTTCCCTCATAGGTAAAAGAGTCCTCTGTCCATAAGCCTTTAAGGACATCAATAAACTCCTTTGTGCGGTCATAACGCTCATCATGCTCAGTGAAAATCCCGCCATATTGACGAGCCTCCCCTTCCCACCAAGCCGAGACGACATTGAGAGTGAATCGCCCGTTACTGATATGATCGATATTTGCGGTTGCTTTTGCCGCAATTGCCGGGTTATGAAAACCAGGCCGGATCGCCGTCATGATTTCAATTTTTTCTGTAACGGCTGCCAAAGCTGCAGCAGTCGACCAAGCTTCCAATGAGTCCTCTTTCGGTCCTTTAATATCATTTAGGAAAAGCTCGGCAATTAAAGTGGTGTCAAAACCAAGCTGTTCTGCCTGTTGGATCACTTTTTTTGCATAATCAAAAGTCGGCGGCATCTGTTCGTCCTCTACATTTCTCAACCAACCGCCGAATATCGGCAACCAAAATCCAAACTTCATTTCACGCTTCCCCCTTAAATGTTTGTGTATGTAGACAAACAAAAAACTCCTTCGATAAGAAGAAGTTTGAGTACAAGCCCGTAACATCCACTTATCTTCCAAGAACGTTTGTCTTGCTGGAATTGGCACCTGTACGGTTGTTTGTACCATACGGTTGCCGGGCTTCGCAGGGCCAGTCCCTCCACCTCTCTTGATAAGAAAACTTACTATTCAATTATTATTATCTAAACTAATCCTATCACGAAACTTGGGAATGGACAAGTATTTCGGATAGCTAAATAAAGTTGGTGTTATTTATAGCTTATTAGCTTGTAGGGGAATTGATGATGGGGGATTTGGGGAGGCTGAGCGGGGGTGGGCGGCAATGAAGACACTTCTGAGCTTGAATTCCTTCCACTGAGGTCTTCATACACTTTATCAAGACACTTTCAAGCCTGAAACCCTCCCACTAAGGTCTTCATACCCCCTATGAAGACACTCTCAAGCCTGAATTCTTTCCACTGAGGTCTTCATCCACCTTATGAAGACACTTCCAAGCCTGAAACCCTCCCACTAAGGTCTTCATCCACCTTATGAAGACACTTCTAACCCTGAATTCCTTCCACTGAGGTCTTCATACACCTTATGAAGACACTCTCAAGCCTGAAACCCTCCCACTAAGGTCTTCATACACCCTATGAAGACACTTCCAAGCCTGAATTCCTTCCACTGAGGTCTTCATACACCTTATGAAGACACTTTCAAGCCTGAAACCCTTCCACTAAGGTCTTCATACACTTTATGAAGACACTTCCAAGCCTGAAATCCTCCCACTAAGGTCTTCATCCACTTTATGAAGACACTTCCAAGCCTGAATTCCTTCCACTGAGGTCTTCATCCCGACCATTACCTTAATTCCCCACCAAAAAACGCCCCCCATACCAGGAAGGCGTTTCGCATAAAACTATTAATAGACATCCTTTTCGAAGTTAGGGGCATGCAAGCCTACCTCTTCAAAGACTTCGCCTATTTTCTGGTGGAAAGTATCCAATGCAGCTGTCACTTCTTCACCATCTGAGCCTTCTGACAAGGCTGCAGCACGTTCTTCAAAAATATAGAGCTAACAACTCGATGGAATCCTTCATATCCGCGCTAAGATCATCATCCAAGTTCTTCGGAATCTCAATTCCACGAAGTTCGTTGGCAATACGATTACTAGCCTCAACGGCTGCTTCAAGATCTCCTTCACCTGCTGACATTTCATAGGATGTTACAGGCTCGAGATGCTTGCGGATGGTCTGAATCATTTCCATTTGTATATTCATAAGGACGGTTACCGTTTCCCCGCTCTGGTCAGCAGGAACTTGTTTGGAATCGGCAGTGTCCACATTGTTCGCTTCCTCTGTGCAGGCAGATAGCACCATTACTAAAACAAGTATCATAGAGAAAATCCACTTTTTCATATCAAGTCTCCTTTTCTTCATACATTACGGAAACAGTGTACTCGTTTTCACGGAACCTGTATATACTTCCAACAAAAGTTGCATTCTTCTATTTTTTCTTACATCTTGTTATAGTTTGTTAAAAATTTATTAAAATAATATTTTCTGCTTGCATTGTTCACCCACATCCCATACAATAGGAAAATGCAAACGGTTGCACTAGATGTGCATTGTTTTACACTAAAATGAATTCGTTTTCAACAAAAAATAGAACTTTTATAGAAAGAAGGCTGTTAAAAAATGAAGAACTTTTTGTCTTTTGATTTCTGGCAGAAATTCGGTAAAGCTTTGCTGGTAGTGGTTGCGGTTATGCCTGCTGCTGGTATTATGATTTCTCTTGGTAAGTTGGTCGGGATGACTGGCGGAGACTTAGCTCTTGTGCAAACGATTGCAAGAGTGATGGAAGATATTGGTTGGGGAATCATCACCAACCTGCATGTATTATTTGCGGTTGCCATTGGTGGATCGTGGGCGAAAGAACGTGCAGGAGGAGCTTTCGCTGCACTGATTGCATTCGTTCTTATCAACCGTATCACTGGTGCAATCTTTGGGGTTAACAACGATATGGTGGCAGACCCTGAAGCTACATTTACCACTCTTTTTGGACAAGAACTAGTTGTTGGTGACTACTTTACTACTGTATTAGGTGCACCAGCGTTAAACATGGGAGTATTCGTTGGTATCATTGCTGGTTTCCTTGGTGCTAACCTTTTCAATAAATTTTACAACTATAGTAAATTACCAGATTCCTTATCATTCTTTAACGGTAAACGCTTCGTACCATTCGTTGTAATTGGTGGATCTGTTATCGCTGGTATCGTATTGAGTGTTGTTTGGCCGTTCATTCAAGGATTGTTAAACGATTTCGGTGTTTGGATCGCTTCTTCTAGAGACAGCGCGCCAATCGTTGCACCATTCATTTTCGGTGCATTAGAGCGTCTATTATTGCCTTTCGGATTGCATCATATGTTAACGGTGCCAATGAACTACACGTCACTTGGCGGGACTTATACAATTCTAACTGGCGGCAGCGCTGGTTCTGTTGTAGCAGGACAAGATCCATTATGGTTAGCTTGGATTGCCGATCTTAACAACTTCCTTGCAGCTGGTGACACAGAGTCTTATGAAGCGCTTCTACGCGAAGTGGTGCCTGCTCGTTTTAAAGTAGGACAAATGATTCTCTCTTGTGCAGCATTGATTGGTATTGCTTATGCGATGTACCGCAATGTGGACAAAGATAAGCGTAAAAAGTACAAGTCTATGTTCTTATCTGCAGGTCTTGCAGTATTCTTGACTGGTGTTACAGAGCCAATCGAATTTATGTTTATGTTTGCTGCTCCTGTGTTATATGTAATCTATGCGATTATGACAGGACTAGCTTTCGCTATTGTTGATATTATTGATATTCGTGTTCATGCATTCGGGGTAATTGAGTTGCTTACTCGTACACCGATGATTGTAAAAGCCGGCTTATGGTTAGATCTAGTGAACTTTGTGATTGCATGTCTAGTATTCTTCGGATTGAACTTTGCGGTAGCGAACTTCATGATTAAGAAATTCAATTTCCCTACTCCGGGACGTAACGGAAACTATATCGAGCAAGAAGAAGGCACTGGCAACGGTGCAGCTGCAAATGTACAAGCAGATTCTTTGGCACCTGCGATTATCGGCTTGCTTGGTGGAGCGGAAAATATTGAAGATGTAGATGCATGTATGACTCGTCTGCGTGTGACAGTAAAAGATAGAGAGAAAGTTGCAAATGAAGCGGCATGGAAAGAAAAAGGTGCGCTTGGACTTATTGTGAAAGACCGCGGTGTACAAGCGATCTACGGACCAAAAGCTGATGTAATCAAATCTGATATACAAGACTTGTTAGGAGCGTAATAAACGATGAAACTACTAACCTTAAACTGCCACTCTTGGCAGGAAGAGAACCAAATGGAAAAGATACAGCATATCGCTCGAGCCATTAAGGAACAAGCATACGATGTCATCGCTCTTCAAGAGGTTAGTCAAAGCATCGATGCCCAAGTTGTCAAAGGAAACATTAAACAAAACAACTTCGGCCTTGTTTTACAGCAGGAACTTGAAAAGCTTGGAGTGTCAGACTACGAGTTAGTCTGGGACTTCGCCCATATGGGGTATGATACGTTCGAGGAAGGCCTTGCGATCTTGACTCGCCATTCTATTAAAAAGACACATTCCTTCTTTGTTTCTAAAAGTACGGATTCGGACTTTTGGAAAACACGTAAAATAGTTGGTGTGACGGTTGAAGTGCAGGGTGAGGAGATGTCCTTTTATACATGTCACCTAGGTTGGTGGAGTGATGAAGAGGAGCCTGCAAAGTATCAGATGAAACAGCTTATTGAAAAAGTGAAGGGAACTGAACCTTACTTCCTGTTGGGTGATTTCAATAATAGCGCTCATATTAAAGGGGAAGGCTATGAATTTCTGACTTCCACAGCTGGTCTGCATGATACGTATTTGCTGGCTTCTGAAAAGGATTCAGGAGTGACGGTAGAAGGTAAGATTGCTGGCTGGGATGAGAACAAACAAGACTTGCGAATTGATTTGATCTTGGCAAGCTCCCCTCCTTCGGTCACTTCTTCAAAAGTGGTCTTTAACGGGCAAAATAGAGAAGTGGTATCAGACCATTATGGGGTAGAAGTAACCTTGGAAATATAGTCGAGTTTTGACGTATTTCCTGGGAAAATGTAAAAAGGTGAACGGCATTTAGGTGCTGTTCACCTTTTTTGTATGGTTATTTGGTAGCAGCAATGGCTTCTATCTCTGCTTGGATTTTCTTTGTCCACTCATCCACTACCCCGTAATCCATTGCCTTCACATAGATCTCTTCTAAGCTCCCGTGCCAGCTCTTTGCTTCGGCCAGTTTCCCAATGGCCTCTTGCATCGCTTCCGTATAGCGTTCTTTTACAAGGGCAATTTCTTTTTCATATCGCTCGTCTGTCCCTGTACGAATCGTAATATCATACATATCCACGATGGAATCCCCTTCACGCTCAGGGAAATATTCATGTGGAGCAGTACTGTCGAAAATAGCGAACCCAAGCTCGCGGCAGATAATCATATCCAGACTGTATGGGTCAAATCCGCAATGATAGACTTCTACATCAAACCCTTTATCCTCGGAAGCTTTTGCGAGCTTTTTCAGCATAGTCGACTTCCCTGAACCAGGACGGCCTTTTATAAAATAACGATGTGTCAGCCCTTCTGTCAGGTTCGGCACGAAATCTTTTGCTCCCGCAGGTGTCGCCGCACCGAGGAAACGGTGTCTGACGTCTGCTTTTTTATCTAATGTCTTTCCTTGGAACAATTGCTCTACGAGATCCTGCGTCAGCTTATTTGCCGCCTCAAAGTTCATATTATGAATATAATATCTTTCCCAATCGTCATGTATTTTCAGGGCTCTCGCGAAGGTTTGGTATGCAGTCTGGAAGGCTGCCTTCTTTTTGGAAGCTAAGTGCTGTATTTCAACTTTCTGCTCAGCAAGCAGTTTGGAGTCCCACGCCTCGCCTAGGTTCACGTATTCCTCAACAGCACCCGGAGCTTTCGGTTCAATGACATGCGGAGCCGTCCCATCTACTATACCAATGCCGAGCGCTCGGATGACCACCCCGTCCACCGACTTCGTATCAGATGAACAGTGAAGCAGTTCAATGTCATACCCTTTTTCGTTCCAGACTTTCCCGATCTTTTTGATGAGTGATGATTTCCCCGTCCCTGGTCCGCCTTTTAAAATAAAAATGCGATCCAATCCTTCTATGTTCGATTCATAAAGACTATAAAATCCGCGCGCTGTATTTCCACCAGCATAATAGTTTAAAATTTTCCCTGCCAAGATCTAACACCCTTTCAATGGTAGGTTATCTTCCAATTGCGATTCCTTTTAGCCTATGCGGCAGGGTTTGTTTGGGTGAAAGCCTAGCTGTGATCGGCTGGGGAAGGGCCGTTTCTTGATACAAGTCAATTTTTCTTGATAAAACTTGAAATTTCTTGATATATTGTTAAATTTCTTTATATCCTGAATTTTTCTCGATATATTGTGATTTTTCTCGATATCCTGCAAATTTTCTTGATATATCGGGCGAGAGGAGCGAAAAATAAACTCCAAACATAAAAAAGAGCCGCACTCCCATCCATAGAGTGCAGCCCAAACCATTATTTCAACTTCAATTTCGCCAATGCATCCGCAAGTGCGGTATTTACTGGCTCATCACTATTCTGCTTTTTCAAGTACTGATTCACATCACGCTTGGACGCTTTCTGGTTAGAGTTGTTTTTGCGGCGTTCTTGGAAGGTGCTTAACTTCTCGCGGTGTCCGCAAACACATGCGAACATCTGGCCTTCCCCTTCTCCACGCAACTCCAGTTTCTTACGGCATTTTGGACAACGTGCATTTGTCACCTTGGAGACGTTTTTACGATGACCGCACTCTCTGTCCTGACAAACGAGCATCTTGCCTTTTTTCCCGTTCACTTCAAGCATCGGCTTGTCGCAGTCTGGGCAACGTTTACCTGTAATGTTGTCATGCTTGAACTTTTGATCCGTATTTTTTATTTCATGAACAATCTGTTTCGCATAAGACTTCATTTCATTGATGAAGGCTGCTTTTTTCAGCTTTCCTTTTGCGATCATGCCAAGCTTTTGCTCCCATTCCCCGGTCAAGGCTGGGGATTTTAAATCCTCTGGTGCAAGGTTTAGCAGCTGCTTCCCTTTAGAAGTGATGTGCAGACCTTTGCCGCGCTTCTCCATAAGGAAGCTGTTGAAAAGTTTCTCGATAATATCCGCTCTTGTGGCAACCGTGCCAATCCCGCCTGTTTCACCAAGTGTCTTCACAAGCTTCTGATTGGTTTGCTCCATGTATTTTACCGGGTTCTCCATCGCAGAAAGCAGCGTACCCTCGTTAAATGGTTCAGGCGGCTTAGTTTTTCCGGAAGTTAGTTCAATCTTCCTAACCTTCAAAACGTCGCCTTTATTCAAGCTTGGCAACAGCTGATCTGTAAGACTGTCACTTCCATCCTCCTGTTCCTCCATAGAACTGAAAACTTCCTTCCAGCCTTGGGAGATGACCGTTTTTCCTTTTGCCACAAACTGTTCTGTTCCAATGGAAGCAGTGATATTTGTCTGTTCATATAGGAAAGGCGGTAAAAGTACAGCAAGGAATCGCTTCACAATCAGGTCGTAAATCTTGTATTCCTTGTCGGATAGCTTGCTTAACAACACTGCTTCCTCTGTCGGGATAATCGCATGGTGATCCGTCACTTTTTCATTGTTGACAAAGGACTTGTTTGCTTTGATTGGTTTCGTGAGCAGTTTGGACGCAATCGGCTTGTAGGAGTGTGCACGAATTGCTTCCACACGCTCTTTTATCGTATCCACCATGTCAGTGGAAATGTATCTGGAGTCCGTTCTTGGATACGTAACAATTTTATGTTGCTCGTATAGGCGCTGCAAGATAGATAATGTCTCTTTTGCAGAATAACCGAAGATCCGATTGGCATCACGCTGTAATTCGGTCAAATCATAAAGCGCTGGAGCGTAGCTTTTCTTCTCCGTTTTATTTATGTCGGTTACCTTTGCATCCTCGTTCTTTACTTTGCTGTGCAAGCTTTCAATAGCCTGCTTGTTGAAGTTTCTACGTTCTTTCGTTTTTGCGTCCTGCCATACCAGCTGGAATCCTTTTTCTGTGATGGCCTTCATTCCGTAAAATTCTTTTGGAACAAAGCTTCTGATTTCTTCTTCCCGTTTTGCAATCATGGCAAGTGTAGGAGTCTGTACTCTTCCGCATGAAAGCTGGGCATTGTGCTTAGTCGTAAGTGCGCGAGTCGCGTTCATTCCCACTACCCAATCCGCTTCGGCACGAGCAACGGCAGAGTAGAAGAGGTTTTCGTATTCTTTTCCATCACGTAGCTTTGCAAAGCCTTCTTTTATAGCGCGGTCTGTGACAGAGGAAATCCATAAACGTTTTACAGGTTTTTGAATGCGGGCTTTTTCCAAAATCCATCTGGCCACAAGTTCCCCTTCACGGCCGGCATCTGTAGCAATGACAATTTCATTTACGTCCTTGCGGGTAAGCTGTGCTTTTACCGCGCTGTATTGCTTGCTTGTATTTTTAATGACGACAAGTTTTGTTTCGTTCGGCAGCATCGGCAGGTCTTCTAGCTTCCACGCTTTGAATTTTGCGTCGTATGCTTCTGGATCCGCCAGGGTGACGAGGTGACCAAGCGCCCATGTGACGATATACTTGTCCCCTTCGAAGAATCCGTTTCCTTTTTTCGTGCATTTCAATACTCTTGCTATATCTCTACCTACAGAGGGTTTCTCTGCAAGAACAACAGTTTTTGGCATAATAACAATCCTTTCAAGCTTCTTGTCTTCTAATCTTTACATATTGTGTGGGGGTAGTCAAAAAGAGAAGACCGTTGTCAGGTAAGGCGATTCTTGTTCCAATCTTTCTTTAGTAGCGAAAACGAATAATGGTCATAGTATTTGCCTTTATAAAAATGTTTGTCTCGATATATCCCTTCATTTACGAAACCTAAACTTTCTAATGTATTGGAGGACTTTATGTTCTCCAAAGCGACATATGCATTTATTCTATTAAGTTTCATGTTACTAAAGCCACTCTCTATTGCTGCAACCAAAGCCTCTTTCATATATCCGCTTCCCCAAAACTCATACCACAAATCATAACCTATTTCTGCTATATTATTGGTTCTGTCCCATAAATGAAAACCACAGGTACCCATCTTTCCATTACTGTCTTTTCGTTCAATAATCCACCTATTATATCCTTTTCCTTCAGGATCGTTATACCACTCTATTAGTTCGATAGCATCCTCTTTTCTCGTGAATATTTCTTCATCATATAGAAATTCACATATCTTTTCATTACTGAAATGTTTGAAGATAAAATCAGCATCCGTATCGTTTACATTTCGTAATTTTAGTCTGTCAGTCTCTAATTCAGGAAAAATTCTTTGTTCGCCCATAATAAACATCCTTTGCATTGATTTCGTTTACCTGCCCCATATTCATAAATAGGGTTAGACTATTCACTTCTTCTCCGGAAGCTTCTCTAATGCATTTACGGCATCTTCTATCGTCCCTACCGGTATAAGTTCAATATCTAAATCTTCTTCACTTATCGTCCTTCTCGCAATGGATTCATTTTTTTCCCACTCGTCATCCAGCGGAACGATGAAGTAATCGAAGCCTGCATTGGCAGCCCCAATCACCTTTTGTTTCACGCCTCCGATTGGACCAACCTCCCCGTCAATTGTAATGGTTCCCGTACCGGCAACGGCATTTCCTTTGAGCAAGGATTCCTCCATCATTTTATCTAGAAGCGTGAGCGTAATCATCAATCCGGCACTTGGTCCTCCCAGGTTCTCTATGTTCTGCCACTCAATGTTTTCGTCCTTTGATGTCTCAAACACTTCTTCGAAAAATACTCCAAGCACCGTGTTTCCGTAGTAATCCTTATGCGGATATGTCGTAACATCGACCTCAATTTCCTTACCTTCTCGTATCAACGACAATGTGAGTATTTCTTCTGGTTCTTTTTCCACAATTAGTTGATCCAAGTGTTCATAGGATTCCAGCTTTTCTCCGTCAATGCCTACTAGAAGGTCTGTTACTTTCACCTTATTTTTGCCCTCCCAATCTGCCAGGTAAAACACGGGATAAAACCCTTGTAGCTCAAGCTTGGGTTGCTCCCCCAATATGCCACGTGCTATGTATTCCGCCTTTATTTTTGATTGCGTCATCATTTGTTTATTTTGGTAGTCGAGCTCCTCAAAACCCATGTCTTGTTGCCCTGAAACGGACGGGACAATCTCTACACCCTCCTCGAAAAGATGCGTCAGTACCATTAATGGCCATTTGCTGTTTTGGAGGCTGGCCACATAGGTCATCCCTAAATCACCGTCAAGTTCTGAGCCCCCCTCATATTGAACAAATTCATCCAGATTAAACGGGTTTCCTGCAAACAACACATCATATCCTGTTGGCACAAAGCCACTCCCTATTATTACTAGTAAAGCTATTACAATAATCCAAGGTGCCCGTTTCTTCATCAGGTTCTCCCCACCATCCCTTTTTATCTACTTTTTATTTTATAGTAGATTGGTAGAATTTAGTATAGAAATTCCCGAGTGGAGGAAGAAACTTCTTTCATTTCCCACATAGCCATTCCTAGAAAATTTTAGTATGATGAAAAGTAGATATTTTTTTAGATAGGATGGATACAAACATGAGTTTATTAAGCATAGATGGGTTAAGCCATAGCTTTGGCGACCGTACGTTATTTAAAGATGTTTCGCTTCGCCTTTTGGCAGGTGAGCACGTTGGCCTTGTTGGGGCTAACGGAGTCGGTAAATCGACGTTGATGAATATCATCACAGGAGAGATTGTATACGACACAGGACGCGTAGAGTGGACTCCTGGTGTGCATTACGGATACTTGGACCAGCATACAGTCTTGACGCCAGGAAGAACGATCAGAGACGTCCTGCGCGATGCGTTCTTGCCTTTATATGAAAAAGAAAAAGAACTGAATGCCATCACCGATAAAATGGGAACGGCCACTCCGGAAGAGTTGGAAGAGCTTTTGGAGCAAATGGGCGAAATCCAGGACCATCTGGATGCAGGTGGATTTTACAACTTGGATATTAAAGTGGAAGAGGCGGCACGCGGTCTTGGACTGGATGCCATTGGTTTAGAGCGTGACGTTGCTGCGCTAAGTGGCGGACAGCGTACAAAAGTTCTTTTGGCAAAGCTGTTGCTTGAGCAGCCGCAAGTGTTGTTACTGGATGAGCCGACGAACTACTTGGATGTGGAACATATCCGCTGGTTAAGCTCGTATTTGAAAGAATACCCGCATGCATTCCTATTGATCTCGCATGATACCGAGTTCATGAACGGTGTGGTGGATGTTATTTTCCATCTCGAATTCTCCAAGCTGACTCGCTATACAGCTTCCTATGAAAAGTTTTTGGAGCTTGCGGAAATTAACAAAAATCAACACATCAATGCTTATGAAAAGCAAAAAGAATTCATTAAGAAGCAAGAAGACTTTATTGCGAAAAATAAAGCCCGTTACTCTACAACCGGCCGCGCGAAAAGCCGCCAGAAGCAGCTGGACCGTATGGACCGGATTGACCGCCCAGAAACAGCTGCAAAGCCAACATTTGAGTTTAAAGAGTCCCGTGCAAGCAGCCGTTATGTGGCGGAAGCGAAGGATCTTGAGATTGGGTACGCAGAGCCATTATTACCGAAGCTTACGATGGAAATTGAGCGCGGAGACAAGATTGCGATTGTCGGGTGCAACGGGGTCGGTAAATCGACATTGCTGAAGACGATTTTGGGTAAAATAGATCCTCTTGGCGGTTCTGTGATTCGCGGTGATTTCTTGTTCCCTTCTTACTTTGAACAAGAGGTTAAAGCGAAGGATATCACGCCGATTGATGATGTGTGGAACGAGTTCCCATCCCTTGATCAGCACCAGGTTCGTGCAATCTTGGCACGTTGCGGATTGAAGAACGAACATATCTCTCGTCCGTTGAGCCAGCTGAGCGGTGGAGAGCAAGCTAAAGTTCGCTTATGTAAGTTAATGATGCATGAAAGCAACTGGCTGCTGTTTGACGAGCCGACGAACCACTTGGATGTGGTAGCGAAAGAAGAATTGAAGCGTGCTATCAAAGCTTATAAAGGTACCATTCTCCTTGTTTGCCACGAACCTAGCTTTTATGAGGACTGGGTGACGAAGGTTTGGAATGTGGAAGAGTGGGCGGAACAGAAGTAATAAATTAGTTTAAACTCAAGTAGCATGGGGTACCTCCCATGCTACCTTTTTTGATTAATGATTCATCGGTGTACCGTGAATATATCCTGGGGCCGGGTTTAATGTAGGGTTCTGTCCATGAGGAACAGGGTTTTCAATAAATGAAAATTCACCCTTGCCGTCAATGGAAGGTCCACTTGCCCAACGTCCTGACTTACTTTCTATTCCTTGTGAACAATTTAGGAATTGATGTGAAACTTCTTGTTTTTCGAATTCCTGATTGAATGTAGAAGGAACCACAAACCCTTCTTTTTGCTGTAATTCTTCAATCGCTGCCGCCCATTGATTCTGGTGCATCGTATCCCTTGCGATTAAGAAAGAAAGCATATCTCGGACTCCAGCATCATCCGTCATTTCATAAAGCCTAACTACTTGAAGTCTTCCTTGCGTTTCTGCATTTAAGTTTGCCCTAAAATCTGCAAGCAAATTACCACTCGAAATAGTGTATCGAGCAGACCAAGGATACCCAACACTATCATTAGGACTAGCACCTAAACCATTTACGATGGCATGCTGAGGATTCATGCCACCCATAATATCCTTTATAATAGGATCTTTAGCCGCTTGTTCTTGTTCTTCTACTGGTGCTTTATCCAATAGTTGAGCAATCATTGTTGCCAACATTTCTACATGTGCTATTTCTTCTGTTCCAATATCTAAAAGCATATCTCTATACTTTTGCTCGCCTCTACAGTTCCAACCTTGAAACAAATATTGCATCATTACAGAGATCTCCCCGTATTGCCCGCCTAAAACCTCTTGAAGTTTCTTAGCGTAAATAGGGTCTGGTCTATCCGGTACAGCTCGATATTGAAGGTCTTTTACATGAAAAAACAAGCTAACACATCCTTATTTATTATTTACGATCTTATCTTAACCCGATAAATTATTGCTATTCATCCTGTAATATATAGGGTTTGTAAATTTGGGATAAAAAAAGACCGTTCCAAAAGGCTATTTACACCCTTCAGAACGGTCTTTCTTTCACAACGGCTTCGGATCGTAACTCGAACCCGTCCAGTCCGTCAATTCACAAATCGCTTCCCAAAGCTGCGGGTAAAACTCGAATTTTGCTCCTCGCTCCAATGCTTGAGCTGGTATCCCTTTCAAACTCTTCGTATTCAAGCCTATCATCCTGCGTACAAGCTGAATATGGTGCTTACGGAACGTTTGGAAGTTTTCATCAAAAGCAATCAATTCTTGCATGAGTAAGTACAGCTCATAATTATCACCTGCCGCTTTGTGCAGCATAAACGGTGTCAGTTGTTTGTCATTCAACAGTTGTTCAAACGGCCCCCACAACGTCGGGCCAAGTCTTAGAATTTCATTGAATCCAGGTGAATCCTGCCCGCTTCCACGCCCAAGTGCGAGTCTGATAGTATGGTAATCTCTTGGACTGATCACTTTTACCATATCAAACACTGGCGGGAGATGCTTCAAGTGCATATTCACTCTTTGAAGTTGTTGTGTTGCCTGCAAGATTTCCCCATGCTGCATGTTGGCATCCGCTAAGTGAATGTACTGAATGATCAGCTTGAAATGCAACTCTGCAATTTGGTGAATCATCTGAAACGTGAGTTCGTCATTACAAGAGAGTTCCCCGCCCCCCTTTTGCAAACCCAATAGCTCTTCCGTACGAATATACTTTTCATAATCTGTCACTTTTCTCTCTTCCATTTCTTCTCCTCCAAATACCGGATAAATGGAATGTCGCTAGCAACTAATGTCTTCTATCTTCCATTCACACGTTTATGTAAACCCTTACATTCATGTTACGCACTCGGACAAATAACTGTCAAGCACCAAGTCAACTTTCCAGCAAGCTTTTATGAATCCAGATGGCCGCTTGTATGCCGTCCCCCATCGCAATGGCCGCTTGTTCGGAATGGACGGTAATGTCACCCGCAGCCCACACATTCTCCACAGAGGTCATTTTTGTCCTTGGATCAACCAAAACATGTTTGTTATCCTCCAATTCCACACCCAATTGGAGAGCAAGTTCTGTATTTGGCTTATTGCCACCAAAGGCTAGAAACGCATAACAACAATCAATCTTCTCGCCACTAGCAAGCGTTAACCCTTTGAAATCCGAGCAATCCGTATGTATTTCCGCAATGGCAGAAGTAACAAGCTTTATCCCTTTTCCCGCTAACTTTCCCACTAAATCAGCATCAACCTCCCCTTTTCCATGATTGATAAAGGTAAGCTTATCTGTCCAATAGGTCAAAGTCAACGCCATAGAGGCACCTGCATTTCCAGACCCAATCACAAGTGCTTTCTTATTTAAAATTTCATATCCATCACAATCCGGACAAACAAATATACTCTTTCCAAGACACGGCAACAAGCCTTCAAAAGACGGAATATTGTCCTTGATACCTGTGGCTAGCAAAAGCTTCCTACCAAAAAATTCATGAGATTTAGCTGTCGTTACGCAAAACTGCCCATCCAACCCTTCCACCATCTCTACACGCTCTCCCTTAAACTCCACACCCAATCTCAGCGCATGCTCCCTTCCAAGACCCCGAAGCTTTTCTCCACTCACGCCATCCGGCCACCCTAGAAGATTGTGATAGCAATGACAAATACTTGAACGACCTTTTCCCTCATCCAACACAAGCACCTTATGTTGATACCTTCCAAGCTGGATGGCTGCCTGAAGACCTGCAATGCCTCCCCCAACAATAATACAATCATAAACCACAGAAAACGCCCCATTCTTTTCATCAGATGCTTACTAGTATTTGAAGTTTTCGGTGTATTATCAAACAAGTTATGTAGGCAAAATAAAAAAATTTTCAAGAGCATGTTTCATTTTCAGTCAGCCGGGTATTTTTATTACATAACCAAGGAGGCGATAAAAAATGAAACCCACTTATAAAGAGTTTCAAAATGATGAACAAGTAGTAGGAGCAGTACAAGAGCTAAAAACCAGAGGTGTTCACGAGGATGATATTTATGTCATTACTCATGATGATGACCGTACGAAACGTGTAGCTGATAACGCTGATGCTAATACTGTTAGCGCCGGTGAAGTTGGTTTAGATACGTACGTAAAAAACATCTTCCGCAGCAAAGGTGATGAGCTTCGCGCTCAATTCCAGGAGTTAGGATTCACAGCTCCAGAAGCGGAACAGTTAGAGGAAAAGCTTGATCTCGGTAAAGTGATTCTAGTGGTAAAAGATACAACAGCAAGCTCAACATTATAAGAATTGAACGAAGTTTGACTCCCCCCCTTAAAATATAGAGAAGCGGATGGCCCTAGGTCGTCCGCTTCTTCGTTTTTTCTTTTTTTCCTTTTCATGTTACACTCTATATAAGCAATCTCTCAAAAAGGCGTACGACCAATTAGGAGGGAATTATATGACAAACAAAACAACCAGCATAAAAATCCAGCATGAGAAAAAGCATTTACACCTCACGCCAGCTAACCTTTACATGTATCAGGGATTTCAAGTCATAGAAGCTTATGATCAAGAGAACGCAGAATGTTATTATTTATATTTCTACAAAGCATCTTACCTCACTGGAAAATCCACATCTAAAATCAAACGTAAATCTCAGCTAAGTAACATTCTTCAAAAAGGTATCCGCTTCTCACCAGAACATCCGCTATTAGCCCATCTACTCAACCATAATAGAATTCACACATTTCCTGGCCTGACTCCGCTGTGGGAAAGAATACAGAAAAAATACTCGCCGCTCGAAGCTTCCAACATCCTCACCATATTCGATAACTATATGAAAAAAGAGAAAATCACTAAAGTGATGAAAGAGTCAGCGCTACAATACCGCAGGGAAGGTCAGCTCCTGCACACCTACCAACTTCTACGACTAATAACAGATATTTATCCTGCCAACAAGTGGGCACAGGAAATGTCTAAAAATCTTCAATATCAGACCTATCAATCACTCTATACTTCCCATCCATCCTCCTTGCTTTCCAAGGATCCGCTATATGTCGAGAAATACTGCTACGAGCATTTAGAGCATGACGATTCCAAGGACCTCCTGCTGCAACTTATGCAAAAAGAGGGCCGAAAAATGGAGCAACTCTCCTTATACACACATTTACTCATCACCAGTAAAAACGATGAACACACCTACTATAAGCAGATGATTGCCAACTTACCGCATGATTTCACAACCGATGAGAAGGTGGATCTTCTCAGCTATATTCTAAGGAAGCGCACCACTCACCATGAAGGGTTATATCATGATTTGCTCGGTTTATTGAAAAATTCTAACCGATATGAAGACCTTTTAATTCTACTTACTAAAAATAAATCCCTCATCACCGAAAAAGATTTTCCTTACGTGCAGGAAGCTTTACTGCAGGTAAAATGGATAGAGAATTCCGATTGGCTCAGTGAGCTTACCTTCCACTTTGATGAAGACATAACAACTAAACAAGTTCAGATCCTTTTTCAAACCTTTGTGCCAAACTTGCTTCAAATAAAAGGACTGGACTATACGGAGCAGTGGATCGCGCCTTATTGCGCAAGGTATCCAGGCATCCCAATCCTGATGAAGGTCAAGAAGATGGCTGCCCTGAAGGACGATCCGGACCAAATGTATGCACTCGGCGAACTATATTATGAGTTTAAACAGCTGTCAGAAGCGGTGGAGTGCTTTAACTGGGAGCTAGAGCTAGATCCATCCAACACTCGGTCTATAAAGTGGTTGTCGAAGCTCTATCTCGAGATGGGAATGGTGGAGGAATCTAAGTCGTATCAGTATATGTTGAGGGATGGTAGTTGAATAGTAATAGGGTCTGCCTGCTGATACAGGCAGACCCTTTAATTTTAGGAAGTAAGTTTTCCCAAATCGTTAGGCAACGTGATGGTGATGGTGGTCCCTTTTCCTTTTTCGCTTTCTACAAAGACATTTCCACCGTGTGCCAAGACCAGCTGGTGGGCGATGGCCATGCCAAGTCCGGTACCGTTTGATTTATCGGTTGTGCTGCCGCCTCTGTAGTAACGGTCAAACAATTTACTCTGTGTTTCATCATCCATCCCCACTCCGTTATCCTTTATGGTGATGAAGGTGTGGTCAAGGTTTCGTGAGACACTCAGCGTAATGTCCGTTCCTTTTGGGTTGTGCTTTTGTGCATTTGCAAGCAGGTTGGTGAGAATGCGGGTGAACCATTTGGAATCAACCGCCACACGAATTTCTTGTTCCACGTTTTCCATGAGTATTGTCGAATCTGTGTTGTTCAGTGACTTGATGACGTCCTTCATGAGAGGAACAATGTCCTGTTTGCTCTTTTCAATAGGTAATGCATTATTTTTCAAACGGTAAGTAAGGTTTAAATCCTCAATTAAGTCGCTCATATAGGAGGCTTTTTCTGTCATGGTGCTACCCATCGCCTGTATTTCTTCTTCTGTCCATTTGTATGACCCTGTTTCCAGTATTTTGGCATAGCCGTAGATGGAGCTTAAGGGAGTTTTCAGGTCATGGCTTAAGCCTGTAATCCACTCTTCCCTTGTCAGATCGACCCGTTTTTGGTATTGTTCGTTCTTTTCTAGTGTGTTGGCAAGTTTACGAATGGAAAAAAGGATGTCACGGAAAATCCGGAAGCGTTTGTGAAGCTTGCCGTTTTTTTTCCTAAATGGGATTTTCCCCTTTTTGTTCCTTGGTACCGATAAGTCACCCTTAGACATCCTCTTGATCCAGTTCATCATGTAAAGCAAAGGTACCCCAAACGTCCTGCCGTACCAAATAGAGAGCGCGATGATGATCACAAGAAGCACTACTATTACTAGTAGAAAGCTTTTGATTAAAGAGGCACCTACCAGACCGTCCAGTACGTCATCTGGTGCATAATAGGCATTATCCATCCCAACAACATAGACCTTGTCCCCTTCTGGTAAGGTGGAGATGTCGTATGTGTAGTTCCACGGGCTTTCCTTAATGGAAAGGAAGTCCCTGGCTGTAAGTGTAAGATCTTCCGGGGCATTCCATTGCTCGGTTTTTTCCCCATTGGAATTATATACTTGAAACCACGCTTCTTGGTTCTCAAGGAACTTTCTTCCTTCCTCTGTCAAAGTGGATAGCTCACCTAGTTTTTGCAGCTCAGCAAGTACCCCTTCGCTCAGGTTCTTCTCTCCGTACAACACCACAAGGTCACTGTCATCCTTAAAAACCCTCCAGTATGAAGTCCGGTAACCAGGAACTTTAAAATCGGCAAGCTCTTGAAAGGTGTATGCCTTCTTTAAATCTGCAGGAGCATTTACCTCTTTGACTACCACTCCATCTTTATTTATCAATTGCAGCCAGCCGCCATTTTGATGGACAGCTGTTTTCACTGTCTCACTAATGTGAATATCCTCTTCCGACTTCACATCCATTTCAAGCTCGAGAAAATATGGGTCCGTCCTTGTAAAACTTGCTTTCATTTCCGACTCTGTTAAGTGGGAGGCGAAGAATAATAATGCTGCGGTCAAAGCGATAATTATGATTACCAAGAGGACAAATAATTGTTTAACAAAATGAAAAGCCAGCTTCTTACTTACACTCATTTCTGATTACCTGCAGCAGGAACGAGTTTATACCCGATCCCTCTAACCGTTTTAATGTATTCAGGTTTGCTTGGATTTTCTTCAATCTTTTCTCTGAGCTTGCGGATATGGACCATGACAGTGTTTTCATCTACCAGGATATTATCTTTCCATACGTGATAATAGAGCTGTTCTTTTGTGAAAATTCGATTTGGATTTTTACAAAAGAACACTAGCAGGTGATAAAGCTGACCACTTAATACCACGCTCTCTCCCAGCACTGTAAGTTCTGCTGATTGGAGGTTCAGATTAAATCTGCCAAATTCAAGGACGTCCTCCTTTTTGCTCGTTGTGGTTTTTAAGTACCGACTAAGCTGCACTTTAATTCTTGCCACTACTTCTAACGGGTTGAACGGCTTGGTGATGTAATCATCTCCTCCGTGTGCGAATCCTGTCAATTTATCCAGATCTGAGGTTTTGGCGGATAGGAAAAAGATTGGTGCGTCTGTTGTTTTTCTGATTGCCTGGCAAATCTCATAACCTGTCATATCAGGGAGCATGATGTCGAGCAATATCAGGTCGTAAGCGTGATGTTTCAACTTGTGTAAAGCCATTTCTCCCGTACTGCATGTATCTACCTGTTGAAAGCCCTCTTTCGTTAACACTAATTTCATCATATCAATTATGGATTGTTCATCATCGACCATTAATATCCTTGCGTGTTCCATTTGTGAACTCCTTTTTAAGGTAATGTTAAGGTTCCCTTAATTTTCTAATAAACTACCATTATTATACTAAACTATGAAGGGAGCGAGATGAAATGTGGGCAATTTGTTTAAATGAATTTAAAGGACATTTTAAGAGTTTCAAGTCGATTGTGGTGATTGTGATTATTTTTGGTGTCACGTATTTAACTGCTGATTTGATGAGCAACCTGATGGCAACCTTTCCAGAAGAGGCGGCAGAGTTAGGGACAGATGGATATGCTACTGGGATTGTTATCTTAATCTTTGTGCTAGGTTTTTTCTTTATTACCGGCCTTTCTCATGACATTATCAACCGGGAAGTCAGCGAGCGGACGATGCGATTTTTAGTAACAAAGACTTCTAGATTGAATGTATTGATGGGAAAATATTTAGGCGTTTGGTTCTTTTGGCTTTTCTGTATGGTTATCTGTTTTCTGTTAATCACCATTAAATCAAAGGACTTTTTGTGGCTCGGTTTAATTGATACGATGCTGTTTCTTTCTGTAGCTTTGGCGTTAAATCTTGTATTTTCCATCGTGATACCAAAGCCTGGCGTTACGATGTTTGTAGGGATTACTTTTGCCTTAGTGTTTCCGGCTTTAAGCTTTTGGGCGATTTTCTCTGGGAAGCTTTACGTAACGTGGTTTAAGTTCCTCACCCCGTATTACTATTCTTCTCTATCAAACTATTACATCTTGATTAACGGATTGTATACAGTCTTATTGCTATTACT
Source organism: Bacillus sp. m3-13 (assembly GCF_000175075.1). Classification (NCBI taxonomy): domain Bacteria; kingdom Bacillati; phylum Bacillota; class Bacilli; order Caryophanales; family Bacillaceae; genus Bacillus; species Bacillus sp. m3-13. Next base: position 95,410 of record NZ_ACPC01000022.1, read on the forward strand.
TGCCTATTGGTTGTTTAAGAGGAGGGACTTTTGATGAGTGTGATAGAGGCTGGACATTTAACGAAAGCTTTTGGAGGAAAAACGGTTGTCAATAAGGTGAATCTTACCGTTGCTAAAGGAGAAATATATGGGTTTCTTGGTCGGAATGGGGCCGGAAAATCGACTTTTATCAATATGATTACCGGGATCATCCTTCCCACTTCCGGTACGTTTAAACTGTTGGGGGAATCTGACCTTCAGAAGGTGCAGAACCGAATTGGAGTCCTTCCCGATTATTCGCAGTTTTACGATAGCAAGTCTGCTATTGACCATATCAAGTTTTTCGGGAAAATAAACGGGTGCAAATTATCTACCACGGAGGCAAATGCTGTCTTGGATCGGGTTGGTTTGTTGGAGCATGCCAAAAAGAAAGTGGGAAAGTTTTCGTTTGGGATGAAAAAGAAATTGGGGATTGCTCAGGCGATTGCCCATAATCCCGAGCTGATTTTCCTCGATGAACCGACGTCTGGTATTGATGCTGAGTCCGGGTTGAGCATCCAGCAGCTGATACGGGATCTACAGGCAGAAGGAAAGACTATTTTTATGACCTCTCATAACTTGAATGAAGTGGAGAAAATTTGTACGCGAATTGCGATTATGAAAGACGGTGCCATTATAAACGAAGGCACATTGGAAGAATTGCGTGCACATTATTCGTCTACCATCGAGGTGAAGATAAAACATTCTGTCCTTAAGAATCCAAATAGTGTTGGTCAGATGTTAAAGCGCTTTGCCACACAGGTTATTGCTGAAGAGCAGTATACGTTGTTTACGGTAGATTCCGAAGAGAAGATTGCTAGTATTGTTAAAGCATTTACGAAAGAACATATCGATGTTTATAGAATAAATGTGAATGAACCTTCCCTTGAGGAAATTTTTTTTGGAGGAATCCAGTACAAAGATGAAAGGAGCCAGCTAAGATGCTGACTCCTTTTCTTTATCCGATTCTTTTTATAAACAATACCTTCAAATAGTTCCCTTCCTTAAATTCCTTGATGGTGGAGAAGTCGCTTGGCAGGGAAAACTCTTCTACGAATTTGTATGCTACTTTATTTTCTTTAAATGCCTGGTCGATAAAGCCTTTGAACTTGTCCATGCCAAATGTAGCGGCATTGGTGGAGGCGACAATCAGGCCGTTCTTTTCGGTTATGGCAATGGCATCTGATACTAAGCTTGTGTAGTCTTTATCTGCTCGGAATGTCACCTTTTTGGAACGAGCAAAGCTTGGTGGATCCATGATGACTATATCGAATTTCAGGTTTTTCTTTTTCGCGTATTTGAAATAATGGAATACCTCTTCTACGAGAATGACCTGCGTTTTTTCGTCGATATTATTTACGTTAAATTGCTCAGTTGTTTTTGGCAGGCTGCGTTTGGCTAAATCTACGCTTGTCGTTTTGACGGCACCGCCTAATGCAGCATAAACAGAGAATGCACCTGTATAGGAAAAGGTGTTAAGGACTGTTTTCCCTTTGGCATATTTATCGCGTATGGTTTTCCTTACTTCCCGCTGATCAAGGAATACTCCGACCATCGCGCCATCGTTTAAATGCACGGCAAAATTGACGCCGTTTTCTTTGATGATAATGGGGGATGGTGCGCGTTCCCCTTTTACAAAATCATCGTCCTCTACATATTGACCGTCTGTGTTGAATCGTTTCTTTTCGTAAATCCCTTTGTATTCGATGACGCCTTCGATTGCTTCAAGAATCTCTTCGCTGAAGGAATAGATTCCTTTGCTGTACCAGTTAATCACAAGGTAGCCGTCAAAGTATTCAATAGTAAAACCGCCAATTCCGTCGCCTTCTCCGTTAAATAGGCGAAATGCGGTGGTGTCTTCTGCTTTCATAAGGGTGGAACGTTTGTTTATGGCTTTTTGAAGGGCAGCTTTGAAGAAAGGGATGTCCATATCTTCGTTAGGATCTTTGCTGACAATCCAGCCGTAGCCTTTGTTTTGGTTACCGTAGTAGCCTTTGCCGAGGAAGTTGTTCTGTTCGTCTACCAGCTTTACTAATGTTCCTTCTTCTTTCAGGTCATTGCCGTTAATAAGGGACTGTTTAGAGATAAGCGGGTAGCCGCTTTTGTATGGTTTGGTGAATTTATTTTTCACTTTAAGTGTTAGTTGCTGTCGCATGCTTTCATCCATTCTTTTTGGGTTTTTACTGTGGTTGTATTATATCGCAAAAGAGGAAAAAAGCCGAATTTGGCTAAAAGAAAGTCCTGAGTCCATCATGATGACTTCATAACTTTCATATACTGCTCGCTGTCATCAATCCAGCCTTCATAGTCTTTTGTGTTTATACAAACGGTTTTACCATATTGAGGGGATTCAATAAGAGCTTTCAATTTCCCGCGCTTATTATCTGTGTTACTTAAATCGAGTTCTCTTGAAACGTCGTCATAGATGGAATGAATCAGCTTCTCTTCTGTCTTACTTGGGTGAACAACGGGAAGTCCAATTCGTTCCACCTCATCTCTATAGAACCGGTAGTTGTGATGGGTATTGGATTCCAGGAAGTGATGGATGATTTCTTCAGGAGGCCGGTTACTGTTGTTGCCGATAAGATGAGGGGCATAGGTCCTTATCTGAGAAACGGTTCTTTCGGCATGCCCGATCAACAATGGGTGGACCTGACTCTCGATTAAGGCATTCAAGGGCTCCGCATTAGCACCTCTCGTATTCATGCTCACATTGCCGCTGGCGCTCGACATAAAATAGTTCATGTCCCTCCAGCTGATATTCATTCCATCGTTAATACGTTCATTTCGTACAGATGGATCAAAAGGGCTTAAGCTTGCCTGTCTGGTCATAAGAAGTCTGCTTGCCCCAAGGCTCAGCAATGTTCCTGCACTATGGGCAACCGTCGGAATGATTATTTCAAACTCTTCCACGTACTGCTTAATCAAATTTACTATATTAAAAGACGTGGTTGTATCGCCACCGCCAGTTCTTAAGAATAGGGATAACCGCCGAGGTTCTTCTAAGGCCTCCAAGTGTTTCGCCAATGGATCCAGGAGGTCGTCATATATACCGCTTACGATGACAATAATACTTGTGTCTCTCAAGCTTTCCAACGATTTGATAGTTTGTGATCTCATTTGTTTTTCCTCCACTTTATAGGCTTGTCCAAAGGCATGGGTTACTATTTTTTATATGCAGAAAAGTAGAGATTAGAACTTTTCCCTAGTACCAATATCGTCCAAAAAGTAGAGATGTAAACTTGATGATAAACGTTGATTAAACAACGCTGAAGCTAAATAGATAGTAAGACCTATTTTGCTGTTATTGACTGGATAATTGTTGAAACTATTAATCTCTTATTTTATAATTATGCAATGTATTTAATAATTATAAGTACAGAGGAATTAATATGAAGAAGATATTTTTAGTAACAACATTAATTTGGATGGTGGCAGTGTCAGCGGTTTCTGCGGCCAATGGAGCTTCTTTGGTACATAAAAAAGGTTCTCTTTCTTATAAGCACACGCAATACTTGTCTGAAACAATCGGCCCTCGTGTAGCTGCTTCAGAGGAAGAGGCTGAGGCAAGGGAGTATATTAAAGGGCAATTCGAAAAGATGGGGTATGAAACCCAAGTGCAGGATTTTTCTTATGCACGCAGAGGAACATCGTACGATTCTGCCAATGTGGTGGCATTTAAACCAGGTAAAAGCAAGAAAGTATTAGTAGTTGGAGCTCACTATGACTCTGTGGCAAGAGGAAAAGGTTCCGATGATAATGCTTCTGGTGTCGCGGTGATGCTTGAGGCGGCTGAAGTGCTCAAAAAGATTCCAACGCCTTACAGTATCGTGTTTGTGGCATTTGGAGCGGAGGAAGTCGAGCTACAAGGGTCGAACTACTTTGTCAGTCAAATGAGTGCGAAAGATATTGAGAATACAGTCGGAATGATTAACTTGGACAGCTTGGCAGTTGGGGATTTTATGTATGTTCATGGTAGTCTTGGTGAGGACGGGTTCTTGCGTGATCATGCCCTTGCGATTGCCGATAAGAAAAAGTTGGATCTTCGCATCAACGAAGGATTAAATTCTGATTATCCTGCTGGTACAACTGGTGATTGGAGTGATCATGCACCTTTTAAAGAAGTAGGAATTCCCTATGCTTATTTTGAATCAACAAACTGGGAGATCGGGGATCAAGATGGTTATACTCAGACAGAAGAGTATGGTGGAATCTGGCATACTGAGAACGACACTCTGGAGTTTATCCAGCAGGCTTATCCTGGGAGATTGGAAGAGAGGTTAAAAACATACTCCACTGTTCTGATTGACTTGTTGAAGTTCACGGGTAAAACGAGTACAGAGAAAAATAAGGTGAATTGATGCTTCCCTGATGATTGGTTGATGCCATTGGGGAAGTATTTTTGAGTTTATCTATTAATCCTCCTCCAAATCAATGATGCAATCAGGAGTATAATACCAACTGAAGCCCCAATAATTTGGTCTATAGAAGTTCACCCGTTCTGAAATAACGAATAGTAAAAGTTCCTCCAAAAATAGCTATTATAGTAACTGATAATTGAATAAGATATGAGTTAATATTCATCGAATACCTCCAATCTATAGGACTGTCTTAACACTTCATTTATTCATTTCATCTGCCCAATTCTTGAACAAATGCAAATCAGAGCTTTTATTTTTCTGATTTCAATTTATCAATATATCCTTTTCCTTCTATGAGTGAGAGTCCCCATTCTTCTCTTCCTTTTTTAATCGCTTTTACGTCTTGTCCCTCTTCAATCAGCTTACGAAGTTCTTCAATTAGCGGATTTTCCGGTATTTCGGAATGTTTGGTTACGTGGTCTAAGGTGTATTGCATTTTTTTCATGCGTCCCTCTAATTTGTTCACTTTAGCCGATAAATTAATTATGATTAGTGCGGTTAATAAAATTAGAATGTATTCCATTTATTTTTAACCTCCCTATTGAATGTTTCGTATATCTTTTTTACGTAATAGAAGTAGAAAAGTTTCGATATTAGACTAATTAGCCTTAGTCGCAGGGATAGGGATTTTCTTATCGTCGGCGATGAGGACCTCTCTTCTTATTTTTTCTTGCCACTGAGGTCTTCATAACCACTATGAGAACCTCTCTCCTCCTTTTTCCTCGTCACTGAGGTCTTCATAACGGCGATGAGAACCTCTCTTCTCCATTTTTACTCGTCACTGGGGTCTTCATAACGGCGATGAGAACCTCTCTTCTCCTTTTTCTTTGCCACTGAGGTCTTCATAACGGCGATGAGAACCTCTCTTCTCCTTTTTCTTTGCCACTGAGGTCTTCATAACGGCGATGAGAACCTCTAGAATTCCCTTGGCATAAACGACAAAAAAGCAGGTCTAATTACTATGAGAATTAGACCTGCTTTTTTTAAATTTTTTTTAAAAATTGCCTCTCACGACGAGACTTCTTTAGTTAAATAGGTTAGCGTGAATTTTGGTAAGAGCGGGTGGGGTCAGGCACCTGCGTTGTTTGGCTGTGGTTCTTTGGTTGTTTGTTTTAGGTGCCAGACCCCTTGCGCTACGTTTTGTTGTTTGATGCTCTTTTGTTGCTGTAACCAAGTTTGGGTGTCGATCTCTTTTAATCTTTGTTTTTAGTTTTTAGTACGTTGGCAGCATTTCATTCTCTTCGCATGCTTTGACCATGAATTCGTATTGGAGCAGGCGTGCTTCGAATAGTTTCAGTGGGTCGTAGTAGCGTTCTGGGCTTGCTTTCATTTGTTCTTAGTTTTTTGTTGGCGTTGTGGATGGCGTGTTCTGTGTCTTCCACTGTTTTTATTCAGTTCTGTGAATGGTGCTTCGTAGAACATGTTGATGTCGGCTTTTAGTGCCTTTTCAAACAGGTCGAATTCTAGGAAGAACTTATCCACGACGGACTGTGCCACATCTGTGAAGCGTTCGTTTTCAATGTATTTCTTATACTGAGTGAAAAGCAGTTGATTGCTCTGCTGCAAGGAACCGAACAGGCGGCCTGCCCCTTTTAGCAAGTATTGAGTGGTGCTTGGGGCGGTTTAGGATGTTTTCCTTTTCCACTTCCACTCTGCTTAGAATTCTGTTGATGTCACGGCGCCAGTCTTCCATGACTTTAAAAGTCGCAGTTCAAATGCATCTTCTCTTCCTTGTAGAGACCGTTGAACGTTCCGCTCATTTCATGCAAGTACTCTTGGCTGTCAATCAGTTCACGGTTGGATGTATCGAGCCACAGTTGAAGCTCCTGGCGCAACCTAGGCAACAGGTCAGAATGCATATAGGTCCGGATTGTCTCATTCATTCGCTCATTTAACTCGAGATGCAATGTTTTAAAGTTTGCTGTCTTCCTTCACATAGCTAGAGCATTCTCTAAGCAGGCGAGGAATAGTTTTCGTTGCTTCTCGTTTCATTTCAATCGTCACAGCACGGTAGTTTTCAGTAATACTGCGAATCTTCTCTGATTCTGCATCATGCAGATGGTTGATAAAACCACTTAGTCTGCTAAGAATATCTTCATTGAACTCCACCGTGTTGGTCAGGTTATCTTCCATCGCAATTCGGCTGTCCAGCAATTCTGTTAAGGTAGAACGAATCAGTTGCAGCAACTTGGTTGCGCGGCGTTCTTCCACTGCTTTTGCACGCAGTTTGAAATTGGCCTCCATGAAAGTTGCCAACCCTTGATGCTGCTTGCTTGCCGAACGAAGGGAGGAGTAAGGGAATACTCTCGCATCCGGGAAGAATTCGTTGATGCGGTGTTTTGCTTCCTCCACAATCTGCGCTGCTTCTGCTTCGTGGAAAGCAGTATCCATTTTATTAATGACAAAGTGTACCGGCACTTCCGGCGCGCGCTCTTTAATTTTCACCAGTACTTTCAGTTCATCTTCTGTAAAAGGTGTTTGCGCGTCTAAAATGTATAATAGTCCGTCTGATAACGGGATATATTTCATTGTTTCGTTGTTATCAATCGCGTCTACGCTGAATTCCGGTGTGCTGATTAAAGAGTATTCCTCATCTTCTAGGAACTGAGATGGCCATTTAAGGTCAATTATGGACCCTGCTTTGTGCTCACTAATGTCCCCTAAAGCAGAAGTGCCTGTAGTGGAAATCTCATTCATCTCTGCAATATCACCGTTGGAAGAAACAAATACCGGAACCGTTTCATCCCCAAGAAGCTTTTCGCCAATAATGGAATTGATGAAGGAAGTCTTCCCATTTTGAACGGTACCTGTAACAACTAGGTTTTTTCTGTTTAAATTGCTAAGATGCGAGAATAGCCATTTCTTTTGATGCGCCACTTCAAGGTGGTTATCTTTTGCCCAATTGATCAGCGTCTTGAACAACTCGACCGTATAACTCAACTGGATGCTATCATGCTCATAATGGAAAATTCTGTTTTCTGCGTCCGCCAATACATGCGCAGGTAATGCTGTTGGGAATACTTCATTCCAAGACATTACCGCTGCAGAAGCAAACAGGGATTTAGATCTGTTGGATACTTTCAGCCAGTTTCCAAGTAGATCCGGTACAATGCCTTGCAGTTCTTTGATTAAGTATTCTCCCTCAATAAGAGATAAATAGGTATGTTGATGCAGTTCCTCTACTTTTGTCCAAGAGGCCTCCGAATCTCTGTCCAAAGCCATGAATAAATGATTTGCCGTCTTCACCCATTCTAAATACATTGGATGGTTTTCGTAACTGTTCCATAACGCAGCTGTGATTTCTTCAAATTTCCGTTGATTAATCTCAAGCAACTTTAACAGGACTTCTTGAAAATAATCAGGAGTGAATTCTTTTGTATAACCAGCTTCTATATAGTATTTCAAGCAATCGTACCAAGCTTCCGAACCGGTTCTCAATGCCTCACTAACAGCCAACTCCACTGCATGCTGACTGTCTTCTTGCTCTTCATAAAAGGTGCGGGCAGTTTGTGTGACATGCGGATAATCTGGATCGATCGCAATTGCTTTTTTAATATTTTTATAGGCATTCTCCAGTTTTTCACGCTGAATATATAAAGTGAATAGCTGAAGGGCCACTTCTATTTTAAGTGTTTTATTATCTGTATTAATTTTGGCGTAGATATCTTCCGCTTCTACTAACATTCCTAAATCATAGTATGCATCTGCAATATTTTTCTTCGCCCAAGGTTCCAATTCATTGTGAACATTCTCCCACTTGTATATAGCACTCTCGTAATCTTTGCTATGAAAATATACTTCTCCTTGCGCATACCGAATAAACGAGAGATCTGACACCTCGTTGTTCTGCTCTGCCAGGAAGGCTTCTCCAAGCACTTGAACAGGATGCTTTGTCTCCACATCCAGCATAAATGTTTCAAAATACGTCTTGCTGATAAATTTGTTTTCCTGTGTCATTTTACCCTCCACCAATCATTTCACATTATTTTCGTAATTAAAATGATCTAGTAACTTCGTCTCTTGATACAAAAATAGTTATTCTGCTATATAGTTCGAATGTCTTTTGGATTTTAGGACCATTCTATTCTATACCCTTTTTACCGCAGCTATAACTAATTTGCTAACAAATATTGACCTCATACTACCATATTTCCCGGGAATAGAAAAAGAGCCTAAAATGGTTAGGCCCTTCCTACTTTAGACTCTCTTTTCTTATTTCATTTTTGATTTATACCGACATAACTAAGGCCGCTAATTTCATAGCGACCTTAGAATAAATTACTTATTCATATGGGAGAGAAAATCTCCCAATATCTTATCGACATCTTCCACATCCAACTCTTCCTCTTCTTCTGTGGAAGCCTGCTCTTGTAGAGCTGAGTCCCAGTCAAAAGAGTCTAAATCATCATCATTCAAGGTGTCTTTATCATTCATTTTCTCGTCCACTCTTTGTTCAGGACGGTACTGGGTTTCTTCTTGCAAGTACAAAGCTTGGTCAATATCAGTGGAATTGCTATTCATAGCCGCCAAAATACTTGTTGCACGAACAGGGTCTGAAAGCAATTGATAGACAATATTGCCGAGCAATGCTTCTGAATGTTGATGCTTCAGCCAATCTCTTTGTGTTTTAGATAAAGATTTGGGAAGAGGGATAGAGATGGTCTCTTTCTCCCGTGCATGTGAACTTGTCACACCTTGGAGAACAAATTCCGCTATTTTACTAGAGAAATTCCTTCTTTCAGTCTCTTTAAGACGTTGTAAATGTTTAATTAGATGGTCAGGCGTATCAGAAGGGATACGAAACGAAATAGCTTGTCCCCTCTGAATCCCCTGACTCGAACTGGAATTCTTCATCCAATCACCTTATTTACGCTTTCACAGGTTTTTGTTGTTCTTTGGACTCTTTATCCTTGCCCGTTTTCTTTACGTAGTCAGCAATCAATTTGTAGTAGGCATTTGCCATCATCCAGATGCTTTCCTTTTCATCTTCAAAGAAGTCAATGTTGTAGCCATCCAAATTGTTGTTCAGTGTCTTTAAATATTCTTTCAACACAGTAGATCCACCACCGACAAAATAGCAAATCTCGGTTTGGGAATTCTTCTGCCAAATATTTCTCAACAGACGGTATTGTTTTTTCGCTAAGTCTAAAAGAATGCGATCCGTGATATCATGCACGCTCGTTCTGCTACCACGTACCATGATGTGGTTGCGGTCATTCTTTTTCGTAATAATCTCTACCACATCTCTTCTGCTATCAAGCTCAATACCGTGCTTAGAACGGATTTCTTCACGGATCTGCTCAAGTGCTTCAGATACTCCAAGATTGAAGCCTTGTGCTTTGTCATCATCCACATTACGGTTCTTGATGACAGCGATATCTGTGGAAAGACCGCCGATATCTTGGATAAGGATACGTTTATCGATCAGGTCCTTGTTGATGATGTTGCCGTTGTTATCTAATACAAGGTTGATATAAGCTGCGAAGCCCTCTGGATAAACCTTGATCTCATCAAATTTAATATTTACTTTAATGCCTTGGTATTTAGGTGTAATCAAGAATTCCACCTGATGAACAGAACCTAGAAGTTTGGAACGGTAGCCTGCATCCTTGCCTTCTTTTACTTCTCTAAGTGGAAGACCTGTTCCTAATGTGTAGTTTGCATCTACTACATTTTTATTACGAGGGAATGTTTTTTCATTTTGAGCACTTACTGCATCCAAAGCTAAAGTAGCAAATAACATAACTAATGTTTGGTCTTCTTCAGATTTGCTGCTACCTGGATCTAATTCTGTTGCATTATTGCTTTTAGTTGCCAGGTTCCCGATACGATAGATGGCGTTATTGTCCATCAGGGCAGGGGAGTGAACGCGAACATGAATACCATCTAGTGGATCCTTGCTGTCCAACTCTTCAATTCCTATTACTGGGCGATCTTCAATATCTCTAGCAATAACATTTGGAATGTTTAATTCTGAATCCAATTTTCCAAAAATAGCTTTAATAGAATCATTACCTACGTCGACTGCTGCAATTCTTGAATAACTCATTTTCATCTTCCTTTCTTTTCCTCAATACAATATTTGTTTCCTGTAGAAGAAAATAAAACTAGTAAGTATATAGTAAGCGTACAGAAAGTTTCTCTACTATTCAATCATTCTCGTGAAAAGTAATGAAAGTGTAAAAAATGTTTACGTTAATGTGTACAAGTGTATACACGTATACATTTACGTTTACTTGTATTCTTTTATTGTACACACCCCTTTATATCAACGTGTTTACGTGTTTGTATACAAGTTTACATATTTGTACACTTTTGTATACATTATGTATACTTGTGTACGGAATATGTATACTTCTACAATATCCCAATTTCATTTCTATTTTTAACTGTAATCAACCTTCAAAGTTTTCGTTTTACTCCGGGATACACATGGTAAAAAACAAGCTTGGGATCCTTTTTGCTTAGTTGATAAGAAAGAATCATTATGTTCCGCCTCCCCTTCCAAGATGGAAAGTTCACAAGTTCCACAACGGCCAACTTTACAAGAATGCGGAACAGGGTATCCTGCTTCCAATAAAACATCCAATGTAGACTTCTCGGCAGGAACAGTCAAAAAACTGCCATTTGCGAGCTGTAAAATGAAAGAACGAGGTTTGAATATGGTAGGAGGTGAAAAATACTCATTATGAATGCTTGCTTTAGGATAGCCAATAATTGTAGCAGCACGTGAAAAAGAGGAAGTAAACCCTTCTGGACCACATAAATATACATGGGTACCAATATACTGATCTAATAGGATGGTAGTGTTTATACGATTCTCTTGTTTTGTGAAATAAAAATGTGTGTGCTGTGGGTATTCATTTTTTAAATAGGAATAGAAAGCACAGTCATCTTTAGTTTTTGTAGAATAATGAAGTTCAAATGAAGAACCCTGTTCCTTACATTCACGCATCATAGATAAAAACGGAGTAATACCAATTCCAGCTGCAATGAAAACATGATGTCGGGCCTGAAAACTAAGAGGAAAATAGTTTTTGGGGAAACTAATTTGTAAGATATCTCCTATTTGAGCTTTATTATGTAAATAAGATGAACCTCCAGAGGATTTTTCATGGAGTTTGACTGCAATTTGGTAGTTATCCGTGCTATCCTGACTGCCAATTAACGAATATCTTCGTTCAAAGTCCCCTCCCCTTCCGTTAAAAAATAAAATTATGTGAGATCCAGGGCTAAAGGCAGGTAAGGCGCTTTTATTTGTTTGAACGAGAGTAAAACGCTTAATAGTTTCCGTCTCTTGTACTATTTCATTTATCTCAACCTGTAACCTATTATCTAGTTTCACCTCATCTTCCCTCCATTCCTATTAAACTTCTGCAACATACCCTAAGTAAGCATCTTTTATTGGAGAATAATGATCAGATAACTCCAGCTTCAAGCTGCACGCCGGACAATTCAAAATTCCCCTTTTAATACTCTCACCGCACACAATTGAAATGACATGGCATCTACAACAAAAAATTCTCTTTTCTTCCTTTCCTACCATAATGTATTGAGCTTCCTCAGGGGAATAGCCAAGCTTTGTAGCCATTGATAGGACTTTTCTTAGCTTATTCCCTTCTGCTGCAACATAAAGGAAAGTCCCCATTTTCTGCCTCTCAAGTTTTCTGTCCACCTCAGAAGAACACTCCGAAAGTAGGTTTATTTCTTCAAAAGACATCTTCTCGTTCGATAAAATCATCTTGATTGGACTCAAGCTATCTAAGCCTTCCTCATCTCCACAAAGAACGTAGTACTTTTTTCCTGGTTGGAAGATTGGTTCGTTCTTTATATCGTTCACAGAACACCATCCTCTTTCTTTTCGATATACGCCAAAACTTTATCCTTGTATAATGAAATCCCTTTATACTCTGCAATATGAGACGGCAGCTCCCTTAAAATTTGATAGAATTGACGCCGCCATTCTGTGATTTCAATCAGCTTTTCAAGGGGTAACAGATGTGTATGGATGGTAAACAGGATGGCATGGGAACGAGGCAAGCGATAGAGCTTTTGAACCTCCACCCGTAAATGGACGAACTCCCCTGCATTGTCCAAGGTTACCTTCTTTCTGTCCTTTCCCCATACGTCAAAGCTTTCTAAGGAAGTGTCCATTCTGTTCCCGGCCATAAGGGACCAATTCTTCCTTCCCCATGGGTTGCCCGCTTCCAACCTTAATAAGAATTGCAAGATTCGCTCGTCCAACCCTTCTTCTTTAAATCCGGGAATCGGAAAGTGAATATTTTTAAAGCTCATGCCGTGGTTAAAGGCCAATGACCAATTAGCAGGAAAACAGAGCTGGCCAGCATCCAGATAAAGATCACCGTCTCGCTGCAACATCAAGATTAAATCTTCCTGCACATGCCTACCGATGAAATCAAGAGGCTCGAATGGCAAATTGGTTGCATCCCCCATCTTAAATTCACACTCTTCTTGAAGCAGGTGGTTGATGAAAATGTGATTTTGTCCTTCTCTCTTAAAGGAAAAGTTTTTTGGAAAATAGGTTGAGAGGTCTGTCATGACAAACTCCAACGCTTCCCACTGGGCCTTGTTTGTATGAGGAAAGGATTGAAAACAACGAGAATGATGATCCGATAATAAGGATCTTTTGAGTTGAATTTCCTTTAGATAGCCCTCTGTAATGTCGATGCTTTTGGGAGGAGTCAGAAGGGTCGAGTTATTTGAATAACGATAGGTGTCACCTTTGAACGGATAGGGAAAACTCTTCATTTCTTCGGTCAGCTTCATATCTCTCGCCCCTTTTTCAGAATATTATATACTTTCATTCTAAGGAAAAAGACCTGGTTCATCAAGACGAAGGGCCTGGCCAGTTATTTCAACTGTGGCCAGGCCCTTTTTAGAGTGATTTTATAAAGTTGGATACTTCGGTGTTAAATCGTTCCGTCTCTTCAAGGAATGGACAATGACAGCTTTCTTCAAACAGAACCAGTTCACTGTTAGCTATGGCTTCCTTCAAGTGTTCCCCCGCTGCAACTGGGATGAGCTTTTCCACTTTTCCAAAGCAGAGTAAAGTTGGTTTAGATAAAGAGGGGAAAGTTGAACGGTAATCCACCACCGATTGGTCAAATAGAATGGCGCTTGCCACACCTGTCATAGGTTTCATGGTTTCCTCAAGCATCCACTCCATCTCTTCAGGTGCAACGTCCTCTTTAAACATAAGTGGAATAAATCCTCTCAAGAAGTCCACCCTGTTATCTTGCACCTCTCTCATAAAGTGAGTCAATGTAGGCAAATCAAAGGCACCAATGGGAAAATCTGGCCACTTGAAATCGGAAGCAAGTTCATCCACTATAACCGTTCCTTTAACGTTCGACTCACCAAATTGCTGAAGGTATTCCCAAATTACAAACGCCCCCATCGACCAGCCAACCAGCACAACATCCTTTAGGTCCAGCTTCGTGATGAATGCTTGTAAATCTTTTGCATACGTGGAAATGGTGTGGCCTTCCGTAACTAGTGCAGAGTCACCATGTCCCCTTAAATCAATGGTGATTGCACGATGTTCCTTGCTGAAAAATGGCAGCTGATTCTTGAAGAATTTTCTGCTCATCCAAACACCATGAATAAAGATAACTGGTGTCCCCTCTCCATGGTCGTCATAATAAAGCTCAACACTAGTTTCTAATTCGATTGTAGGCAAAAAAATCCCCCCTAATAAGTGATATACATAAGTATATTTTCATAGTGGGGGAATTATCTCCATTTGATATATGTCTGTTTTCTTATTCTTGCCAGAATAACTGATCTAACGTTTTGGATAGGGCTTTGCATATAGATAGACATAAGCTCAGACTTGGGTTGTATTTGCCGAGTTCGATGAGACCGATTGTTTGCCTGGACACCCCTACAATCTTGGCCAGTTCGTCCTGAGACAAGTCCTTTTCCACTCTCGCCATTTTCATTTTTAAGTTTTTCATGTTGTTCACCGCTCTATTTCGTCTTCGTCTAATTCTTTTTCTGCCGCCTTTTTGCTACGATTCATCGCAGCAAGGAACGTACTTCCTGATAGCAATACTAAAAACGGTATATAAATTATTAGAGAAACAAAGAACACCATGAAAAAGTAGGAGTATGCCTGTGCAGTAGTGTCCGCATAATTGAAGGCGCTGTTTAAGCCGAAGAAAATTGCTATGATGACACCGAAAGCTCCACCCCATATAAGAGTCTTCCACTTCATCGGCACCTTGCTTTTCCGGTCATGCATTTCTACCTCATCTGACAAGACCCCTAAGCTTGAACCCCTTGCCGTATAGTAAACACCTTGGAGGAAAAGTATTGCTAACTCTGTGTTGATGGAGCTAACACCAAAGCCGTACTGGTAAAACTTAAATCCTATGGAAATAAGACAAACTGCCATCACTAGATAATAGATTTCACGATAAATCTTGTTCTGAGCCATTACAATCCGCTCATCTTCCACCTTTGTTGATCCGCCAAAAAAACTCATTTCCCTGCACCCCTTTGTAAAATATGGATTATACTTATATTATACATTTTATATTACTTTGTGCAATATATATATGTCATTTAGCCAAATATATTTTATTGCTTATGTAATGAGGAGTTTGTTCCAATTGCGTTTAGAGGACTTTTTCCACTCAAAAACTTATCGGGCGATTTTACGGGTGTTTCGGGCGATAATTAGATTTTACGGGCGATTTTTAAAGTTAACGGGCGATTCTGGACTGCAATCGGGCGATAATTTCAATTTACGGGCGATTTTCACGAGTAATCGGGCGAAACCTAATATCCGACAAATTCCGCAAACAAAAAAAAGCCGAAATAAGAGAATCTCGACTTCCTACTTTAAGCATCCTACAGCCTACATCTTCACAATAATCTTCCCTCTTACATGCCTTCCTTGCAGCTTCTTCAGCCCTTCCACCAACTCTTCACGCGGAATAACCTCTGAAACAAGGGATTCCAACCGACCATCTTTCACCTTGCCCATGAGCTCTTCTGCCATGAAAGCCAGATTGCTGACTGCTCGATCTTCGCCACTAGCGTGTGCAGCCCCTAGCGCCACCTCATGGATCGATGGAGACAAGGAGAATGGTTTGACACCGGAAAGGTCTGGAGCGCCTGCAATGTACGCCAGATGACCGGAGAATGCAAGACGTTCTAAATCTTCTGTTGCCACTTCTCGGCCAACTGTGTTTAAAATCAAATCGGCACCTCGTCCGTTTGTTTCTTCCATAATGCGGTCTGTCACACTTTCTTCTTTGTAATCAATAGCGACATCCGCTCCGAGATTCTTTACCCAATCGTGGTTGGATTTAGATGCAGTTGTAAATACTTTCAGCCCCTGCATTTTTGCCAATTGAATGGCAAAACCTCCAACACCACCGGCACCTGCATGAATAAGAATATTCTTCTTATGGGTAGTATTCAATTTTTGAACGACGGCTTCATATGCAGTCATCCCCGCACACAAAATAGATGCCGCATCTTCAAAAGAAACTTCATCAGGAATACGCCCCGCTGCTCGTGCATCCACAACCGCAAGTTCTGCAAACGCACCTTTTTTAGCCAAGTTTGTGTGGACTGCAACGCGGTCGCCAGCTTTAAAGCCGCTAACGCCTTCTCCTACAGAAACCACCTCACCAGCCAGATCCACACCGACAATATGCGGATAGCTCCAAGCAGGGTTGCCGTTGGTAGCAACTTTATAATCGACAGGATTTAGCGCCACTGCTGTTACTCTTACTAACAGTTCCCCGTTCCCTTCTTTCGGGTCCGCAATCTCTCCCCATTCCATATGATCAAGACTGCCTGCTTCTTTTAACAACCATGCTTTCATAGCGTTTCCCCTCCTAAATTAATAAGCACCTTCTGAGTAAGTTAGTTCGTAGGAGTGCGAGTAAATCTCCACTAAATTACCGAATGGATCTTCACAGTAAACCATGCGATATGGTTTTTCTCCAGGGTAATATTCGCGAATTGGCATGCGCTGTTTGCCGCCATGCTCTACAATCTTCTCTACAAGCCCTTCTAGATCTGGGTCTTGCACGCAGTAATGGAAAATTCCTGTCTTCCAGTATTCAAAGTTGTTTTCCGGCTTTTCATTTTCCGGAAATTCAAATAGTTCGATTCCGATTTTATCTCCCGTTGCAAGATGTGCGATGCGGAATTTCCCCCACCCTTTTCCGAAAACATCGGTACACATCACACCAATTGCGGAGTCGTCCTCCACCACTTCAGCGGGTTCCATGATGACATACCAGCCCATCACTTCTGTATAAAACTTAACTGCCTGCTCCAAGTTTGGAACAGATAATCCTATATGTGAAAAAGTTCTTGGATATCTCATTGTTCTTCCTCCTAAAATAAAATAATTTGCTAATAATGTAATGGTAAAATATAATGCATTAATAAAAAAGTACGCACTTTTAGGTAACTGAGCAAAAGATGAAGGGATTGTTTATGTGGAACCTACCGAATTTCCTGTCAACCGTGCGCTGAATGTTATAGGTGGTAAATGGCGACCGCAAGTATATTGTGCCCTTGAAACCGGTCCTAGACGCTTCTCTGAGCTGGAAAGAGAAATTCCGGAAATTAACCGGAAAGTATTAACTGATCAGCTTCGAGAGCTTGAGCAATTAGGCATGGTCAAAAGAACCGAATTTCCAGGGAAAGTGTTGCATGTAGAATATGAACTAACAGAAGAAGCACTCACTCTCCAGCCGACCATGAAGTCGTTGTGTAAATGGGGAACTGGGGAATGTGAGGAAGAAAGGTAAAAGCAGCCCAAATTAGACAATTCGGGCTGCTTTTTTCCTGTTTAGGACTAATTTAAATTTCTTCCCTCTCCCAATGACGATGCGCCGAAACTGCATCGACAAAGCCAGACACAAACTGGTCCACTTCATCAGTGAGCACCACACCAGGAGCTCCTGAAACCTCCAGTTTCTCCAGCCACTGCTTGCCGTCATGGGTGGCGCCAATCGGTTTAAAATGATCGTAAGCTTCCTCTACAAAATAGGTGGTCTCTCGGTCAAACTTCCTGTCGACCTCTTTGCCACCAACTACGTAAAGCGCATCAAACAAGACTGAATCACATGTAAGGAACGTATGGTCCACGTCTAGCTCGACGCCGCCACTACCCTTCACTTTTCCTAGCTTGGCACTAATTAGTTCCGGCTGCATGCCTTGCCCTTTCAGGGATTCAAGAATGGATTTTACTTCTTTACCTTGGAAGTCATTTGAAATGATAACCCCCACTTTCCGTGTAGCAGGTTTCTTCACTGTATTTTCCTGGCTGAGTGCAGGAGATGATTTTGTTACAGAAGACCCTGACCCGCTAGGCTTATCAGCACCAATCGCTTCCGCCACCGCTACCGCAAGCTCCATGTTCACATTGGCAAACATATTGACTACCTGTTGCCTTACCTCTTCGCTTTTCACTTTTCCAAGCTCAAAGCTGAACGCTTGTTTGATGTGGTCTTTTTCAGGCTTTGACATGCTGTTCCAAAATAAAGTCGCTTGGGAAAAATGATCCTTGAAGCTGTCACTTCTTGTTCTCACTTTTCTACCTTCGACCTTTTCTTGATAATGGACATACCCGCCTTCCGCTTCACTTGCCGGTCTCGGGGTATTGGAAGCTAAAGAGTTCTTGTGATAGCTTACAGGGCCCTTATTGATCGTTTGACGACCGTAGCCATCACGCTGATTGTTATGGAACGGGCATACCGGCCTGTTGATAGGAAGCTCATGGAAATTAGGGCCGCCTAAACGAATAAGCTGGGTGTCTGTATAGGAAAACAGTCGCCCCTGTAACAACGGGTCATTGGAAAAATCAATGCCGGGTACGACATGCCCCGGGTGGAATGCCGCCTGTTCCGTTTCGGCAAACACATTGTCGACATTGCGATTCAGTGTTAATTTTCCGATGATTTTAACAGGCACATCTTCTTCCGGCCAAAGCTTCGTCGGATCAAGGATATCAAAATCGAACTTAAACTCATCCTCTTCTGCAAGAAGCTGAACGCCAAATTCGTATTCCGGGTAGTCTCCATTCTCAATCGACTCCCAAAGATCTCGACGATGAAAGTCGGGATCTTTTCCGTTGATTTTTTGGGCTTCGTCCCAAACCAGGGAATGCGTACCAAGCACCGGCTTCCAGTGGAATTTGACAAAATGAGCTTTCCCTTCTGCATTTACAAAACGGAACGTATGAACGCCAAAGCCCTCCATCATCCGGAGACTTCTGGGAATGGCGCGATCAGACATCGCCCACATGACCATATGGGCAGACTCCTGGTTATTTGCGATAAAATCCCAAAAAGTATCGTGGGCAGAAGCTGCTTGCGGCATTTCATTATGCGGTTCAGGTTTTAGTGCATGGACAAGATCAGGGAACTTTATCGCATCTTGTATGAAAAACACCGGAATATTGTTTCCAACAAGATCGTAATTCCCCTCTTCTGTATAAAACTTCGTTGAAAATCCACGCGCATCACGGACCGTTTCTGCAGAACCCCTAGAACCGGCAACTGTTGAAAATCGCACAAATACAGGGGTTTTTACGGAAGTGTCTTGCAGGAATTTGGCTTTTGTATATTTCTCCATTGATTCATATAGTTCAAACTCGCCATGGGCCGCAAATCCCCTTGCATGGACAATTCTCTCCGGGATGCGCTCATGGTCAAAGTGTGTCATCTTTTCTCTAAAATGGAAGTCCTCCATCAAGGTAGGTCCGCGTTCGCCTGCTTTTAAGGAGAACTCATCCTCTGAGACCTTGACACCTTGGTTGGTCGTCATGGTCTTCCCTTCATCCTCTACACGGTACTGATCTAATTGGTCATGTTTGCTTTGCTCGTTCACTTTTTTACTCAATTCGCCGCTCCACTCCTTAAATTAGATTATGTAAAAAAAGACATACCTTTTTTTACGTACCCTGTTAAAAAGAGGAACAAACCACCAATCAGACAAATTATTTTACAGCACCGGCTGTCAATCCATCCATAAATTGCTTAGATGCGACAAAGAATAAGATGATCATGGGAAGGGAGGATAAGGTCAATCCAGCAAAAAGTGTCCCCCAGTCCGCAGAATATTCCCCAAACAGGGAAAGCATGCCGACGGGAATCGTTTTTTTCATTTCATCGGTAATAAAAATTAATGGGAAAAAGAAATCATTCCATGAGGAGATGAAATTGATGATCATCACGGTCCCTAATGCAGGCCTAATTAATGGGATCAAAACGCTCCAAAGAATTCTAAGATCACTCGCACCATCCATTCTTGCCGCTTCCTCCAACTCCACCGGCATCGTCCGGAAGAATCCGGTCAATATGAGAATGGATAATGGAATCCCTCCTGCTGTATACATAAAAATAAGAGACCAAAGCGAATTCAACAATCCAAGGTCTTTCATTAAAATAAATAATGGCACAATCCCAAGTTTGATGGGAATCATCATCCCCATCAGGAAAAAGAAGAATAAGAT
This sequence comes from Bacillus sp. m3-13, assembly GCF_000175075.1. NCBI lineage: Bacteria > Bacillati > Bacillota > Bacilli > Caryophanales > Bacillaceae > Bacillus > Bacillus sp. m3-13. The sequence goes on from NZ_ACPC01000022.1 coordinate 115,357, forward strand.
ATTATTCCACCAAAACGTATATCTAGCAATATAGAATGCTGCCAAAGATGTGGTAACCAATATGAGAAGCACAGATACGACACTGACAAACACACTATTGAAAAAGTAGGTACCAAATGGCACTTCCTCTAACAACCTCCTATACGTATCCAAGCTGAAGCTCTTTGGAAAAGAAAGAGGGTTCATAAAAATCTCGGCACTCGGCTTAAAGGATGACAATACCATTAACACAATGGGATACAAGCTGATTGTGGCGAATGCAAAGGCAATGATATAGTAAATTGGTCTCGTCCATAATGTTTGTTTCACCTTTTCCCACCTACATTTCCACTTGTTTTTTCTGCATGTATTTAAGTAATAGAGCTGTACATGTTGCGATAAACAAAAATAGTACGACAGCCAGTGCTGAACCAAGTCCGACTGCTGTTGAGTCTCCAGCTGCTGAACCGCCAAATGCTAAACGATAAAAGAATACTGCCAATAAGTCTGTGGAGTAATAAGGCTCTCCTTGTGACCCTTGCATAGCATAGACAAGTTCAAATGCCTCAAAGGATTGAATAAATGTTAAAACGGTCATAATCATGATTGAAGGTACCATCAACGGCAGAATGATTTTGGTAATCACATTCGCTCCGTTTGCCCCGTCCAATTTGGCGGCTTCCACTAGCTCCTTAGGGATGGATTGTAGTCCTGCCAGAAATATCAACATCGCAAATCCGATACCAAACCAGCAGTTCACCAAAATGATGGCCATAAGTGCCGTTTTAGGGTCCCCAAGCCATGCTTTCTGTAGTGATTCCATGCCAAACTCCCCTAAGATAACGTTAAGGGCACCAAAGTTTGGATTTAATATGAGCTTCCAAAGGAAACCTACTACGATGACAGACAATAAGCGAGGTAGGAAATAAGCAATCTTTAAGAATTCCGACCCTTTGATCCTTTTGTAAATGATAAATGCCAATACGAAAGCTATTCCGTTTTGAACAACCATCTGCACGGCAAAATAAACTACGTTATTTTTGGCTGCATTCCAGAACATGTTACTGAATGGTTGCAGGGTGAAGAGGTCGATGAAGTTTGCCAGCCCTACAAATGCCCCTCTTGTGATGCCATTCCATTCGTAAAAGCTGTATGATAAGGCCGCTACTAGTGGATATACGATGAAGATGCTGAAGATAAGCAGGGCGGGAATAGGGAAAAGATGGATAGCCCATCTTTTCCAGTTTCTCGTTTTCTTTTGTTTCACAATGGGTGTATTGGTTTCGATTTGCATATTCTCCGCCACCTTACTTATTATTGTGCTGTTTTGCTTGAACACCGCTGTTGATTTCCGCAAATGGCTTCGCTTTCCGCGGGGCGACCTTGAGCCTCCCTCACAACGCTTCAGGGATCTCAACATTGCCGCTACTCCCCCGCAGGAGTCTACGCCTTTTGCTCCAATCAACAGCTTTAAAACTATCACTACTTATTGAAACGGCTCAAACCAAGCCTCTGTGTTTTCTTGCAATGTTTTCACAACCCCGTCTACGTCTTGTTCACCGATATACATTCCTTGAAGTTCGGTTTCAATGGTTACTTTGGAAGATGGGTTCCCACCTGCAAAGTAAACAAGCATCATGTATGGCGTAGAATATTCGCTTACTGCTTTGCTAAGTTCGTTCACTAATTCATTGTCGGATTGAACGCCTGGGATAGCGCTGATCATCTTAAAGTTTGTTGTGAAAAGTTCACCAAACTCTTCTGTTGTTAAGAATTCGAGGAATTTTTTTGCTTCTTCCTTGTGCTCGGAGTTTGCGTTAATTCCGAATGAACCATCCACCCATGTTGTAAGGGTAGGCTCTCCACCAACTGCTGATGGCATTGGGAAGAAACCAAGTTCTAAGTCTGGATTCATTTCACGCAACACTTCGATTTCCCAGCTGCCTAGAGGAAACATAGCTGCTTGACCTGTGAAGAAAAGTGTACGGATATCTTCCATGCCAAGTCCTTCTGAGTTGTTAGGGAAATATTCTTTAAGATCCTCCATTACTTGAATGGATTTTACAAACTCAGGGCTTGTAAAATCCGTTTCCCCTTTCGAGATTTTTTCTACAAATTCGTTACCACCCCAGTGTGCAGGGCCAAAAATTCCGTGTGCAAGGGAGAGCAACCAGCCTTCTTTTGTTCCGAACGCCAGTGGTGTAACACCTTCAGATTTTAACTTTTCATTAATGGCAATAAACTCATCCCACGTTTTTGGCTCTTCAAGCCCATGTTCTTTAAAAATAGCTTTATTGTAAAATACTTGTGTTGTACTTAAGTTCAAAGGAACACCATATTGTTTGCCATCTTCTCCTCTTGATGCCTGTAATGTTTCATCAGGAAAAGTATCTAATCCGTTTAAGCCATCAATTGGTTCTACATAGCCTGCTTTTGCCAATTCAAGACCTGGTGCATATGGACGCAGATGAATGATGTCTGGACCTTCTCCTGCTTGCAGGGAAGTGTTTAGGATTGTGTTATACTCCGTATTTTTGGACGGTTTGAATTCCACTTTGATGTCTGGGTGTTTTTCGTTGAATGCCTCAATTACTTTTTGGTAGTTCGCTGAATCCTCTGTTCTCCAACTTCCGATAGTCAGTGTAACGCTGTCTTCGTCATTGTTGTCGCTGTTTGATCCTCCAGATTCGTTGGAGCAAGCTGTAGAAACGATTAGCATTAGCGCCATTAAACTCAATAACCAAATTCTCCCTATACCTTTCACCGAAAATCCCCCTTGTTATAAAAAGAATATTTATGAAGTCTCCCCTTGGATGGAGGAGTAAATCATCGAGTGCAATGTTTTCCTGATGGTTCGTATGTTGGTAGACCTGCCGTAATGAACGGCATTGGTAAGGAATGCAACAATCAGTTCATTCTGGGGGTCGACCCAAACACTGGTGCCGGTGAAACCTGTATGGCCGAAGGAACCTTTTGGCCAGTTTTGCCCGCATGACAACGGTTCCCCTTCCCCGTTCCATACTTCAAATCCAAGTCCACGGTTCGCTTGCTTATGGAGCGTAGACAGTCGCATCATCTCTGGTGAAATAACATTCTGTTCATCTGGATATAAAAAGTGCTCAGCGAACTTGGCAATATCTTTGGCAGTGGAAAATAACCCGGCACTGCCGCTCACTCCTCCCAGGTGCAAAGCTTTTTCATCATGAACTTCTCCTTGTATGTAGCGAGTTCCAAATTTTTCTGTCGAAGCAGAAAACGCTTTCATATTTAAGGGGGGTTTATAGCCAGTATTTTGTAATCCCCAGGGTGTAAAAATATGTTCCTTCGTAAAGGTATCCAGTGGCTGACCAGTAATTTTTTCAATGATTTTCCCTAATAGAATCATGCCTAAATCACTATAAGCAACGGATATCCCCGGATCCTGCCGAAGCTCCGTCTGATAAATTCCCTCCATCACATCCCTTTGCCCATCCCTTGCCACATACGGAAGATCTGGCGGCAACCCGGAGCGGTGAGTGAGCAGGTCCTCCACCTTCACTTTTTTATGTCTGAAATCAGGCAAATAAATGCTGCACTTGCTTTTCAAGGTGCAAGTCTCCTTTGCTCAATAACAGTAGACTTGCAGGAAGAGTCGCCACCACTTTGGTCAAGGAGGCCACATCAAATAAAGTATTTTTCCTTTACTGGATAGTTCTTCTCATCTGCCCCTATAAAGCTACCGACGGATTTACAACACTGAATTTGCTTTTTTCTTGGTTACATAAAGGACCGCTCCCGGCAGCTCCTTGTTTTCTATTAAGCTATTAATATAATTTTCATACATGCCGCTTGGACGCCTCCACTGCTTTACGCGTTTTATCCAATGCTTTGATATTCCGTTCTTGATCTAGTTTCATTACACCGAAAAACAATATATCGATGACATTCAACTGTGCAATCCTGGAGCTCGTTGCACCACTTCGTACATTCCGCTCTAAGCTTGTGGTGTTCAATTTCACATCTGCAATTGCAGATGTAGGATTCTCTCCTGACCTAGTCAGTGTAATGACTGAAGCCCCGTTTTCTTTTGCTACTTTGAGCGATTCAATGATATCCTTCGTATGACCGCTATAGGAAATGCCAAATGCAACATCGGTTTCCGATAGATTGGCAGCAATGGTTACCTGGGTGTCTTTATCATAAGCAGCTTCGCACCACCGGTTAATCCGGGTTAGCTTCTGTTTAAAGTCCATGGCAATAAGGCCGGATGCTCCGATCCCATATACTGCAACAATTCTTGCTTTTGAAATCAGCTCAATGGCTTTCTCTAACTCCGCTTCATCCAACACCCCCACCGTGTTATGGATTGCCTGAATATTGTTTTGAGAAACAGAGTGAATCATCGAAGACACCGAGTCATCTATTGGAATATCCTCATAACCTTCTAGATTCTTTTCCGCTTTCGCCTTTGCCAAGTCATAGGCAATTTTTAATTTTAGTTCCTTAAACCCCTTGCATCGAAGCGATCGGGATAGTCGGATGATGGTCGCTTCGCTGACCTGAGTATTTTCTGCAAGCTTTTGAATGGATATGTTTATCACGTCTGCAGGTTTTTCCAAAATGAATTCTGCTACTTTTCGTTCTGATGGCTTGAAAGTGTGTAAACTTTCCTGGATAAAAATTAATTCTTTATTCATATTGGCTTCCTCTATTTTCAGATATTTCTTACTTTTCATTTTATTAAATAAAGTTTCATAAATCAATTACTATTTTGTAGTTTTGTTTCACAGGACTTTCGGTCTATGAATGCTTATTGCAAGTGAAAGGTCGGCAACACAAAATAAAAAAGCACTACACCGGAAATGAATCCGCCATAGTGCTTATTTAACCTTACATTCCATTTATGACTCCATGCACCGTACCTAGCAATGCAAAAATAATGAGATGGTCTCCTACCGCTATAAAGAATGCTTTTTTAGTTACGAGACCAAACAAAGTATTTTTTAAATAGACAAGAGTAATTATTATTCCTATTAATGAACCTACTATCAGACCGCTCAGAATGCCTTCTGCTCCTGCTGCCTGCACGAAAGATGCTACTATGGAAGAGCTAACAAATGCAATCATTATAGACACAACATATTTAAGCGGACCTTCCGTCTGTTTAAATGGCGTTTCTTTCTTTTTTCCAAGCATGATTGTGTAATAGATTCCTCCATAAACTGCATACAGAATAGCACCTATAAGTATTGCAACAACATTCAATTCAGACCAATCCATCATTTTATCTATTCTCCTCTTTTTGGCTTTTACTTTTATTTCGGCTCAATGGCTAATGCAATGGCCTTCACTCTAACATCTACTCCCAAGCTACCTTTTTTAGGTTTTATGGTTATAAGCTCCATTGGGTTATCCAAGTATTTATATCCGCTTTTAGGAAGCCAAAAACTGTATAGCTCCGAGTAGCACTCTATTAGCTTATTCCTTTCCACATAATCCACAGGCTCATCAAACTCATAGACTACATGCTTTCCCCCTTTGAACTGATAGGTCTCTAGAGTATCGCACATCAACCCTTCCACAGCTAGGTGACAATCATATCTGCTCATTTGCGCCGGAGTTATAAATGGATTACTTTTAGGCACCCCAAATATGAACGTGTTGTCGGTAATAATATCTCGAGCCTTGGCCCAATGGTACACCTTCTCCCAAACATCTGGTATCCCTTGTGTGTATGGACCGACATTTTGCTTCTTCACAGTTGTGCACACTGGAAATTCCATGACCTTCACTTTTTCAAGATCGAGCCACTGGTATTTATTATATCCGTTGTTGTTTTGCTGTTCTTGCTCCATATTGCGAAGCTGTTTAGATTTCTTGCTATTATCAGCATATTCTCGTGGAAATCTCTCTAGATAGGCACCTTCTCTCCAATTTGTAGGACTGCATTGAAAATATGTATGAAAAGAAGTTGTAAAGTAAGAAAGAGAAGAAAAGCCACACATAAACGCAATTTGCGTAATGGGTACGCTATGTTCGTATATTAATAAATGCGCAGCTTTTTCAATCCTAAGGCGTTTCACATAATTAGCTGGAGTTCCCCCTACCTGCGCTTTAAAAATGCGTTGAAAATGAAAGGGAGAGTAAGTAGAAATGGAGGCTAGCTTTTCAAGGCTAAGTGGGCTCTCTAGGTTATTTTCTATATATTCCTCGACTTTATTTATCAGTTTTTCTTGTTCGGAAGTATGCATTGTTTTTCTCCTCATTTGGATGTTCTTTCTTTTTATTATAACCAATAAACGAAAAGAACCGGATAAACATCCGGTTCCTTCTCCAATCTTTTATATGGACATATCTCCTACAGCGAAAGAGCATCTTAATACTTCAGAGAGTTTATGTAAGGTAGATACCTGCACATCCAAGGTCCCAGCTTCTATTGCAGCGATGGTGTCTGCCGGCAGTCCTGTTAGCATGGCAAGTTGATCAATTTCTATCTCTTGTCTTGTTCTTGCATTCTTTAGTTGATTTCCGATATGTTTCACCATAATCCCCCTTCTGTTAACACAATTGCAAACGCTTACAACATATTATATAAAAATATTTAGAATTTTTCAATATTAAAATAACAGGACGCCGATGAACTTGCATCTTAAGCATCCTGTTATCCAATCTTGTCTTAATATCCAGTTCCTTTTCCGCCTGTAACAATCGCAATTCCAGAGCTAGCACCGATTCTTGTAGCACCTGCCTGAACAAGCTTTCTTGCCGTATCCAGGTCACGTACACATGCAGACGCCTTAACGCCCATGTCAGGGCCAACTGCTTCGCGCATAAGCTTAATGTCTTCTGCTGTTGCACAGCCTGGTCCGAAGCCTGTGGAGGTTTTGACGAAATCCGCTCCAGCCATTTTTGCTAGAATACAAGTCTTTTTTCTTTTCTTCTGTTTCCAAAAGACCTGTTTCGATGATGACTTTAACTGGTGCATGACCTTTAGCAGCAAGTACGACCGCTTCGATGTTCTTTTTTGACGGTTTCAAAGTCGCCGGATTTAAGGGCACCGATATTCATAACCATGTCAATTTCCGTTGCTCCACTTGCAATTGCATCACGTGTTTCAGAAACTTTCACAAAACTGTTAGTAGCACCAAGCGGGAAGCCGACTACCGTTGTAATACCCACATTGGAACCCTTTAGTTCTTGAGCAGCTGTGGACACCCAGAAAGGATTCACACATACTGTTGCAAAGTTGTATTCTTTCGCCTCTTCACAAAGCTTGATGACCTGCTCTTTTGTGCTTTCCGGCTTTAGTAGCGTATGGTCAATCATTCTTGCGATCGAAGGTCCTGTGATCAGGTTGGATGATGCATGTGTAAAAGAATTCCCGTTTGTTGAAGTGGTATTGGAAGCTGCAGGTTTTCCTTCTGCAAGCTGTTGTTTATTTGTCAGTTGTTCCATAATTTGATTCGTAATTTGTTCCACCAATGCTTCCATTTGCATTGTGTTCACCTCACATTAATTTAATCGGTCGACAATTCCGGCAATGACGGCATCAAAAGAACCTTTGGGATCTCCTAATATATCTCTTGCCGCTCCACCCTCTTCTAGTATGAGCACATAGTCGCCAGCTCCTGCGTGAAAGCGGTCGAAGGCTATCATGGCATCGCCACACTCCTTGCCGCTCGCGTCCACTGGAATAACGACCATGAGCTTTTTGTTTTGATGACTTGGTGTTTTAATCGTCGAAACGACATTTCCAACGACTTTAGCTAGTTTCATAGAGTGTTAGGAAGGATTTTTTCGATATCGGAATGTGGTCTTGGGATCACATGCACGGATAGGAATTCGCCAACACGTTGCGCTGCATCTGCCCCTGCTTCTGTTGCCGCTTTTACAGCTCCTACATCACCGCGTACCATGACAGTGATTAATCCGCCGCCCACTTGAACTTTTCCTACTAACGATACGTTTGCTGCCTTCATCATAGCGTCTGCTGCTTCGATTGCCCCTACTTAAACCTTTTGTTTCAATCATTCCTAATGCGTTGCTCATTTATATTTCCTCCATTTCGTTTTACGTTGTAATAGTCAATGATTCCAAGTATTCCCGCGTCTGATGCGACAAGGTCTTTGTTCAATGGCAGAGAGGATTCCCTGCTTTTTGCAAGATAAACAAGGTCCCCTTCTCCTGATTGACCGATTGTGTCAATAGCAACAAGTGGTTTTCCTTTATCCTGCAACTGATCATCTACTGGTTGGACGATTAATAGCTTCAACCCTTTCAAGCTCTCGTCTTTATGGGTACAGATCATGTTTCCAATCACTTTTGCTACGAACATAGACTTAAACCTGCTTTCAGCGTTTAATAAAACGACTTTCGATTTCCATTACTTTGGTGACACGACGGTCATGGCGGCCGCCAGCGAAATCAGTTTCCAGCCATTTTTTCACCAATTGCTTGGCAAGGCCTTCCCCGATGAACTGGCCACCGATGGATAAAACGTTCGCGTTATTGTGCTCGCGGCTGTTAATGACAGAGGACAAGTCCCAACATACAGCTCCCCGGACACCCGGTATCTTATTCAATACCATGCCGCTTCCAACGCCTACTCCATCAATCATGATGCCAACGTAATCTGGATTAGTAGCGACGCACTCCCCAACAAGGAACGCTATATCCGGGTAATCCACTGATTCTTTCGCTTTGCAGCCAAAATCAAGGTATTCGTATCCTAGCTCCGTCAAGTAGCCTTTTAAAGCCTCTTTTAGCTCGTATCCACCATGGTCGCTACCGATTGCAACTTTTTTCATTTTCTACGCTCCTTTGGCAAATACAGCGATTATTTTCTGAAAAGAATCCACCTGCAAACTCGCACCGCCGACAAGTACTCCATCGATGTCCGTCATGGAAGCGAACTCTTGTGCATTGTTTTCATTTACAGATCCGCCATATAAAATGCTGACCTTCTCTGCGTTCTGTAAGTCCAAGTATTCAAGGACAGAGCGGATATATCCGTGAATTCGCTGTGCTTCTTCCGCTGTTGCGGATTCCCCGGTTCCGATTGCCCAAACCGGCTCATAGGCGAATACCACCTGAGACACATCCATACCATCCATGGCGCCGAGTATTTGCTTGGTCAGCACCTTTTCTGTTTGGTCCTGCTGCTTTTGTTCCAATGTTTCCCCAATGCAGATGACAGGGGTCAGCCCCCTTTTTAAGGCTTGTTTTGCTTTTTGATTCACGGTTGCATCATCTTCTAGTGCATATTGCCTTCTTTCAGAGTGTCCGATGATGCAGTAGGAGCAGCCGATCTCCTTTAACAGGCTTGCTGCCGTTTCCCCCGTGTAGGCGCCTTTATCTTCTTGGTGAACATTTTGGGCGCCAATTTGTATCTCTTTCTTTTGTCCTTGTACGTAAAGCTTGGCGGGATACAGGAGTGGGGCTGGTGGGCAAACCACCACTTCCACTCCGTTTCCTTCTTTAATTTGTTGAAGAAAATCCAGAGTTTCCTGGATGTTCTTGTTCATTTTCCAATTGGCGATGACGTATTGCTTCCTGCCGGTACTGGATGGCAAGTTGTTTAATGAACCTGCGGACTCTTCTATTGCCTCTTGGACAAGTTGTTTGATATAGGCTTTTATGGATTGATCCATCCTGCTCTACCTATTTCCTATTTCGCTGCCGGTAGAATTCCGTTTACTTCGGAGTTTGGACGTGGGATGACGTGTACAGATACTAGGTTTCCAACTCTTCCTGCTGCATCCGCGCCAGCTTCTGTTGCCGCTTTTACAGCTCCTACATCACCGCGTACCATTACTGCTACAAGTCCGCCGCCTACGAATTCTTTTCCTACAAGTGTTACGTTTGCTGCTTTTACCATTGCGTCTGCTGCTTCAATTGCCCCGATTAGACCTTTTGTTTCGATCATTCCTAAAGCTTCTTGACTCATTTGAATTCCTCCTAGTGGTTGTTTAATAGTTTTGGTTTTTGTTTGCTTTTTTGCTTTTTTAGGTGGTTCTACAGGCTGTCCCTCTTGAGGTAGTTCATTCAGTTCTGCCATTTTTCATCCCCCTCCTAAATAATTCTGAAGCCGTCTACCAGCACGCATCTTCTTTGGCGGGTGAAGGTTTTGGCTGAAGTCAGCCCTTCTCCCGTCGGACCTGCGATGGTAAGGGTGGTAAACCCTTCGCTCTGATATCCAAGACCTGCAACAGACGGACCGTTTTTCACGAAAATGGTCGCTTGGATTTCTTTTGCCATCTTTGTCAGGTTGGTGACATTTTGAGAATGCATGATGGCAGTGTGTCGGTTGCCTTTTTCAGCTTTGACTGCCAGGCTGATTGCTTTATCCACATCTGACACCCTAACGATTGGCAGGATTGGCATCAGCATTTCTGTGTGCACCAGTGGGTGATCTTCCTTTGTTTCAGCAATGATGAGTTTGACGTTTGAATCAGATCTGATGCCTGCGGCTTCAAGCAGGACCGATGCGTCCTTTCCGATAAAATCGCGGTTCGGATAGTATTTCTCGCCTTTTTTAACTAAAATCTTCCCCAGAAGCTTTTCCAACTGGTAACCTTTCAGCTCGACGGCTCCATTTTTGGTCATCTCGCTTTTTAAGGTGTTGGCTACTTTTTCAACCACGAACACTTCTTTTTCCGCGGTACAAAGAACATTGTTATCAAAGCTTGCGCCAGTTACGATGTCTTTGGCAGCCTTGGAGATAATGGCTGTTTCATCCACGACCACCGGTGGGTTTCCCGGGCCAGCGGCGATTACTTTTTTTCCGGCACTCATTGCCGCCTGTACCACGATGCCACCGCCAGTGACGACTAAGGCTCTTACTTTCGGGTGCTTCATCACTTCGTTGGACGTTTCAATGTTTGGACTGGCAACGGAAGTGAGGGTGTTTGCTGGCCCGCCAGCTGCCACAATCGCCTCGTTCAAAAGTTGCATCGTTTTAATAGATACTTGTTTAGCACTTGGGTGTGGGTTAAAAACAACCGCATTCCCTGCTGCTACTAGAGAAATAGAGTTATTGATGATGGTTGCTGCAGGGTTCGTGGATGGGGTGATGGCACCGTAAACACCAACCGGTGAGTATTCCACAAGGGTCAGACCCCCGTCCCCGGAGTAGGTGGTGGCCACAATGTCCTCCACTCCAGGTGTTTTGTCGGCAGCCAAGAGGTTCTTCGCCACCTTGTCCTCCACCCGACCAAGTCCTGTTTCTTTTACTGCGAGTTCTGCCAGTGCTTTTGCATGCTCACGGCTCACTTCCCGCATTTTTTCAATCATGTTTTTTCTTGTTTCAAGCGAAGTTGCTCTCAGCTTGTCCCACGCTTCTGTTGCTGCTTCTGTTGCTTGGTCAACGGTTGTAAACACGCCGTTTCCAAGTGGCACTTCATTGCTGCCCTGTTCTGAGGCAGGTGAGGGTTGCTTGCTTTCATCTCCAAGCTGGGCAAGGACTTGAGCAACCATTTCCTTTATGTCGCTTTCCTTAATTTGCACAATCAATTACCTCCTTTTGAAAAGGTGAGGGTACCGTTTAGCTCGATTTGATCAACGATTCCCACGATGGCGGCGTCGACCGGTACCCCGTTCGTAATTTCTGTCTGCCTCGCAGAACTTCCGCTAACGATTAATACCACTTCACCAACGCCAGAGCCAACGGTGTCGATGGCAACGAGGGGCTTGCCATCTTCTTCGATTGTTGTCATGTCCAGTGGTGTGACGATTAGCAATTTTTTGCCTTTTAGTTTTTCTGCTTTGGTGGTGGCGACGATGGAGCCTGTCACTTTAGCAATAATCATGAGTTCATTGCCTCCTTTCTAGGAGCATGATGCTTTTGGTTAATGTTAACCGTTCCTTTTCGCTGCAGGCACTCGCTTTCCGCGGGGCGACCTTGAGCCTCCTCACTTCGTTGCGGGGTCTCAACATTGTCGCTACTCCCCCGCAGGAGTCGAGTGCCTTCCGCTCCAATCCACTAGTCTCTTCATACCTATGTTTTCTTTTTGTATCTCAATCTTCATTTCTCTTGCCATGTCTTTGGCGACGGGGGGTGATTTTGCTTTCTTTTGGAACGGTGATGGTTTTTTATGTTTTCTCTTGCTGCATGTTCAATGTGTTTTGCCATGATAAGTGGTTGTTTTTCTTTTGTACTGTTGATGCTGTTCTTTGGCTGTCTGTAAAAGTTGCTTTAACGGGACCCACTTCACTTGGTTCTTTTTGGGTGGTGCGCAGGTAACTTTGCAGTTTTCCCTGAACAGAATGTGGTGCAAGGATTTGTTTGGTATACCCCAAGCTCGACTTCGTTGTGGGCAATAACGATTGGCTTGCCTAACAGCTGAAATTGGATCGCTGTGTGGATTGCTCGATCGTCATCCACCATCAATGCAAGTTTTGATACTAATTGAAAAGAGGCAACCGGCAGGATAAGCAGGTCTGTAAAATTCCAAAGCTTCTCTAATTGTGGGTAGTCTGCTTGGTCTAAAGACAAAACATCCTGCTCCCCCTTTAAGCAGTTCCTCCCACTCCTTTGAAGCTACTAATTGCACTTGGAAGGACTGCCTGATTTCCGTAACCGCTTTCAAAATAAGTTTTGGATTACTGGAGAAATAATTTAAAAGAACGGTGATGGTCGGTTTTTCCTGACTGTTTTTCCTGCTCGGACATGTACGCTTCGACCGCCTGCCTAACAAGCTCCTTAACCTTTTCCTTTACATCCACATCCACAACCTCCCTCCGTACCTGGAGAACACTTTATGGCAGTGATTTCGCCAAGCTGGCCATTTCTTTATGTTGGCCGCATTCGCCTCATCGAGATCGATATGCATTTCTAGCCTGTATGTTGGAGAGATTCGAATAAGAACATTGGTGTAAGTGACGCCTCTGAGACCATCGACTTTTATATCCACCATGTCTCCGTCTTTCAAGCCAAAATTTTCTCCATCATCTGGGTGCATGTGGATATGACGGGAGGCACAAATCAATCCTTCGTCCAACTTCAGTTGACCTCTTGGACCCATTAGAATGATAGATTCTGACCCCTCTAACTCTCCAGACTGACGAATTGGCGGCGTAACGCCTAATGTAAACCCGTCAAAAAGAGAGATTTCCACTTGCGTTTTGCCTCGTGCCGGGCCCAAAACCCGTACATTAGGGATCCTCCCTTTTGGACCGATTAGTGTGACCGTTTCTTTTGCGGCAAACTGGTTCGGCTGCGAAAGGTCCTTTAACTTTTTCAGCTCATAGCCCCGCCCGAACAGCCGCTCCACATGCTCGTAAGACAAGTGGACATGCCTGTTGGATACAGCAATCGGGACCTGTTTTTTGGCTGTATGCATCGTGTTTTGAACCACCTCTTGCACCAGTGCCTTTATGGTTGCTCGATCCATAATTTTAACCCTCCCCCATTTCCAACAAAGCTTTTGCTGTATATTGATCGGTGATGAGGACATTGGCATACTTACCGTTCAGTGCCCCCATGATTCCTTCTACCTTTTTGTTTCCGCCTGCAACGAGAATGCTATATTCCTTTTCTGCAAGGTGCGTAAGCTCAATGCCTATTGTTCTTTCATTTAATGATTGATTGCTTATGTGTCCGTTTATATCGATGAACCGTGAGCAAATATCTGCGACTGTTTCGTTTTTCTTTAACGTCTCCACATCGCTGTCTAAAAAGTAACCTGCTCTCATCAAAGTGGATTGTTCGCCAGCTTCCCCTACTGTGTAAACAGCGATATTGGCCTTTTTACCAATCTCCAGAACCTTGTTAATGTGGCGGTCAGCGACAATTGCCTGCTTTACGACTGGATGATCGACAACTGCCGGGACAGGGAGGAAATGTGGTGTAGTATGGAAAGCCGTTGCCAGCCCATTAATAATGTCAGCGGCATGCGTATTTAGCTCGGAATAACTGACGCCACCATTCAATTGCACGATTTTCACATCATGCACACTTTTAGGGTTGAGCTGCTGAGACAATTGATAGAGTGTCGTACCCCAGGTAATACCGATCGTATCGCCCGTTTTCACGATGCCATATAAATACTCCGCTGCTGCCTCCCCAACTTTTTGCTTAATATGACTATCTTCATACGCAGGGACGGAGGCAACCACACAAGCTTTAAGCCTAAATCTTTCTTTTAGTTGAGTGGCCAGTCCATTCACATCTTCTGTTGGATCACAAATCTTGATATGTACAACCCCGTCCTGTTTGGCCTGATCTAAAAGCCGCGATACAGTAGGGCGTGAGACGCCAAGCGTTTTGGCAATCTCCTGTTGGCTATAATTAAAGAGGTAATACATTTTAGCCACTTCTACTAAACGGGCTATCTTTTCATTTTGCATACTCGTTTCACCCGATTTTCAAATTATGTTCACTGTAGGTGTACAAAATTGTTTAGAATTTTGGTGATTCTTGTTGAATGATAGTCTTCTTCTATGCAAATTAATAATTTGGTGAACGTTTGTAAATTTACACTTGAACATATGTTAATTTAATTATAAACCTAGCGAAAATTCTGTCAACACATTTTATTCTTAATAGTCAGATATGTAAGCGTTTAAAATGGGTGTGGAATTTATATTATTAGAATAAGAGTTGCTATAATAAACAAATTTTGACATATATTAGAGCAAAAGCATTAAAAATAATAAGTATCTGGTACACAAATTAACCCGAAAATTATCCGGATCTGCATTCAAAAACCATTTACTGTCCAAACTTGCCCATTTACTGTCCGTATTGAGGGAAATACTGTCCAAAATTTGAAAATACAAGCCAAACTCACCCATTTACTGTCCAAACAGACTACAATACAAGCCAAGCGACAAATTACATTAAGATTCGACATATTTACAAAGCAATAAAAAAACACGCCCTCCATAAAGGAGAGCGTGTCTTGAAAGTTTTATCGTTTTCCGGAATCAAACGGTTCTCCCACCGCTTTTGGAGCTTGAGAGGATTTAGAGAACACGATTAACGCAATTAACGTTACAACGTATGGGAATACCTTCAAGAATACTGGCGGAATGACAGCTAAAGAAGGAATTACCTGTGAAACGTTCGCAACGGTAGTAGCAAATCCGAAGAACAGAGTTGCCGCCAGAATTCCAAGCGGTTTCCACTGCCCGAAGATTAAGGAAGCAAGTGCCAAGAAACCAAGTCCAGCTACTGTACCGTTAAATTCTCCTCCAGTTGTTACGATGAAGACCGCACCACCCAGACCTGAGAACGCTCCGGAGATCATAACACCGATATAACGCATTTTACTTACACTGATTCCTGCTGCTTCTGCTGCATGTGGATGCTCACCACATGAACGAAGGCGCAGTCCGAAAGGTGTTTTATAGAGCATGAATGCACTTACTAGCAAAATAGCTAGAACAAGCCATGTTGTTGCATATGTTCTAGTGAATAGCAAACTACCGATCACTGGAATATCCGATAAGAAAGGAACATTAAAAGGTTTTAATGTGCTGATTTGGATGTTTCCGCTACCTGTAATATTACGTGCCAAGAACACCGTGATAGCTGCAGCAATCATATTGATGGCTGTACCACTAATGATCTGGTTGGCATGAAGGTTAATACTTGCAAACGCATGAAGAAGGGAGAACAATAATCCCATCAAAGTAGCAAGTGCCAGACCGATCCAGATTGCTTTTTGTTGACCAGGCATCATTTCCTGCATGTTCAAAATGACAAGCGCTCCTGTAAATGCCCCAATGACCATTAATCCTTCTAAACCAATGTTAACAACTCCACTTCGCTCACTGAATAAAGCTCCTAGCGCTGTGATCAAAAGAGGGATAGTGAAGATGATTGCGTACGGTGCTATTTGTTGAATCACTGTCCACATACCTTATACCTCCTCCTTCTTTTGAGCATTGTTTTGAGTTGCTACCGGTTGTCTATTTTTCTTCTTATTAATAAAGAAGCGAATCATTCGATCAATTAAAATACTTGTAGCAGCAAAATAGATGATGATTGCAATGATAGAATCTGCTATTTCTGGTGGAATCTCTGTCATCGCGTTCATAAACCCGCGACCGGAATAGAGAAGACCGAAGAAAATAGCCGCCAACAATACCCCGATACCCGTGTTTGCACCTAAAAGTGCCACGGCAATTCCATCAAACCCTTGCGTAGGTAAAATACCGATTTGAATGCTTGTCGCATTTCCGGCATAGAATGCCACTCCCCCAAGACCAGCCAAACCACCGGCAATAACCATGGAAGTAACGATACTTCTGTTTACCGCAATACCTGCATATTCCGCTGAATCACGGTTAAAGCCAACCGCCTTCAACTCATAACCAAGCGTGGTTTTATTGATGATAAAGGAGAAGATGATCACTGCAATTGTAGCAATAAATAATCCAAGGTTAATATAAGACCCATCAAACATGTCTGTTAAAATTGGCGTGCGTAAAGATGCGGATTCTGGTAGTTTTTTAGATTCTGTTTCCAGAAACTCTCCCTTAAAGTAAGTAGGAACCGCATAATATACCGTCCAGTAGGCAATCCAGTTCATCATAATTGTAGATACTACTTCATGAACGTTGAACTTTGCCTTTAAAAGTCCAGGGATAAAAGCCCAAAGTGCTCCTCCGATAAATCCTGCCACGACCATCATTACTAATAGTACAGGTTTGGAAAAATCAAAAGTCAGTCCGACCGCAACAGCACAAAAACCACCAAAGAGCATTTGTCCTGCCGCTCCGATATTAAACAGGCCGGTACGGAAAGCAAATGCTACCGATAGACCCGTGAAAATAAGCGGTGTCGCTGTTGCAAGCGTATTTCCGATTCTCGAAAGGTTCTTTAATCCGCCTTCAAATAAATATTTATATCCTTCCACAGGATTATTTCCTGTGACTGCCATCAATATCGCACCTGCAATCAAACCGAAAAGGACAGCAAGCAACGAGATTATGCCATTTCTCATTCTTCTTCCCCCTTCATCACGCCAGCCATCATCAGACCAAGTTCGTTCTCGTTAGTTTCCTTTGCATTCACGATTCCAACTAGTTGGCCATTATTCACAACAGCGATGCGATCTGAAACATTCAATACCTCATCTAGTTCCAAGGACACAAGCAAAACAGCTTTCCCTTTGTCTCGTTGTTCCACAAGTCTTTTATGGATGTATTCGATCGAACCAACATCAAGTCCACGCGTCGGCTGAACAGCAATAAGCAGAGTCGGATCTAATTCGATCTCCCGTCCGATTACAGCCTTTTGCTGGTTACCGCCTGAAAGGGACCTGGCAATGGACTTCCCGCCTTCACCAGAACGTACATCAAAGTTTTTAATGATATTATCTGCATGTTTTTTAATCGCAGCAAAATTAAGCACGCCACGTTTGGAGTAGGGCTCTTTATGGTACAATTCTAAAACCATATTTTCTTCAATTGTATAATCTAAAACAAGTCCATGCTTGTGACGGTCTTCCGGAATATGAGCGATCCCGCTTGCGATTCTAGAACGAACCGGCATTTTGGTGATGTCTTTTCCTTCAAAAAGAATGGTTCCGGAGTCCGCTTGTTTCAAGCCAGTAATGCTTTCTACTATTTCTGCCTGACCATTCCCGTCTACCCCTGCTATTCCAAGGATTTCGCCTTTTTTCAGTTCTAAAGACAGGTTTTTAAGGGCTATCACATCTTTGCCCTTCTTTACCGAAACATTGTCCATTTTTAATACAACGTCGCTTGGATTCGCTTCTGTTTTGTCGACTTTAAAGTTGACTTCACGTCCGACCATCATTTCAGCCATTTGTTCTTTGGACGTTTCCGCCACATTTACCGTGCCAATTGTCTTTCCTCTTCTGATAACCGTACACCTGTCCGCCATCGCCTTAATTTCTTTCAGTTTGTGCGTGATAATAATAATGGATTTACCTTCTGCGATAAGGTTCTTCATAATCTTACCCAGTTCCTCAATTTCCTGAGGAGTAAGAACCGCGGTAGGCTCGTCCAAAATAAGTACGTCAGCCTGACGATAAAGCATCTTCAGAATTTCAACACGCTGTTGCATGCCAACGGAAATGTCTTCAATTTTGGCATGTGGATCCACATTCAAGCCATATTTTTTAGACAAATCTTCTATTCTTTTGCTGGCTGTTTTCTTATCAAGCACATACATTTTATGCAATTCGGAACCAAGCATAATGTTCTCTGTTACCGTAAAATTACTGACCAGCTTGAAGTGTTGGTGGACCATCCCGATACCGAGTTTTGTCGCGACATTAGGGTTGGCAATTTTCATTTCCTTGCCATTTATTTTTATAGATCCTCTATCCGGTTGATACATACCGAACAAAATAGCCATCAGCGTTGATTTCCCGGCACCATTTTCTCCAAGAAGGGCATGAATTTCCCCTTGCTTCAGACGAAGTGTAATATCATCATTGGCAACTATTCCAGTAAATTCTTTCCGGATATTGAGCATCTCCACTACATAGTCCATAGAGTGATTCTCCCTTTTTTGTTTTTGTTTTTTTCACAAAGGTTGCCGTTTATAAGTTGTCCCGTTTCTTTTCGTTTCAGCCACTTGCTTTCCTCGGGGAGGGCCGAGAGCCTCCTCGGCTTTGCCTGCGGGGTCTCTCGTTTCCCTCTATCTCCCGCAGGAGTCAAGTGGCTTCAACTCCAATCCACTAATTCCAAAAACTCTATAAACTTTAATAACTTTGCCAAAACAGTTTATTTATCCCAAGAGGACAGACAACTAACCTCTTACATTTGCATTAAAAAAGGCGGGTCACCCCGCCTTTTCTTTATCAATCTGAATCTAGCAAACGAATTTGCTCTAGATGATTACGCTAGGTAATGCACGTATTACTTGATCAAATCGCCTTGCTCAGCAGATACTTCTACTTCACCGGATTTGATTAGTTCAAAGATCTCATCAACTTTAGTAGTTGTTTCATCACTTAAGTTTGGATTTTCTTCAGGAAGTCCAATACCATCGTTTTTCGCATCAAATGTAAGAGTTTCGCCACCTGGGAACTCTCCATCGATTTCTGCTTTGATCATATCAGCTGCAGCTGTGTCGATTTTCTTCATTGCAGAAGTTAAGACTACAGATTCACCGTTATCCATTTTTCCTTCTTCGTATTGGTCAACGTCTACACCGACCATCCATACATCGTCTCCGCCTTCAACACGAGTTTTCGCTTCGTTGATTGCCCCAACGCCAACTCCACCCGCTGCTGCGAAGATTACATTTACGCCACGGTCAAACATTGCTCCAGCAATTTGCTGACCTGCAGCTACATCGTCAAATGTACCTTGGTACACAACGTTTTCTTCTTTAATGCTTACATTTGTATCTAAGTTTTCGTTAGCATACGCAATACCTTGTTGGAAGCCCCAGTTGAACTTTTGAACTGGAGGAATTTCCATACCACCGATGAATCCAGCTTCGCCTTCTTTTAACTCAAGAGCCGTAGCAACACCAGCTAAGAATCCAGCTTCGTGCTCTGCGAAGAAGATAGATACTGTATTTTCACCCACTACTGGGTTGAAATCGCCATTATGTGGAGATCCGTCGATTAGGACGAACTTTGCATCTTCATATTGACTTTGTGCTTGGAAAACCGCTGTTTCAAATTTAAATCCAGGAGTAACAATAAACTTAAATTCTGCATCATATAAGTTTGTAATTTCTTGCATGTAGTCAGCTTCTGTAGTACCAGCCGGCTTTAAGTATTTCTCTTTAATGCCGAAGTCTTCTTTTGCTTGAAGGATCCCATTCCAAGTTCCTTCGTTAAAAGATTTGTCATCAATTGTTCCAGCATCTGTAACCATTCCGACCATTAAGTCAGAACCGCTGCCATCGCCAGAAGCAGTATCAGAACTACCATTGTTGTCTGTACCGCAACCTACTAAAAAGATCATCGTGGTTAAAACAGTGACGATCGTTGCAATTAAACCCTTTTTCATGCCTTAACTCCCCCAAAATTATAAATTTATAGTAAATTGAAAACCCTTACTCTCATTACTATATTCGTAAACTTCCAATATTTCAATATATGTTTTTCAAAGATGAACATATTTTCATGAATAAAAATACCTAGATAAGAAAATTGTCGAAAATTTGCAGATAAATACTAGGTTTCTAGCATTTTCAATGGTAGAAATTACATAAAAGGGGTCTGACCCACTCCCCTTTAAAGCACTAAAGACGCATAAAACCTCCACGCATTTATCTGGTTGCCCGTCCATTTGTAAGCGGTCCTTTGTTTATTGTATGATAGGGTACATAGACAGAACCATTCCTCTCCTCTTCCTATATAAGAGTGAGTTCATTTTTCATATAAGGACGTGTACTAGAATGAGAATAAATAAATTTATTAGTGACTCAGGTGTTGCTTCAAGGCGCGGAGCCGATAAGCTGATTGAGGAAGGCAAAGTGAAGATCAATGGCAAGGTTGCCCAAATCGGCGGTCAGGTGAACCCCGGAGACGAGGTATTGGTGAACGGTCAAATCATCCGAATTGCCAGAGACAATGTCTATATCGCTTTGAATAAGCCTATTGGCATCACCAGCACCACGGAAAAGAAAGTAAAAGGAAATATCATTGACCTAGTAAATCATCCTCTGCGTCTTTCTCACATTGGGCGTCTTGATAAGGAATCAGAAGGTCTGATTTTATTAACAAACGACGGAGATATCATCAATGAAATTTTACGCCCTGAAAACAAACATGAAAAAGAATATATCGTCTCTGTTGATAAGCCGATTACTCCGGACTTTGTGAAGCAGATGTCTGAAGGTGTTAAGATACTAGGAACCAAAACGCTTCCTTGTGAAGTGGAGCAACTATCTAAGTTTGATTTTAAGATTATTTTGACGCAAGGGTTAAACCGTCAGATTCGACGCATGTGTGCGGAACTTGGGTATGAGGTATTAAGGCTGCAGCGCACTCGAATCATGAATATCGAGCTTGGTAACTTGCCGATGGGACAGTGGCGCGACCTTAGCAAAAAGGAAAAACGCCAGCTGTTTGCTGAGTTGAATTATGAGCCGAAAGAATGGTAATAAAAATGCTTGTCTCCCTGACCATAACTTGGTTGTGGGACAAGCATTTTTTATATTGTTTTTTCAGGTAATTCCTGTATAATTGTCCCGAATCATGAATTAATATTCGTCTTAAAATGATTGACTTTTGATATACAGGGAGGTTGCTATGACTAACGCCATTATTCAGTTTAAAGATGTGCGCAAGCAGTTTGATAATGATCCTGCTGTGCTTAACAATGTTAGTTTTGAGATAGAACGCGGGAAGTTTTATACCCTGCTCGGCCCATCCGGTTGCGGGAAAACGACGATCCTTCGTCTGATTGCCGGCTTTACAGAGGCAACTGCGGGGGATATTTATTTTAACGGAGAAAAAATTAATGATGTTCCTGCAAACAAACGCCAGGTGAACACGGTCTTTCAAGATTATGCTCTTTTTCCTCACTTAAATGTATTTGAAAATGTCGCTTTTGGGCTGAAAATCAAAAAGATGAAAAAGGCTGATATTGAAAAGAAAGTAACAGAAGCGCTTAGTTTCGTTAACCTTAAAGGCTTTGAATCTCGTGAAATCAGAGAGATGTCCGGCGGTCAGCGCCAGCGTGTCGCGATTGCGCGTGCGATCGTTAATGAACCGGAAGTTATTTTGCTAGATGAACCATTATCCGCACTAGACCTAAAACTGCGTACGGAAATGCAATATGAATTAAGAGAACTTCAACAGCGCCTTGGCATTACGTTTATTTTCGTTACCCATGATCAGGAAGAAGCCCTTGCGATGTCAGATGAGATCTTCGTCCTTAATGAAGGGCAAATTATTCAAAGCGGGACGCCAATAGATATTTATGATGAGCCGATCAACCGATTTGTTGCAGACTTTATCGGGGAATCCAATATAGTAGAAGGGCGAATGATCAAGGATTTCCTTGTGGAATTTGCCGGCAAGCAATTTGAATGTGTGGACAAGGGCTTGAAGGACGACGAAAAAGTGGACATTGTCATCCGACCTGAGGATTTGGCAATCACCACACCTGCAGAAGGAAAACTTCAAGTTCGAGTAGATTCTCAACTGTTCCGTGGTGTTCATTATGAAATAAGCAGCTATGACCAAGAAGGTAACGAATGGCTTGTTCATTCTACGAAGAAAGCTTCTGTCGGGGATCAAATTGGACTGTATTTTGACCCAGAAGCTATTCATGTTATGCGACTTGGAGAATCGGAAGAGGATTTTGACAGACGCTTAGAGGGCTATTCCCATACAACCGGTGCGAGCCATGGAAAATAGAGTAACGAAGAATCTTTATTTTATTCCTTATGCTCTTTGGATTGCGTTATTCGTCATAGCGCCGATATTACTGGTTCTCTATTATTCTTTTTTTAATATAGAGGGCACCTTGTCACTAGAAAATTATCAGAAGTTCTTTACTCCCGTCTATTTAAAAATGACGCTGAGTTCGTTTTGGTATGCCTTTCTGATCACGGCCATTACCCTGTTGATAGCCTATCCGACGGCATTATTGTTAACGAAAACCCGTCACAAATATTTGTGGCTGTTGTTGCTTATTGTTCCTTCTTGGATCAACCTGCTTTTAAAAGCTTATGCCTTCCTAGGTATCTTTGGTACTTATGGAATGGCCAACAGTTTTTTAGAAGTAATTGGGATCGGTTCCCAGCAGATATTATTCACAGACTTCAGTTTTGTGTTTGTTTCTGTTTATATTTTCATTCCATTTATGATCCTGCCGATATTCAACGCCTTAAATGAACTGAATCCGACACTAATTGATGCTGCAAATGACTTAGGTGCATCCCGCCTTACAACGTTTTGGAGGGTCACATTGCCGCTTACTTTAGACGGAGTAAAGGTCGGATGTCAGATTGTTTTCATCCCGGCATTATCACTGTTCATGCTAACAAGATTAATAGCCGGTAACAGGGTCATCACCCTTGGAACGGCGATAGAACAACATTTCCTTGTCACTCAAGACTGGGGAATGGGTTCGACCATTGCCGTATTTTTAATTATCATCATGTTCCTTTTCATGAAATTGACTAGCAGCAGAAAGCGAGGAATCTAACATGGGTAATAGAAAAACATCTCCATTATCGACGTTATTTCTCGTCTTGATTTTTGCGATTCTTTACCTTCCTATCTTCTTTCTCGTGTTTTACTCGTTTAATAGCGGAGGAACAATGTATGATTTTGAAAGCTTTACATTGGATTGGTATAAAGAGCTTTTTGCTGATACGCGACTACTAATTATCGTATTGAACACGCTATTGATCGCTTTACTTTCCGCCCTGATCTCCACCGTTATCGGAGTGATGGGAGCAATTGCTATTTATTCTTTTAAAAATAGGAAAACCAAAAACACCTTATTATCTTTAAATAACGTATTAATTGTCAGTCCTGATGTTATTATCGGTGCTTCCTTCCTTATTCTCTTTACGATGGCCGGAATCAAGCTTGGCATGTTCTCTGTACTGTTATCCCATATTGCCTTTTGTGTACCCATCGTTGTGTTAATGGTACTGCCAAAGCTTTTGGAAATGAGTCCAACCTTGATTGATGCGGCCCATGATTTAGGAGCTAGCCGCTGGGATGTAATGAGAAAGGTTGTGTTGCCATATATCACACCGGGAATATTTGCCGGATTTTTTATGGCGCTGACCTATTCCCTGGATGATTTCGCCGTTACATTCTTTGTGACAGGAAACGGTTTTACCACCCTTTCTGTTGAAATTTACTCTCTTGCGCGCCGGGGAATTGCATTGAACATTAACGCACTATCTACATTACTATTCCTGTTCACCATTGTTCTTGTGATTGTGTACTACTTCATCACAGTTCGTAATAAGCCTACTGGAATGGGGGTCAGACGATGAAGAAGCTTGTACAGTTTACAGTCGCGGTCGTGTTGGCTTCAGCTGTCCTTTGGTATGCCATCACTGAATTGAATTCCGCTCAAGGGTACTCTGGCGGAAATACATTGACCATTTACAACTGGGGCGACTATATCAACATGGATGTGGTCGAGCAGTTTGAAGAAGAAACCGGTGTGAAGGTCATCTATGAAACGTTTGACTCGAACGAAGCAATGAAAACAAAAATTGAACAAGGCGGAACCACCTATGATATTGCGGTTCCCTCAGAATACATGATTGATAAAATGATCCACGAAGATCTGCTGATTCCGCTGGATCATGCTAAGCTACCTAACCTTGGAAACATTGACGAGCGTTTCATGGATCTCCCCTTTGATCCGAAAAATAAATACTCTGTACCTTACTTCTGGGGAACGGTAGGAATTGTCTACAACCCTTCTATGTTAGATGGAAAAGAGATCACAAGCTGGAACGACCTTTGGGATGAGGATTTAAAAAATGAAATTCTCCTGATAGACGGTGCACGTGAAGTGATGGGAATGGCCCTAAACAGTCTGGGCTATTCCTTAAACGATACGGATCAAGAGCACCTGCTTGAGGCGAAAAGAAAGCTAGACACGCTTACTCCGAACATCAAAGCAATTGTCGGGGATGAGAACCGCATGCTGATTGAAAATGAAGAAGCTGCCATCGGACTTGTTTGGTCTGGAGTTGCTGCTGAGTTGATGTGGGAAAACGAAGACCTTGAATATGTCGTTCCCGTAGAAGGATCAAACTTGTGGTTTGATAATATGGTCATTCCGAAAACGGCCAAGAATGTCGAAGCGGCACATCAGTTTATCAACTTTATGTTAGAAGCGGAAGTAGCAGCCGAAAACACGGATTATGTGAGTTACTCTACACCAAATAAGGCCGCAATGCCTCTTTTAGATGAAGAGCTGACAGGTGACGAACGATTCTATCCGCCACCAGAGCTGACTGAGAAGCTTGAGGTGTATGAGAACCTCGGAAAAAGAAATCTAGCTTATTATAATGAGCTGTTTTTAGAGTTTAAGATGCATGGTAAATAACTTTGTTTGGATGCCACTTTCCTCCGGGGAAGTGGCATTTTTTTGAATATATCCTCTTTCCATTAGATTGCCTCTCCTTTTTCGGATACAATAAAAGGAACTATTTACAAATGGAAATGTGGTGGCTATTTTGTTCAAAATTTTTATCATAGAAGACGATAAAACCTTATTTTCAGAGATGGAGGAGCGATTGACTCAGTGGACTTATGATGTTCACGGAGTGACTGATTTCCATGAGGTACTTCAAGATTTCACAAAAATTAAGCCTGACCTTGTGATTATAGATATTCAGCTGCCAAAGTATGATGGTTTTCACTGGTGCCGGATGATCCGTAACCATTCCAAGGTTCCGATCATCTTCCTTTCATCAAGGGACCATCCGATGGATATGGTTATGTCTATGCAACTTGGTGCCGATGATTTTGTGCAAAAGCCCTTCCATTTTGATGTGCTCATCGCCAAAATACAAGCAACGCTCAGACGGGTATATCAATACAGTGCCGAGCCGATTAACTTAAAAGCGTGGGCCGGGGCAACGATTGATTTTGAAAAAAACACCGTGTCCAATCAAAAGGGAACGATTGAGTTGACGAAGAATGAACTCTTTATCCTCCGTTCACTGGTTGAAAATAAAAACAAGATTGTCAGTCGCGATGAATTGATTAATCGGTTGTGGGATGATAAACGCTTTGTAAGCGATAATACCTTAACCGTCAATGTAAATCGACTTCGCAAGCATCTGGGGCAAATAGGACTTGGTCAATATATTGAAACGAAGGTCGGCCAGGGGTATATCGCTCTTGAAGGGGATTCCATCCATGATTAAGACCTATTTGAAAGAAAAGAGAAGTTGGATCGTGTTTTTTATATCCATTCAGCTTTTACTTATCTTTATTGCCTATTTAGATGCGTCCGTCAGCTTGACTGCCATCTTTTACTTCAACTTCCTTTCTATCCTCTTGCTAATAATCTTCCTTTTTTTTCGCTATCTAAAAGAGGCAGCATTTTACAAGGAGTTAATGGAGTTAGATCCTGCAATGGACCTTTCCGAAATGATAGAAGCAAAAAGCCCTTTTGAAAAGATTGTCCAAAAATCCTTAACAGACTTCACTTATCATCAGAAGCAACAACTTTCTCGGCATACTTCGGAACTTGATCAGGAAAAGGAAGATTTGCTAGCCTGGATACATGAGGTGAAAACTCCATTGACCGCGATGAAACTGATGGTTGATAGACTTGAAGACCTTAAATTGAAAAAGCAAATAACCTTCGAGTGGCTACGGATTCACTTGCTGTTAGATCAGCAGCTTCACTCTAGAAGAATTTCATCCATGGAAAATGATCTATTCGTGGAAAAAGCAGATTTGGAAATCATTATATTTGATGAAATTAAAACACTGCAATCTTGGTGCATCCAAAAGGGGATTGGTTTTGAAGTAGATCTGAAGGAGCAATTTGTATGGAGTGACAGCAAGTGGCTTTCTTTTATCATCAGGCAATTTCTCACGAATGCGGTCAAGTATAGTGAATCAGGCGACATAGAAATAAAAAGCTTTACTGAAGACGGCATGATAAAGCTATCCATTACAGATTATGGGATGGGGATAAGCAACCGTGATTTGCCAAGGATTTTTGAAAAAGGATTCACATCCACTTCTAACCATCATAACCAGGCAGCAACAGGAATGGGCTTATATTTAGCCACACAGGCAGCAAAAGCACTTTCCATCACCATTACTGTTGAATCTGTGTTATCTAAAGGGTCTACTTTTACCCTTACCTTCTCAAAAACTAACCAGTTCACCAACGTTTGGAGCATGTGACAAAACTGTCACACGCTTCTTCATTTTGTTAGGTGAATCGAAGGAAATGGAAATATCTCAGTTTTATAATGGTGATAGAAAAGGAGAGTGAAAGCATGACCATCTTGCATGCCTCAAATATACAAAAAAGCTACGGTAATCGATTTAACAGGCAAGAAGTATTAAAAGGAATCGACATAACATTAGAAGAAGGCGAGTTCGTGAGTATCATGGGTGCTTCCGGCTCTGGGAAAACCACCCTGCTTAACGTTCTATCATCTATAGATAAAGTCTCTGAAGGTAATATTCAAATCAATAACAAAGAAATCACCACCCTTAAGGAAAAAAAGCTGGCAGAGTTCCGCAAGCACCATCTTGGATTCATCTTTCAGGAATATAATTTGCTAGACACCTTGACTGTAAAAGAGAATATCTTGTTACCACTGTCCGTCGCTAAGGTCTCCAAAAAGATAGCCGACGAGAAGTTTCAGGCAGTAGCGGACGAGCTTGGCATTTTTGATTTAAAAGACAAATATCCAAACCAAATATCCGGCGGACAAAAGCAGCGAACCTCTGCAGCGAGAGCTTTCATCCATGAGCCAAGCATCATTTTTGCAGACGAACCAACAGGTGCACTGGATTCCAAGGCTGCTTCTGACTTGTTAAATAAGCTCAGCGATCTGAACAAAAAACGCAAAGCAACCATCATTATGGTGACACACGATCCTGTCGCAGCAAGCTATTGCAGCAGAATCATTTTTATAAAAGACGGGCAGGTTTACACGCAACTGAATAGAGGGGACGAAACGCGACAGGACTTTTTCAAAGACATCATGCGCACTCAAGGTGTGCTTAGCGGGGTGCAATATGAGCACTAATCAATTGATTCTGCGAAACCTGAGAAAAAACCTTAAAAACTATCTACTGTATGTGTTTGCATTGGTGTTCACTGTTGCTCTTTATTTTTCCTTTGTCACCTTGCAATTTGACCCTTCCATGGATGCAGCGGAAGGTTCGGTAAAAGGAGCAGGCGCGATAAAAGCGGCCTCTGTATTATTGATTGCCATTGTATCTGTCTTTTTGCTCTATGCCAACACAATTTTCATAAAACGCCGCAGCAAGGAGATCGGACTTTTCCAACTTATTGGGATGACAAAAGGAAAGATTTTTCGCATCTTGACCATGGAAAATTTTATCCTTTATTTCTCTTCCACCTTACTTGGAGTTTTAGCCGGCTTTTCATTCTCTAAGCTTATTTTATTGATTTTGTTTAAAGTTACAGGTGTCGATTCTACTGCAGAGTTGCGCTTTTCACCTGAAGCACTTTATCAGACGCTACTGGTGTTTGGTTGCATCTTTATACTAATCATGGCGATGAATTATCTTTTTATTAAAAAGCAGACAATCCTTTCATTATTTCGCGTCCTTTCTTCCTCTGAAGAGATGGTTAAGAAAATCTCCGTTTGGGAGATCCTTATTGGCGTGGCCGGATTGGGACTTATCAGCTCTGGTTACTATATTTCTTCGAGAATGTTCGACGGAGATTTGACCTCTGTTAACATCCTCTTTTTGACCATGAGTTATATCCTTGGCTCAGTCATTATCGGAACGTACTTATTTTATAAAGGCTCTGTTCGATTTATCTTTCATTTAATCCGTAAGAAAAAAGGTGGCTACTTATCAATCAATGAGGTCTTGTCCCTTTCTTCCATCATGTTCCGGATGAAATCGAACGCCTTTCTATTAACGGTCATTACTACCGTTTCAGCCTTGGCAATCGGGCTACTGTCTTTAAGCTATATCTCTTATTATTCTGCGGAAAAATCTGCCGAGCGAAATGTACCTAATGATTTTTCCATCTACCATTCAGAGGATGCCGCCACGTTTAAAAAAGCACTGGAAGACGAAGAAATCTCCTATACCGTAAAGGAGATAGAAGTGTATCAAGCTAATGTGAATATGGAAGAGGTTTTGAACTCTGATACAGAAGGACTCAATGTCGATCCAGGTTCTCTCCAAACAGCTGTGATTGGAGAAAGTTCCGTGGATGGCCTTGAACTATCAGAAGGAGAGGCGTTACTTAGCGGAAACAGTAGTGCGCTTTCTTCCTTAATCACCTTTAAAGATTCAGGTAGTATTGAGCTGATAGGTAAGACGGAGCGGATTCCGCTGGATTATTTAGAATTAAGAGATGACTTCATATTATCTTCTCCCTATACATTTAGCGGATTTCCAGTAGTAGTGGTGGATGAATCTGTCATGGAAAAGCTATCAAATGACCTAGATCAAGAAATTCAGAGATCTTCTTTCCTATATACGGGAATTGATATCCCTGACGAGCAGGATTTAGACCACGCCATCACCATTTTTACAGAGCTTGACTTAGCGAGCACTGGGCCCAATGAGTCCCAACAGCTTACGGCTAACAGCATGAAAAACAGCATGGGGTTTGTGATGTTCATCGTTGGATTCCTTGGGCTCACCTTCCTCGTCACATCCGGTTGCATTCTTTACTTTAAACAGGTGGATGAAAGCGAAGAGGAACGACCAAACTATACCATTTTACGGAAGCTCGGCTTCACACAATGGGATTTACTCAGAGGGATACAAGCTAAACAGCTTTTCAATTTTGGGATACCACTTATTGTCGGCTTGCTCCACAGCTATTTTGCCGTTCAATCAGGCTGGTTCTTTTTCGGAACCGAGGTATGGACACCCATGATTATTGTCATGATTATATACACTGGGCTTTATTCGATATTCGGATTACTCTCTGTTATCTACTATAAAAGAGTGATCAAAGATGCACTTTAAGCAGGAAAGGGATTCGTCCCTTTCCTATTTTTTATGCCTCTTCCAGCCTTCCTAATCGTTGAAGCCTAGAAATAATCGGCATTCCGTTCCAAACTATCTTGCTTGCAGCCTCTCTTTTTTTCACTTCTGATTCTTCTAGCAGCAACCAGAAATTCTTCGTTGGCAGCTCTCCTAAATTATGTTTATCCGACAAGCGATCCAAGTAAAATCTCATGCTGTTTAAATCCTTGGACTGGTTGCTATTTTCTGCGGAAAAATCATAAAGTACCCCTGCCACCTCTGACCTAGCAACGGTGAACCTTTTAGATACCCTCAAGAAAAAGTCCCAATCCCAATAATTTTTCATATCCGGATCAAACATTCCGATTCGATCATGAAGGTAGCTTCTATATAGACAGCCGGATGGTACAAATGTAGAAAACCTTCGCATCGCAGCCAAATCAAGCTCATATGCGAACAGATGCCTGGTTTTTGCCTCCCGAACTCCATTCTTTTTTTCATAATGAACGATTTCCACATCTGAATAGACTAAATCAGCGTCTTTTATCTTTTCTAACATCGTTTCTATGTGAGTCGGCACAATCAAGTCGTCATCATCAATAAGCATGATAAATTCCCCTTTTGCAAAAGAAACGCCAATATTCCTTGCTTGCACATGCTTTACATTTTCCATTAAATCTATGGTGGTAAGACCTAGTTCTGGATAGTATTCTTTTAAACTATCCACGCTTTCCCCTCCATCGTTGACTACGATAACCTCGAAATCTTTCCTTGTTTGCAAAACGAGGGCCTCCATCAACTCTGAAAGCTTTGTTAATCGGTTATAGGTGGGGATCACAACAGATACGAGTGGTAACAACCTACTCAACTCCCTATTTCTATATGCGAATAAATACCCTATCTCAAAATATGACTAGTTCTTTTGACTTATTCATTATAATGATTTTTTACACAAATGACGACTAAAAACTCTTTCTTGCATTAGCGTAGGGAAGTGTAACGATTTCATTGATATTATTTCTCAATTACTTATTGACTTCCCTTATTAATAGTCTTATAGTAATAGTTGTAGCGACACTGATAATCATTATCATTATTGTAAACATAATTTAAACTGGGGGTTACATAATGGTTCGCCTATACACAAAAGACCTGAACATTGGCTATGGTGAACGCTTAATCATAAAAGACTTATCTATTGAAATACCAGACAAACAAATTACAACGATTATTGGCTCTAACGGCTGCGGAAAATCCACGCTATTAAAAGCCATCACTAGAATCATCTCCCACCAATCTGGAGCTATCCTGCTAGATGGACAAGAAATTGCCAAAGAAAACACGAAATCACTGGCAAAAAAAATGGCGATTCTGCCTCAAACGCCTGAAAGTGTAAGCGGATTAACTGTCGGCGAGCTGGTATCCTACGGCCGTTTTCCTTATCAGAAAGGCTTCGGACGATTGACCAAAAAAGATTATGAGGTCATAGACTGGGCACTTGAGGTGACAGGGACAACGGAGTTTAAATACCGCTCGGTTGACGCTCTATCGGGTGGTCAACGCCAACGCGTTTGGATTGCGATGGCCTTGGCTCAGGAAACGGAAATCATTTTCCTAGATGAACCTACCACCTACTTGGACATGGCTCACCAGTTGGAAGTGTTGGAGCTTCTGCAAAAGCTAAATAGAGAACAGGAACGCACCATTATCATGGTCCTGCACGATTTAAACCAGGCAGCCAGATTTGCCGATTACCTTATTGCTTTAAAAGATGGAAACATCATCAAATCAGGAAATTGCGAAGAAGTAATTACACCTGAAGTTTTAAGAGGAGTATTTCAAATCGACGCCCAAATTGGCCGCGATCCACGAACAAACAAGCCTATGTGCTTAACCTACAACTTACTTAAAGGAGACAACCAAGATGAAAAAATTAATGATTCCATTCGTATTCCTGCTATTGCTGGTCGTTAGTGCCTGCGGAAACACAAATAATAATGCAAGTAATAATACAAGTAATAATAATGCTGATAGTTCTAATGAAGGTAATGCTTCCTCCTCTGAAACTATCACTTATGAAGCAGAAACAGGTCCAATTGAAGTACCAGCAGATCCTCAAAGAGTTGTAGTAATAAACTCCTTTGTTGCTGGAAATGTCATGGCTCTTGGAACAAATATTGTTGGAACGGATTCTTGGGCAATGGCAAATCCGCGTTACCAAGAGTACCTTGAAAATGCCGAAGAAATCACCGATCAAGATTTAGAGAAAATTATTGAACTAGATCCAGATCTAATTATCGCTGCCTCCAATACGAACAACCTGGAGCAGTTAGGCGAAATTGCGCCAACTGTCGCATACACTTACGGGAAAGTGGACTATCTTACACAACATATTGAAATTGGTAAACTATTGAACAAAGAAGAAGAAGCTCAAAAATGGGTGGATGACTTCAAAGCACGTGCTAAAGAAGCTGGAGAAGAGATCCGTGCTAAAATCGGTGAAGATGCAACTGTATCTGTTATCGAAAACTTTGATAAAGAGCTTTACGTTTTTGGGGACAACTGGGGCCGTGGCACAGAAATCCTTTATCAAGAAATGAAGCTGAAGATGCCTGAGCGAGTAAAAGAAGAAGCTTTAGAAGCTGGATACTATACGCTTTCTTTTGAAGTATTGCCTGAGTTTGCAGGTGATTATGTTGTGTTCAGTAAGGATTCTAACGGAGATACTTCATTCCAGGAAACAGATACGTACAAGAATATTCCTGCTGTCAAGAACGGTCAGGTTTTTGAAGCGGATGCAAAAGAATTCTATTTTAACGATCCGATTTCCCTTGATTTCCAGTTGGAATTCTTTAAAGATAGCTTTTTAGGAAACTAAGACTTTGTTGGAGGGATACTTCTTTTATTAGAAGGTCCCTCTTATTCTATTGTTACCACCTTTGTTTTTGCTTGAGCCCAGTTGATCTCCGTTCCAGGCGCTTCGCTTTTCGCGGGCGGTCCGGGAGCCTCCTCACTACGTTGCGGGGTCTCCCCTGTCCCTTCCTCCCGCAGAAGTCTGCGCGCCTTTCAATGCGATCAACAATGTTTTACATATTATTAAACTTCCATTCTAATAAAGAAAAGATGAGGATTATGAAGATAGCATTGGAACGAAGCATTCCTTTTACAATTAAATTCATGGGGGCAATCATCGTCTTTGTGGCGGTGTTTTTTGCTGCGATGGTTCTAGGTGCTGCTGATACTACCATCCGGGATGTATGGCTGGCGTTAACTTCACCAGGAACGAGTGGAGATAAAATCTTGATCATTAGAGAAATACGACTACCACGTGAGGTTGCTGCGATTTTTGTTGGGGCTGGGTTATCGGTTGCTGGTGCCATTATGCAAGGAATGACAAGAAATCCTCTTGCAGACCCAGGACTTCTAGGGTTGACGGCTGGAGCGAACGCTGCACTTGCTATCACACTGGCATTCTTACCTTCTATTAACTACTACGGCGTTACCATTGCGTGTTTTATTGGGGCTGCTGTAGGGGCAATTATGGTGTTTGGTTTAGGTGCGATGAAAAAAGGCGGATTTTCACCTCTGCGGATTGTCCTTGCAGGCGCAGCAGTCTCTGCCTTTCTTTTTGCCATAGCAGAAGGAGTCGCGCTGACCTTTAAGCTCTCGCGCGATGTTTCCATGTGGACAGCAGGTGGAATTATTGGCACAACTTGGGGCCAGTTGCAATTGATTATTCCGTTAATCACGGTTGGCTTGCTTGTGGCACTTTACCTATCCAGACAACTGACCATCCTTAGTCTCAGTGAGGAAGTTGCGGTTGGGTTGGGGCAAAAGATTGCAGTGGTAAAAGGGATACTGTTTGTCGTCATTATCTTGTTAACGGGCGCTTCTGTAGCACTTGTCGGGAATATGGCGTTTATCGGCTTGATGGTTCCACATATCGTGCGTGCCATTGTGGGTACAGATTACCGCTTCATTTTGCCGATGTCCGCAATTGTAGGAGCCACCTTTATGCTTTTTGCTGATACACTGGGACGTACCATCAACGCTCCTTTTGAAACACCTGTAGCGGCAATTGTAGCGATGGTCGGCCTTCCCTTCTTCCTTGTTATTGTCCGTAAAGGAGGGAAAGCATTCTCATGATTCATCCATCTATTTTAAGAAAACAACGTATTATTGTAGCGGTTTTAGCTTTACTTATTTTGACTACCATTGTTGTTGGAATCGGAATTGGACCTGCATCTCTTTCGTTCGACCGATTAATACCTACTATTTTAGGTCAAGGAAGCTTTAAAGAGGAGTTTGTTTTATTTTCCATCAGGTTTCCACGTATTGTCATCACCATTCTTGCCGGCATGGCGCTTGCATTATCAGGTGCGATACTGCAAGGGATTACCCGTAATGATCTCGCTGACCCAGGGATTATTGGTATTAATGCTGGGGCAGGTGTGGCCATTTCTGTATTCTTCTTGTATGTTCCGATTAACGTTGGTTCGTTCGTATACATGCTACCGGCTGTTGCGTTTATTGGGGCGCTTATTACGGCCATGTTGATTTATTTGTTTTCTTATCAGAGGGTCGGCGGTCTTCAGCCTGTCCGGCTTGTATTGGTCGGAGTCGGGTTTTCGATGGCGCTTTCGGGTATGATGATTATCTTAATTTCGTCGGCTGAGCGTGTAAAAGTGGATTTTATCGCCAAATGGCTGGCCGGTGGGATTTGGGGAACGGATTGGCCATTCATACTGGCATTGTTGCCTTGGCTGCTTGTATTGGTTCCTTTTACTTTGTATAAAGCCAACCGTTTAAATCTGCTTGGCATGAGTGAGCCGGTGGCAATTGGGGTTGGGATATCGCTTGAAAAAGAGCGTGTAGTTTTGTTGCTTGTTGCAGTGGCATTGGCGGCTTCAGCGGTTTCTGTGACAGGTGGTATTGCTTTTGTTGGCTTGATGGCCCCTCATATGGCAAAGTCGCTGGTGGGCCCTAGAAACCAATTGTTCCTCCCCGTAGCGATTTTGATTGGCGGCTGGCTGTTATTGTTTGCGGACACGGTGGGGCGCAACTTGATTGATAGCGGGATTCCAGCGGGCACCATGGTCGCGTTGATTGGGGCACCTTACTTTATGTATTTATTGTTGAGGAAGTAAAAATAGGAATTTATATGGGGGTCTCTGTTACCGTATTTAGTTTTGCGGAGGGGTTTTGGGCCTTGAGACGCCCCCTCTGTTACCGTTTTTGCCTTTGCGGAGGGGTTTTGGGCCTTGAGACACCCTCTCTGTTACCTTTTTTGCTTTTGCATAGCGATTTAGTCGTTGAGATTCAAAAAGGGGTCTAACCTTAGTGTTCCACGTGAAACGTAAAAAGGTGCAACCTGTTTAAAGGTCACACCTTCATCCATTTTATTGCATATCCTTCTGCCATCTTGCATAGCCGCCTAGCATATTACGGACATCCTTCACCCCTTTTGCCTGCAGCAAACTTATGGCAATTGCTGACCGAACACCAGACCCGCATTGAATAATAAGAGGACGATCTTCCGGCACCTCTTCCAACCTATCAAGCAAGGTGCCTAGCATGATGTGTTTTGCACCTTCAATATGTCCACTTTCCCACTCTGAATCATGCCTTACATCAATGACTTGTGCACCTTCATCAAGTAACTCCTTCGCCTCTTTCGGTGTAATATCATGATAGGACTCCAGATCTGATGTCATGCGAATGGCAAGGTCCACATCCATGTAATAGTGGAGATTATCAATCCCTATGGACTGAAGCGTTTTCTGAGTTTCCTCAAGCTTATCAGGGTTCGTCAACAAATAAAGTGGCTGTTCATAGTTGATGATCCAACCAGCCCAATTAGTAAATGCCTGATTAAATGGGATGTTAATGGTTCCTTCTATATGCTCTTTTGAAAAGAAGGCCGCTTCCCGTGTATCAATGACCTGTGCCCCTTCTTTTATTTTCTTCATTAAAATATTTATGTCATCCAATCGTTCTGGTTTTCGTAGATCTAAGGTGAAGTTGGGCCCAACTTTATTCACTTTCTTCATAATGCCGAAATACTTCGGAGGTTCCGGCTGTCCTTCCAACAGCTCAGATGCAAAGCTCTCAATATCATCGTGCTGAAATGCCCAGTTTACTCTTCTTTCATAGCCAATAGTGGAAGAAGGAATGGCACCCAGCGATTTTCCACAAGCACTTCCCGCCCCATGACCTGGCCACACTTGAACATAATCTGGGAGCTCCTTAAATTTATTTAAAGAGGCATACATGTCTTTTGCCCCCTTATCAGCTGTACCTTTCTTTTGAGCAGATTTTTCTAAAAGATCCAGCCGGCCTACGTCCCCTACAAACACGAAATCACCTGTAAAAATACCCATCGGATGTTCTGTCTTCGCTCCGCCATCTGTTACTAAAAAAGAAAGGCTTTCCGGTGTATGACCTGGCGTGTGCAACACTTGAAACAAAATATTCCCAAGTTTTATTTCATCCCCGTCTTTTACCAATTGATGAGAAAGACCTTCGATATTTTCATATTTCCAATCCTTATCTCCTTCATCTGAGAGGTACATTTTCGCACCTAAGCGTTTCGCTAATTCTCTTGACCCTGCCACAAAATCAGCATGAATATGGGTTTCTAACGCTCCCACAATCCGAAGCCCCTCTTTTGTTGCAGCCTCCATGTATGGCAGGATTTCCCTTGCCGGATCAATGATGAATGCTTCCTTGGAAGCCTGACAGCCAACCATGTAAGAAGCTTGCGCCAAACCTTCGTCATAAAAATACTTCAGTAACATTCTTTCTCCTCCTATTTAAGCCGTTTTGCTTTTTATTCCCTTTTCAGGTTCTCCTTAACCAGACAAATTATTTTGTTGAAACTATCTTTATGCCTGTTTCGTATAAAGGGTAGGAGCGTGAGAATAATGTATATGACCATCAAAGAACCAAGCGAAAAAATCGCAAATCAAGCTGTACAAGTGTGGCGTATCTCCAACACGATTGGGCACGGTATCGCCATCATTGTTTTAGGCATCCTACTATATTGTAGCGAGCACTACCAATGGTATGGTTGGATCCAGGTTACTGTGTATATAATCTTTGGCATTATCGTATTATCAGCTATTTACTCTATCTTTATTGAACCTGTTTTTCTTCAAAAGACTTGGCGTTATGAGATTGATGAAGACTTTGTCCAAATGAAAAACGGGAAGTGGAATGAAAGTCATACATTGGTCCCGATGGAAAAAGTGGAGTTTGTCCGAACCGAGCAGGGTCCGATCATGAGGAAATTTGAACTCTTCAACTTGATAATAGGCACCACTACGACTCAGCACACCATACCTGCTATCCCTGCAGAAAAGGCCAAACGGTTAAAAGCAGAGATTGCACAGCTAGCAAAAGTTAAAGAAAGCGACCTGACAGAAAGGGAGGAAGAATAATGTCTCAGGAAGTCAAAAGGTTTCATCCGGCCTGGATAGCAGTCGAGCTTTTTGCTCTAATGAAAAATTCCATCGCCATCTTCCTCTTTCTTTTTGTGTTAAAAATCAATTCTTCTTCCGACTGGATTGTATGGGGACGTTACCTATTCGTGATAGGTATTGCGTGGACGTTGATTGTCATCGTTCTGAAATGGTTTCTTTACCGATACGAAGTGATTGGGGATTCTTTTGTGCTTAAAGAAGGAGTTTTCGTTAAAGAACAGCGTACCGTTTCCTTTGATAAAATTCAGAATCACCATTCAAAGACAACCTTTATCCATAAATGGTTTGGACTGACTTCTTTGACCTTGGAAACAGGAACAACCGTAGAAGGTTCCGCTGTGAATTTCCCGGTCTTGACCGTCTCTGAAAAAGAACGAATCCTTTCAAGATTGTTAGATAAAGCTCCTTCAGAAGGGGAAGCTGACCAAGATGAGGTAGAGGATGGTAGCGAGAGGACGGTTCACTTCCGCTCTAACAAAAAAGATTTACTGAAGGCTTCCTTTACATCATTGAGCTTTCTGGCTATCTTCCCCTTGCTAACAACCATCTACTTCAACCTTGCCGATTTTTTCAATATCGAGGACACTGCTGAAGGCGCATTTGACTACCTGCTTCTGCATTGGTGGATGTTGATCATCCTCTTTGTCCTGGCCATGGTCATCTCTGTCGGAATCGGCTATTTGCAGACAACCATCAAGTATGG
Source organism: Bacillus sp. m3-13 (assembly GCF_000175075.1). Taxonomy (NCBI): domain Bacteria; kingdom Bacillati; phylum Bacillota; class Bacilli; order Caryophanales; family Bacillaceae; genus Bacillus; species Bacillus sp. m3-13. The sequence goes on from NZ_ACPC01000022.1 coordinate 153,090, forward strand.
AAATTACGAAATTAGCGATGACTCCAAGCGTATCTATATAAAAAAAGGGGTAGGAAGCACAAGCAGCTTTGCCATTTCCAAAGAGAAAGTTCAAGCTATTGTTGTGGAACAATCACTGGTAAAACGCCTGCTTGGCCTAGCATCCATCAAGCTCATCAGTGTCGGTGAATTGAAAATAGAAGAGCAAGAAACAAGCTCCCTCTACCCTTTCATGCCAAAACACGAGGCGTACTTGTTGCTAGAAACACTGTTACCTCAATATCCCATTCAAGAGAAAATGGAACGTTTTCCAATCAAAGTGCTATGGTACAAGCTCTTGGTACCCTACTATTTTACAATCATTGCAGCGGTCGGCCTTTTCATGTTCAAAAAAGAATGGCTCTGGGTAGCAGGCATTGTCTTTGCTATATCACTGGTAACACGTGTACTTGATTACTTTTTCACCAGCTACCTTCGCCAAGGAAACACCGTTCAAATCCGAAAAGGCGGACTTACAAACGAAACATTCATCACCCACTACAACCGTATCCAACAAGTATCTGTCGAACATTCCTGGCTGCAACGCCGATTTGGAATTGCCACCTTGTACTTTCAGAACCGTGCAAACCCGCTTCATATCAGTGAACTAAATGGAGTGTCAAAAGACGAAGCCGGAGAGTTTTATAACTGGTTTAGAGGGAAAAGGGAGAGGTTGGTTAGGCGGGAGAGGGTTTCTTAAAGTCATTTTGAATATCAAAAAGCAAGGCTCCCTCTGATGAGTTAAGTTTAGGGTAGCCTTGCTTTTTTGTGGTTTGTAGTTATGTCCTAAACATATAAACCAGTTACCGAATCAGCATCTTGGAAGACAGCTCTTGATCCTTTTCCACCATCTGTTCTACAGACTGTCTCGTCATTTCTTCGTTATGAAGCAAGAGGGCCTTATAGTTTTCTGTCAGTTGTTCTAATATGCGGTTAATTTCGGATAATTTATTGACGACATCTAAACGGTTGCCACTTCCAATTGAAGAGGGGAAAGAGGATGGAAGAGCTTCTGAGGAGGATTTCATTTGTGATAGGGCTTGCTCTATCTCACTTTTCTTTATTTTGATTTCTGTACTCATATGGAGACCTCCATTTGTTTAATTGTATCTATTGGCAGCCCGTTCTTCTGCAAGCTGCAACTCTAATGAAGCGATGGTCTGTTTTAGTGAGTTGATTTCACGATGAAGTTGTTGAATTTTATTTTCGATACCTGAGAAGATCGACCTGAATTGGCTTTGCTCCATTTCTGAATAATAATGAAGCATTCCATTTGTCCGGATGTCTTCAAATCGGTTGGCAAGTGTCCCCTGCCAAGTAAACGAGGAAAGTTCGGGACGTGTGACAGAAGCTCTAAAACTGGCAAACTCCTGTTGTTTGCCCCTCAGTTGACTTTGACATTCTTGAAGACGCTGAAGGTGCTGCTGCTTTTCCCTGAGCAGAGCATTGTAATATGCAATAGACAAGTTCATCACCTCATAAGGAATGTATTTATTTTAGTGAGCCTCAATGGTGGAGGCTGATTGGGTTTTGTTTATTTCTCAATACCTTTTACTATAACATGGAAGAAAAATACCAAAATGATGAAAACTATTTATTTTTGCATAGGTTGAGATGGGTAATTTATACTATTTTGTGAGATTTGTGTTTCAACGGGCTATGTAAGTCGATTTACACCCTACCGGACGAAAAGAACTACTTATTAAATAGCACATTATTTGGAAAATGAAACCTCGATTTTGGGTTTTTGGGGGAGGGAGGCAATAAGGAGCTTCTCTCTGTTACCGTTTAGAACTTCACTTCTTGCTTCGGGCCTTGAGAAGCTCTCTCTGTTACCGTTTAGACGTTTCATTTCTTGCTTCGGGCTTTGAGACGCTCTCTCTGTTACCGTTTGAGTGCTTCGCTTCTTGCTTCGGGCCTTGAGACGCTCTCTCTGTTACCATTTAGACGCTTTGCTTCTTGCTTCGGGCCTTGAGACGCTCTCTCTGTTATCGTTTGAGTGCTTCGCTTCTTGCTTCGGGCCTTGAGACGCTCTCTCTGTTACCATTTAGACGCTTTGCTTCTTGCTTCGGGCCTTGAGACGCTCTCTCTGTTACCGTTTAGACGTTTCACTTCTTGCTTCGGGCTTTGAGACGCTCTCTCTCCCCCACATACTCAATACCCCCGCCCAACATCCACCCGATTCCGCAACTCCCCTCCGCTCTCCACAGCCTCCAACGTCTCCAAGAAACACACCACCGCTTCTTCAGGCGTCGTGATTGCGGAAATATGCGGGGTAACCGTTACACCTGGGTGGTTCCACAATGGACTGTCAGCAGGTAACGGCTCCTCCTCAAATACATCTAGAACCGCCTCTTTAAGCGCCCCACTATCCAATGCGTTCAACAAGGCACCATGATCCACAGTCCCACCTCTTCCCACATTGATGAACACCGCTTGATTCATACAACCAAAAAGACGCTCATCAAACAATCCCACCGTCTCCTTCGTAAGCGGCAAGGTATTGATGATAAAGTCCGCCTCCGTAAAACTACTATCATCAACCTCACACAATGACATGACCCTAAAAAAGTAATCCTTATCTGCCCCACTACGCGATACACCATCCACCTGCACTCCAAAAAATCCTAGAATCCTAGCCAACTCCTGGCCAATTTCTCCTGTGCCGAAAACGACTACTTTCATCTCATCCAACGCACGAGGGGACACCATCTTCCATTCCGCTCGCCCCTGCTGATCTCGAAACCTATCGTGAAGTTGCGTTTCATTTAACATATAACTAAGCGCATACTCCCCAATTTTCCTTCCAAATGAAGTAATCGTTCTTGTTAATAGGACGTCTTCTGGCCATCTATCACCAAGTGCCATGTAACGATCGACCCCGGCACCGAGTGAGTGCACCCACTTCAAGTTTCCAAACTGAAAGTGCGCCACCGGATGAAATGCCACATAAGCATCCGCCCAATCTAAGTCCTCCGATGAAACCTCCTCATCAGCTACGAACCGCACACCCCTGCCCTTCAACATTTCCTCCGAATTAAGTAACCTCTCCAAGTCTTTTACCAACCTACCTGTAAAAAGGATATTAGTAATTTTCATAAATCGCGCACACTCCACTCATTTATTTTTGCTTTATTTTATCATGATAGAGTCAAAGTGTAGTAGCACACAAAAACACAAGAATACGTGATTATAACAGAAAACCCCCTAAATACTGGGTTAACATTTGATAAATCTCCGTAATATCTGTAAAATAAGAGATGTTAAATTAATATTTAGGGGGAGTTCGATGAAAAAGAATAGTTTCCTAGCCTTATCTATGGTTCTAGTTTTATCATTATTCTTAGCTGCATGTGGCGGCGGAGATAATGATTCTAGCGGAGAAGGCGGCAGCGAAGATCCGAAGTTAATGAGCATGCTGACAGGTGGAACGAGTGGTACATACTATCCGCTTGGTGGCGCAATGGCAAAGGTAATTACTGATGAGACTGGTATCCAAACGGACGCTGTTTCTTCCAATGCTTCTGCTGATAACGTAGTAGCTTTAGCTGAGGGTGAAGCAGAAATCGCTTTCGTACAAACAGACGTTATGGCTAATGCTGTAGAAGGTACAAACGCATTTGAAGGGAAAGCGGTTGATAATGTATTGGCACTTGGATCTCTGTATCCTGAGACCGTTCAAATTGTAACGCTTGCTGACTCTGGAATTTCTAGTGTAGAAGATCTAAAAGGGAAGAAAGTTTCTGTTGGTGCTCCTGGGTCAGGAACTTACATTAACGCAGAGCAAATCCTTGAAATCCACGGCATGACAATGGATGATATCGATGCGCAAAACCTAGACTTTGGTGAGTCTACTGGTGGAATCCAAGATGGTAACATCGATGCGGCTTTCATCACTTCTGGTACTCCAACAGGTGCGGTTGACGGTTTATCCGCTACTAACCCTGTAAGCATTGTTCCAATCTCTCAAGAAAAAGTAGATGAGTTGGTAGAAAAATACCCTTACTATGCTGCTGATACAATTCCAGCTGGAACGTATGGCATGGAAAATGAAGTAAACACAGTAGCGGTACTTGCGATGTTAGCAGTATCCAAAGATCTTTCTGAAGACCTAGTTTACAAAATCACAAAAGCAATCTATGAAAACACAGATGCAATTTCCCACGCTAAGGGTGAATTCATCACAATTGAAACAGCAACGGACGGAATCGGTATCGACTTCCACCCTGGTGCTGAAAAGTACTTTAAAGAAGAAGGTCTATTAGATTAATTTAAAATGAACAGGACCAGATTGGCCGACACTTAATTTCCATTATGCTGTCGGTCCTTCTTTTTTATTTATGAGCTGCTAATAGCTATTTTTTAGGTGGGTTACCATGAAAAAGAAAGTGATTGCCATTATTTTATCCTCTACAACCGTATTACTCTTATTGGGCCTTTTTTTGGTCCCATTTCGAACCGCGCTAGTTTTCCATGTACAAAACACCGAACAAATACAAGCATTCCTTCCCATTGATGAAGAGGACACATTTCAAATCATCTTTACACACTCCATTCATTTAACAGATGTAGTGGAAAAGTATAGGGTGCGAGATGATCGCCACATCGTACAAACAGAAATTATTTACGAAGAATTCGGGATAGGCATGCCATCGAATGCGGAAGAGGGAGAAGAATTTGTATATGAAGATGGAAAATATCATATAAGAGATTTAAATAACGTATTCTCCTCCATGAATGTCCGAAACGGCAAGACCGTTTCTAAGAACCGCCTTGCCTGGGGCGAGAATGGAGAAAAGATGGTATGGTTTAACGAATACTTTACTCCAGGAGACTGGTATAATGTAAGAGTAGAAGAGTTGACATTATGGCAGTATATGAAAGGAATGAAAATACATGAGTGATAAAAACGACCGACAGGAATTAACGGCTGAAGAACAAGAAAAGCTGCTAGAGAAGTACGATCCGGATGCACAAACAAGAAACCTTACCGGTTACGCAGCAAAAGTTGTCTTCTTTATGTTGATTGCCTTTTCTCTTTTTCAACTATACACAGGAATATTTGGTCAGCTTACCGCATACCTGCAACGTACGGTTCACTTAGGTTTTGCTTTGACTTTGATATTCTTGCTATTTCCAGCCAGAAAAGGCGGAAACAAAACAAAAATTGCTTGGTATGATTATATTTTAGTAGGGTTGACCGTTGTAGTATGCGGATATTGGCCTGTTTACTACGACACGTTAGTTCAACAAATTGGAAGCATCACTTCCGCACAAGCTGTTATTGGTGGCTTGGCCATCCTCTTGGTTATTGAAGCAACAAGACGTGCCATCGGCCTGCCGATTACCATTATCGCCGTCGTATTTATGGTTTACGCGCTTTTCGGCCCTTACATGCCAGGAATGCTGATTCATAGAGGACTTAGTCTCGAACAATTGATTCAATCTATGTTCTTTACAACAGATGGGATCCTTGGTACGCCATTACAGGTATCATCCACCTATATTTTCTTATTCTTATTATTTGGTGCGTTCTTGGTTCAAACTGGGGTTGGGAACTACTTCAATGATTTGGCGATTTCCCTAGCAGGAAGACGTACAGGTGGACCTGCAAAAGTTGCTATTTTCTCTAGTGCTTTGCAAGGAACGATTTCCGGAAGCTCTGTTGCTAATACAGTAACGACTGGATCTTATACGATTCCATTAATGAAACGACTAGGCTATCATCGTAACTTCGCGGGAGCCGTAGAAGCAGCGTCTTCCACCGGTGGACAAATCATGCCGCCAATAATGGGAGCGGCCGCCTTCTTGATGATTGAATTTGCAGGTGTTCCTTATTGGGAAATTGCTAAAGCCGCAACCATCCCTGCTATTCTATATTTCTCCGGAATTTGGATTATGACCCACTTAGAAGCGAAAAAACAAGGGTTACTCGGATTACCGAAGGAAGAAATACCAAAGAAAATGGAAGTACTGAAAAAGATTCACCTCTTACTGCCAATCATCGTGATTGTTGTCCTATTGTTCCAAGGTTTCAGTATTGAGAGAACGGCTTTACTTGGTATTTTAAGTACAATCATCGTGAGTTTATTTAGAAAAGATACTAGAATTACGCCAGCTAAATTTATTCTTGCTCTAACAAATGGAGCACGCACTGCGCTTGGTGTTGCTGCTGCTACGGCATGCGCCGGTATTATCGTTGGGGTTGTAACGAAAACTGGTCTAGGACTCAAACTGGGAAATAGTCTTGTAAGTATGGCTGCTGCCATCACATCCACGCCAACGTTGCTACTGCTACTAACGCTTTTCTTCACGATGATTGCATCTATCATCTTGGGAATGGGTTCACCGACGACTGCAAACTATATCATTACGTCTACGATTGCACTACCTGCAATTTTAGCGCTTAATGATCAATTGGAAGTTGCGATTCCAGTTCTTGCAGCGCACATGTTTGTGTTCTACTTTGGTATTGTTGCAGATATCACCCCACCTGTTGCCTTAGCCGCATTTGCTGCTACAGGTATATCTAAAGGGGAGCCGATCCGTACAGGGATCAATGCATCTAAACTGGCTATTGCTGCGTTCATCATTCCATATATGTTTGTGTTCCAGCCGCAGTTTATTGATGATTGATACTACTATTCCAGAGGTGTCATGGATTCTCGTCACTTCTATCGTTGGGATGATTTCTATTGGTGCCGGCCTTATCGGCTTCTGGTATAGAAAGCTTCACTGGATCGAGCGTATTATCACCGTGTCTACAGGGCTGCTTCTAATCTATCCTGAAGCCAATACAGATATCTTCGGATTCATCGCTTTCGGTATTATGCTTGCGCTACAGATTTTCTGGAAGCGCGGGAATACTGGAAAAAGGTGTGAAGAACACCGTTGGAGAAGCGAACTAATCTTTTATAAAAAAAGCCTGCCTCCATTAATTTTGGGAGGCAGCTTTTTTTAGTGCCAGAAATCCGTTTTGACCTATCTTGGCTTCACGATTAAAGTACCCTTAATATTTTCATTCATATACCCGTGGTGCGGCTTACATCCATACGTATATGTGCCTGGTTCCGGATCTATAATAATTAAGCCAGAGCGCCCCTGTTCCATATGCACACTTTCGCTTAACTCTGGAAACTGAAGAATGTGGCATTTATTTTCCGATTGATTTTTTATGTGGAATACTAACGGTTCCCCAGCCTGCACTTCTATCTTTTCCGGTTCGACCGAGTCTGGTTTCATCACAATGATCGGCAACTTTTCCATAGCTGTCGCGTTTATTCCTGTTACCCAATGTTGCTGGAGATATAGACTTATCAAAAGCCCCAAGATGGTAGCCCCGTAAATGGCGCTTCTTACTTTTGGAAACCACGCAGGAGGTTGTTGGGCTTGACGAAGATTTGCGACTAATCCGGCAGTCGAAAAAAATAAAATACCAAGTACCAAAAGGGCAGTCAGGGTACTGATACCAAAGAAAGGATTGCTTGCTTCCAGCATAGCATTGTACTCTGGGTCGATATGCCTGAACATAGAGATAAAATAAGAGGGAACGGTTAGTATGCTGAACAAAACGCCGTAAAGCATGCCAAGGAGCGGTGTCCACTTCCATTTTATAAAGAAAAGTAATAAAGCCACAATAAGTGCAATTACGCCGTTCAAGATATGTATGACGGGAAAATGGCGTAATAAAAATAATCCTGTAAGAATGATGGTAGCAATTTGTAGAAACAAGAGTGTCGCTGCAAATCTGGTATAGCTGTTTATCAACTGAACTCCCCCTTTTTTTCGCTATGAAAATCCCAGTACTACTACTTACTACCTATACTATGTTTTTCAATCTCCCTCATAACTTAATTTTTTGCCCATTATAAAAAGCATCAGGGCTTGAATTGCCCTAATGCTTTGTAAAGTTAAGAATCTATTATCATGTCACTTTTCCGAGAACGCTGAAAAACTTGGCTCTTTCTTGATACAATGTTTGTGCTTCTTCCACAGACACTTCCCTGAATCGGATAGAAGTGCCTGGCTGAGCCTGCGCTAAAAGCGGAATGTCATAAGAAATAACCGTTGCAACCCTTGTATAACCTCCAGTCGTCTGACGATCTGCCATTAAAAGAATCGGACTTCCATCTGCAGGCACTTGAATTCCACCTAAAGGAATTGATTCTGAAATGATATCTGCAGAAGTTTTATGTTCGATTTTTGGTCCTTTCAATCTGTACCCCATGCGATCGGATTGTGGCGTAACTTCATATGTAGAGGACAAAAACATTTCTACAGAAGATTCGTGAAAAGCATCAAGATGCGGCCCAAGGCATACGCGGATTTCCATCTCTTTTTTGTATGATGGGATCTTGTCAGGATGGATAGAACGACCTGTTGTTGCCTCAAGCGTAGGTTCTCCGTACAAAACATCATCTTTTTCCAACGCCCTGCCTTGGAATCCGCCGATTTGCGCCTTTAAGTATGTCGACTTACTTCCCATTACGACTGGGACATCAAACCCACCAGCTACACAAATGTAGGCACGCGCTCCTTCCACCGGCCTTCCAAACTCAATTAGCTCTCCTTTTTTCACCTTGAAACTCTTCCACATAGGTGCTTGCTTGCCATTGACTTTCGGGGATAGATTGCCGCCGCAAATGGCAACCACCACATCCTCAAGCGCCTTTAATTCCGGACCCATGATGGTGACTTCGAGAGCAGCTTCTCCTTTATCGTTTCCAACCAAAAGGTTCCCAATCTGAAGAGAGTATTCATCCATGGCACCGGCAACCACCATCCCGAACTCTTGATAGCCTGTCCGACCCAAATCCTGGATAGTCGTAAGTAGGCCAGGTTTCATTACTTGAAAAAGCGGACTGCTCATGGTTGATCCACCGTCCCAAAAGCTTGAATTACCACTTCGTTTTCCTCAAGTTTTTCTCTTAGTTTTCGTACAAATTCCAACGCTTCCGGCTCATCTCCGTGCACGCAGATGGTATCTGCCTGGATAAAAATATCTTCTCCATTAACCGCCTGGACTTTCCCTTCCGTAACCATTCTCAGCACCCGTTCCACAGCAAGGTCCGCATCATGAATCATCGCATTCGCATGGGACCTTGGAGTAAGTGTTCCGTCTGGTTGATAGGTCCTGTCAGCGAAAACCTCCTGTGCCACTCTTAATCCTACTTTTTCCCCTGCCCGAACAAGTTCACTTCCAGCTAGGCCGAATAAAATTAATTTCGGATCGACTGCGTGGACTGCTTCCGCTATCGCAGTAGCTACCATCTCATCTTTGGAAGCAAAGTTATATAAAGCGCCGTGCGGTTTTACATGGTGCACATGTGTACCAGCTACTCTAGCCGCCGCTTGAATTGCCCCTATTTGATAAACGACAAGGTTGAAGATTTCCTGTTTGCTCATGTGCATATCACGTCGGCCGAATCCCGCAAGATCTGGAAAACCCGGGTGCGCTCCAATGGAGACTCCAAGTTCCGCAGCTTTCTGAACCGTTTTCATCAAAACGTTGTAATCCCCAGCATGAAAACCACAGGCGATATTAGCTGAAGAGATATACTGAAGTACTTCCTCGTCATTTCCAATTGTATAGGCACCAAAGCTTTCCCCTAAATCACTGTTTAAATCAACGGTTCTCATCGTGTGCTCCCCCTTTTTTATAACTCTTCACCTTGAATTCTCCACGTGTGACGGCTTCTTCTATCTCTTCATATTCTTTTTGATTAACAGGAACAAAGCGGATGTATGACCCAGCAGATAAAAGGATTGGCTCCTTCCTCTCCGGATCATAAAGTTTTACAGGTGTTCTCCCGATAATCTGCCAGCCACCTGGAGTTTCCAATGGATAAACACCAGTTTGTTCCCCTGCTATCCCGACAGAACCTGCCTCAATTTTCGCACGCGGGTTCTCACGCCTTGGCGTAGCGATTTCTTTTGGCATCCCGCCTAAGTAAGGAAAACCGGGGACAAATCCCATCATGTAAATGAGATAGGTCTGAGCAGAGTGGATAGAAATAACCTCATCTTCTGTGCAACCATTATGGGTTGCCACTTCAGGCAGGTCAGGACCAACCTCTCCTCCGTACAGAACTGGGATTTCGTAAACGATAGAGTTGGATGGTACGTCTTCTTTTTGCAATCTCGCCTGTATGTCCTCGAGCTTTTTGCACAAATCCTTATATATGATTTTATCTGGTTGATAAAAAATAGTGAGTGTTGTATAAGCCGGCACCCACTCAATCACGCCATCAATCTCTTGCTTCTTAAGTTGGTCTGCAAACAGCCTGATCTCTTGATTTGTTTCTACTGATATGTCGGACCCAAAAAGAACCTGTAAACCTGTATCCCCCAGTGGGTGAAATTCAATCTTCAACTTGGTTTCCCCCTCAAGTCTTTTTTAGGAAAATAGCTTCGGCACCTGATTAATCAAGGTGACTCCTGCTAAATAAGCTGTTGCGATAAACACAATCGCACCAAAAATCGTCAACCATAGCGGATGTTTGTAATCTCCGACGATTTCTTTTTTATATGCCGCAATTAATAGCGTTCCAAGTGCGACAGGTAAAATAAGCCCGTTAAACGCACCAGCCAAAATCAACAACAGAACCGGCTCGCCGATAAAAGCAAAAATAATCGTAGACACAACTATGAATCCGATGATGACTTTTGAGTTATTCTGATCAATCTTTTTAGACAATGTTCTTAAAAAAGAAACGGATGTATATGCGGCCCCGACAACAGATGTAATCCCCGCAGCCCAAAGCACCAGACCAAACATTTTATAACCGACCATTCCGGCCGCTTCCATAAAGACAGATGCCGGCGGATTGTTTGGATCTAGCTTGAATCCCGTTGCAACCACTCCGAGCACAGCAAGGAACAAGAAAATTCGCATAATGGATGCGATGACAATACCAGATACCGAACTCTTCGTCACTTGGTGCAAATTTTCTTTACCGCTGATTCCTGCATCCAACAGTCTATGTCCACCAGCGAATGTAATATAGCCGCCAACTGTTCCCCCTACAAGGGTAATGATTGCAAACACATCAATCGTCTCCGGCGCAAATGTACGGAAAACAGCCTCACCAACAGGCGGATTACTTTGAAATGCCACATAAAGCGTGAGCAACACCATCATCAATCCTAAGTAACGAGCAATCTTATCCATTGCCACTCCTGCTTCTTTCGATAAGAAAATTCCTATGGCGATGGCAGCCGTGATGACAGCACCAATCCGCACATCGATACCGAATAGTACGTTTACTCCAAGGCCCGCCCCACCAATGTTACCAACGTTGAAGGCCAGACCGCCTAAAGCGACCGCAAATGCGAGGAAATACCCAAGCCCGGGCAAGACCATGTTCGCTATATCCTGGCCTCTTTTTTTAGATACGGCAATGATTCGCCACACATTTACCTGTACCCCGATGTCTAAGATAATCGACATTAAAATGACAAAGCCGAAGCTAGCTAAAAGTTGTTCGGTAAAAACAGCCGTCTGCGTCAAAAATCCTGGTCCGATGGCAGATGATCCCATCAGGAATGCCGCTCCAAGCAGGACACTCCAATTACTCTTCGTCGGTTTTTGTAAGTCTGTGTACGTGTTCTTCTGTTTTGACGACAATGGAAAAACCCCCTTTTATAAAATTCTAACTATTATTTTGATATACTAACACTACCATAAAACCGATAAGGATAAAAATTCACACACGAAAAAACCACCTTTTTGGCAGGTGGTTTAGTTTCTAGGTTATTTTTTTTCCATAAAAAAGAGGGAAAGAGCTCCAAGTCCAACATGTGTACCAACAGATACTCCCATCTGCATGATGTGGATGGTACCTGTGAAGTCTGTTTCGTTTTCTATCTTTATTTTTAAGTTTTCGGCAACTTTGACATCGGACGTATACCCGATGATGATAAAGTCCGTCACCGCTTCGTCATTACGTTTTATAAACTCTTCTACATAATGCTTGAGAACACGCTTTAAGCCTCTCTCTTTTGCGACGATGGCCCCTTTGCCATTTTTCATGGTCATAATCGGTTTCAGCATCAGTAGCTTTCCAAGAAATGCACTCGCATTTGTCAGCCTGCCGCTTTTGATCAAATGATCCAGATCATCTACAGATAGGAAATGTTTCACATTGGTTTTGTGACTTTCATTAAAATCTACTAACTCCTGAAATGATGCGCCGCTCTCTCGCATCATCGCACTTTTTAGCACAAGCCAGCCGCTACCATGACTCATACACTTCGAATCTACCACATGAATTTTTACAGGTGAGTCCGGATTTTCCTCAAAGAAATACCCTTTCGCTAATTCAGCTGACTGGTGGGAGCCACTTGTCCCGCTCGACATGCAAATACACAGGATTTCTTTATAACCACTTTCAACAGCCTCGTTCATAATCGCCAAATACTCCACTGGACTCGGCATCCCGGTCGTCGGAAACTCCGAAAGCGCCTCCATCATTCCGTAAAATTCATTCGGCTCTATGTCCACTCGATCCTTATATGTTTTTCCATCAATATTTATGCTTAAGGGTGCCAGACTAATGTCATACATCTCCAACACTTCATTTGATAAATCACAAGTTGAATCTGCCATTAATTTAATCATTCAGTTCCTCCAATAAAACATACTGCATTCATCATAACTGAAAGGGCTTTATTAGACTATCTAATTTAGTTAAAAGGGGGAGGGTAAAATAAGGAAACGGGACCGCGGCTAATTTATTGAAAATTGTGTGATTAGTGCTTTGGAACTGTTATAGTTAAGTAGACTCTGAGAAAAGGATGTGGGATATGCTAGTTAAATCAAGAACAAGGTCGACGGAAATGCAATTCTATTTAGCTCTGGGGGCGCGAATGACGCTTCTTGAGCAAGAAAAGCAATACTTGTGGAATATGGAGAAAGGTTATGAAGGAGAGTGCATGTTTGATGTTATGACCGAAAAGGTGGATGGCCACCATCTGGTGGTAAATGACCTCTTGCTTAAGCATAATAACACTACTTTTCAGATTGACTCGCTTATTATTACTCCTCGGAATGCTTATCTTTTTGAAGTGAAGAATTTTGAAGGGGATTACATCTATGACGCCTCCTCCGACCACATGTACTTTAAGTCGCACTCTAAGCCCGTAGAAATCACCAACCCTTTGACCCAACTGAACCGCTGCAACTCGTTGCTCCGCCAATTGCTGAATAATTATGAATTCAATATACCCATACTCGCTTCCGTGGTCTTCATCAACTCCGAATTCACCCTGTATCAATCACCTCCTGATAAACCATTTATTCACCCAACCCAAATAAACAGATACCTTAAAGGCTTGCAAACGGATGCTTCTTTTAAGCTTAATAGCATGCACACTTCACTTGCGGAGAAACTAACCTCTCTTCATATCGCGGACTCTCCTTTTAAGAATTTACCGGAGTATTCTTATGATCAGGTTAGGAAAGGGCTAGTGTGTGCGAGCTGTGTCTCTCTGTCTGTTTTTGTGGAGGGGCGTTCTGCGCGGTGTGTGAGGTGTCAGAGGGTGGAGACGCTTGAGGAGGTTGTGCTGCGGCATGTGGGGGAGTTTAGGATGTTGTTTCCGGATAGGCCTGTTTCTACAAAGAATATTCATGAATGGTGTAAGGAGATAAAATCCCCAAAAACAATAAGACGCATACTAGATAAACATATGAACAATAAAGGAAGTAATAGATGGAGTTATTTTGAGTGATCTGTTTTTGTTACCTGTTTTAATTCTGGGGTGATGCTTCAGGGGATGGAGAGCCGCTCTCTGTTACCTTTTCGCTGTTGTGGCTTAGCGTTCGGGCTTTGAGAGGCCCTCTCTGTTACCGTTTCCCTGCTGCTCCTCGGTGTTCGGGCTTTGAGAGGCTCTCTCTGTTACCATTTCCCTTCCGTTGCTCGGTGTTCGGGCTTTGAGAGACCCTCTCTGTTACCATTTCCCTTCCGTTGCTCGGTGTTCGGGCTTTGAGAGGCCCTCTCTGTTACCGTTTCTCTGCTGCTCCCCGGCGTTTGGGCTTTGAGAGGCCCTCTCTGTTACCGTTTCCCTTCCGTTGCTTGGCGTTCCGGCCTTGAGAGGCCCTCCCTGTTACCGTTTCTCTGCTGCTCCTCGGCGTTCGGGCCTTGAGAGGACCTCTCTGTTACCGTTTCCATGCCGTTGCTCGGCGTTCGGGCATTGAGACTGGCTCTATTACCTAAAGCCCACCATCACCTACACCCGCCCACCAAACCTACCCGCTCTAAAATCCTCAAACGCCTCCACAATTTCCTCCTCGGTGTTCATCACAAAAGGACCTCTCGCGACAATCGGCTCGCCAATAGGTTTACCTGTATAAATAAGCACCCTAGACCGCTCCTGAGCCGCCGTTATTTCCAGCAAATTCACCGCACCGTCATCAGCGACCTCATCGTAAGACAACAGTCCCACCTCGGTTTTCCCTAATGTCACGCCTCCCTCACCACCAAAAGTCATCTCGCCTTGTAGCATATAAACATGACCGTTATGGTTCGCAGGCAATTCCAAGGAGTATCGTTCACCTGCTCGCAAGTAAAGCTCAAACATATTAATAGGAACTAATGAGTTCATCGGACCTGTCACGCCCTCTGCGCTTCCTGAGTAAACTCGTAAAGAACCACCAGCCAAGTCTACCAAAGGGGCATCTTCCAAAAATACATTCTGATAAGAGGACTCCGTTTGTTTCAAGCTCTTCGGCAAATTGAGCCAGAGTTGCAGCGTATGAATGACATCCTCATCGACCGCTTCCTCTGCATGGCGGGCGCCGCTTCCGGCATTCATGTACTGAACGTCGCCAGCGTGCAGCACAGAGTGACCGCCCTGATTATCAGTATGTTCGAGCCTTCCGTCCACTACATAAGTAATAGTTTGAAAACCTCGGTGAGGGTGGTCGGAGAAGGTTCCCCGTTTAAACCAATCGTCCGCCATTAAAATGAATGGGTCGTATTCGCGCATGCGGTCGGGAGGCAGGATCCAACCTTGCTGAACATGCGGGTAGCCGGGATTTTTATATTGCACCTTCCAATGGTCTCTAAGTCGTTTACCTGTTTTCATAAAACAACATCCTCTCGTAAGTTAGTACCTTTAGCATACAGAAGTTAGAATCTCCAACTCAAGTTTTCCGCTCCACAAGTTCCGGCTTGCTATCCATAAGGCCCCCTAAAACCCCAAAACAAAAAACCCTCAATCCCCAAAAGGATCAAAGGTTTTTCCATTTATTCTTATTTTAGTGAAAGGAAAGCGCCTTTTGCCCCTTCCCTTCACTAAGAAAGAGGGTTTTCGCTGTGGAGGCGAAAAGCTCATCAAATAGCGCTGGATTCTCTACTAAAGATACGCCGTAGCTCGGGATCATTTCTTGAATTTTCTCTTTCCATTCAAACATTTGCTCTGGGAAACATTTTTCAAATACTTCGAGCATGACGTGGACGGCTGTGGAAGCTCCTGGAGATGCACCCAGCAATGCGGCGATGGAGCCATCGGATGCACTAACCACTTCCGTACCAAATTGTAGCGTTCCTTTGCCGCCAGCTTCCGTATCTTTGATGACTTGAACGCGTTGACCTGCAACGACAATCTCCCAATCTTCGCTTTTCGCGTTCGGGATAAATTCGCGCAACTCATCAATGCGTTTTTCATTGGATAACAACACCTGTTGAATCAAATACTTGGTCAGGGCCATTTCCTTGAATCCAGCAGAAAGCATGGTCATGACGTTATATGGCTTTACGGAGCCGATCAAGTCCAGGTTGGAGCCGGTTTTCAAGAACTTTGGCGAGAACCCGGCAAATGGTCCAAACAGCAAGGTCTTTTTGTTATTTATATATCTCGTATCAAGATGCGGTACCGACATTGGCGGCGCGCCAACCTTTGCCTTTCCGTATACTTTTGCGTGATGCTTTTCCACGACCTCTGGATTGTTGCATACTAAGAACAGTCCGCTAACCGGGAAACCTCCGATATTCTTCGATTCCGGGATACCGGTTTTCTGCAATAATGGCAGACTTCCGCCACCCCCGCCGATGAATACGAACTTGGCATGGTGGTACTCAACTTGACCAGTTTTGGCATTACGAATCTTCAATTCCCAAGAACCGTCGCTTGCACGCTTAAGGTTCTCCACGCTATGTTCATAATGAACTTCTACGTTGTTTTTCTCCAAATGGTCAAATAACATGCGCGTCAACGCACCGAAATTCACATCTGTTCCAGAGTCGATCTTCGTTGCTGCAATCGGCTCGTTTGAGGTGCGGCCTTCCATCATAAGAGGCATCCATTCCTTGAGCTTCTTAGGATCTTCGGAGTATTCCATTCCTTTAAACAGCGGGTTTGCTGATAGCGCTTCCATACGTTTTTTCAAAAACGTGACATTTTCTTTCCCTTCCACAAAGCTGATATGTGGAATTGGCATGATAAAGTCTTGTGGATTGCTAATTAGGTTTTGTTTAACTAAATAGGACCAGTATTGGCGTGAAAGCTGGAACTGCTCGTTCACTTTTACTGCCTTGCTGATGTCCATGGTTCCGTCGGCTTTTAATGACGTATAGTTAAGCTCGCATAAGGCTGCATGTCCCGTCCCGGCATTGTTCCATTCGTTCGAGCTTTCTTCCCCTGCACTTGCTAGCTTTTCGAACACTTTAATTTCCCAATCCGGTTGAACTTCCTTTAATAACGAACCCAAAGTCGCGCTCATGACACCGGCACCAATTAAGATAACGTCTGTTTTATTCTGCATGTTGCTCATCATTACACATCCCCTAAATTTATAAAAAAGAGCAGGCGCTATTGCTTCTAGCATCCTAAAGGCATAACGCTACCTAGAAACATACTTTGTCCATCCTAATCCCTATCATATCATAATTCAGGTTAACTTTTCACCAGATTACACCCTATTATCTGATTATTTTAAACTATTTGGAGCTAAATAGAAAACGGTACTGTCTGACTCCACAACAAGTCTCCAGTACCGCCACCGCTATTAATCTCTTTCTCTTGCGTTTTGCGTGTCTCTAATATTCTTCTGAATGGTGATGGCTGCAAATAAACTGAGCACAAATGACATGCCGTAAAATCCTTTTTCACTTAAAATAATACTTCCGGCATTATAGAGCCCGATTGCCATTAACGAAATGGAAACAACAAGGGCAAACCAGCTGAGTCCGTAGTAGATGCCGGAAACGGGAATGTCCTCTTCCCGATCTCGCACCGCTTTTTGCAAGGACACGGCTGCATACAGGCCGAATACCAGTACAGCAAAATAGTACCCTTTCTCATTCAACTCCATTGCGGCATTAAACAGTCCGATCAAATAAGCGGAAACACCTACCACAAGAGCTGACCAACTTGCCCCTTTAAAAGCGGCGGTTGGTTCCCCTTCTTTTCTTTCCACTTTGATCTTCGGTTTATCATTGCTTTTTAATAACGGATTTTCGTTCATTTCTGCCATCCGACTCTCCCCTTTGCTTACACATCATATAAAGTTTATTATAGCAATTTTTTACAGAAAAGGAGTAGTACATTAAAAATTTCCCTAAGTTTCTTTCACAATCTTTCCTATATAAAAAACATAGCATTGACGGTCTTCATCAATTTCCGTTGAGTCAACATGGCACTCCCCAATCCCAGGGAGGTGAACGATATCCTTTAACAAAAATTTGATAGCTTCCCAGTGACTTTCTAATGGTTGGGTATGAAGGACTGGCATATCTTGAAGGTATTTGTATTCGCGAAATTCCATATGAATACCAGCAGGGTACGATTTTTCCTTATAGAAGTTCCTTGCCACCTCATCTTTTTCCACCGTAATTGTTTCAGAATTGTTATCTAAGGAACCCTCATTGCATAATAATTTATATTGTATTCCTTCTTTTATAAAAAAAGTACAAAGCTGCCTTGCATAGATTTCATCTTCGCTGATTTTTTCTTTTTTGTATTCGTATATTGGCTCATAACTTCCTCTGTCGTGTAAGTAATAGATCAGTTCCATATGGGTAACCTACATCCTCTCGATTTTAGTAAAAAATTTATCTCCTCATTATTTCCTGTTTTTGTTACTATTAGTTTAGTTCATTATGTAAGAAAGGAGTAGTACCTATGACAAAAACGAAAAAAGTTTTAAACAAGTGTGTCTGCCACCGTATTCGCTTTGGGTATGACTGGTTGCGGTTCCGGTGATGAAGAATCCAGTTCGCTTCCGCCAGAGCCGTTCGATGATCGCTGTAATGAGTATGAATGGGATAATGAAGAAGGCGTTTATCAGTGCGATGATGATTCATCTAGCTATTACCGCCACTATTATCACGGAGGCAGCTTCTTTGGCAGTAAATCTTCCTTAAAAAAAGATTCATCCTATAAAAACTATCGAAACAGCTCCACTTTTCAGTCCAACACAACGCCGAGTAAAGGATTTGGTAGTGGTTCTTCCTACAGTGGAGGATGAGTTAGATGAAAGAGCAAGTTTATCAAACAGAGCGTCAAGCATATTACACAAAGTTCCCAACATTTTGGAGCAATCTTTATGAGCAAGAGTATGCCCTCTATTCTGTATACGAAATCGAGCCGGAAGAGGCAGTGGATATTCGGAATGTGGCCAATAGGGTGGGACGTATTTTCTCGAAAATGGCGAAGCTACTGCGGGGACTGGAGGAAGAAACTCTTCTCGAACTTGGTTACCCATTAGAGACCATTCCATACCTATCGATCAAGGGGATAGTGGCGGAGTCCATTATATCCCGGGTGGACCTTGTTAAAACAAATGATACATATAAAGTATTGGAGATTAATAGTGACACGCCCACCTTTATTAAAGAGTTATTTCAAATGAATGGGGAAGTGTGTAAAGAGTTTGGTAGGGTAGACCCTAATTGCCAAGAAGAAGAACGTCTAGGAAGGTCTGTGAAAAATGCCATCTTTGAGAGCTATCAGGTTTTGGAGAAAAAGGAGTTCCCGAATATTGTTTTTACGTCTCATGATGAAAATTTTGAGGATAAGCAAACGGTATTATATTTAAAAGATATTTGTAGACTCCCATCCCAATATGTTCCCCTGCACAAGCTAAAAATTATTGAAGGCGAAGCTTTGTTGGATGAAGAAGGAAGAAAGATTGATGTCTTGTATCGCCAGACATTCCCGATAGAGTCGCTCATTTTGGATAAGGATGCCGAGACTGGTGCGAGTGTAGGCCTTCAGTTGTTGGAATTGGTCCGCTTAAAGAAGCTGGCAATCGTCAACCCATTAAGTGCTTTTCTTTTACAATCAAAGGCAGTACAAGCGATTATTTGGGGGCTTCATGAACAAAGAAGCGAGTTTTTTACAAAAGAGGAACATAAGTGGATTGGAGAGTATTTCCTCGCAACCTACTTAGAGCCTACACCTTTCCTATCAGCAGGCAAAAAATATGTAGAAAAGCCGACTTTTGGCAGAGAAGGCGATTCTGTCAAAATATATGCACCCTCTGGGGAAAAGGTAGAGGAAGATCCAAACAACAGTTATGTTGACTATGTTCAGGTCTACCAAGAGTATGTTGATTTGCCAAAGATTTCGTTTCAAACAGAATCTGGATGGAAAGATGGCCATATGATGATTGGTGCTTTTCTGGTAAATGAACAAGCAAGTGCATTTGGGTACCGTTTAGGAAAACAAATTATTGATAACCTATCTTATTTTATGCCTGTAGGGTTTAAACAAATTAAGGAGTGATTGAAATGGGAAGCTATTTAGCGGCTTTTGGTTTATATGCAGGAACAGCGTTTGTTCTGTTATTCGTTGGTTTATTTTTATTTGATTTAACTTCTCGAAATGAGAAGATCAAGCTTGTTGCAC
This sequence comes from Bacillus sp. m3-13, assembly GCF_000175075.1. NCBI lineage: Bacteria > Bacillati > Bacillota > Bacilli > Caryophanales > Bacillaceae > Bacillus > Bacillus sp. m3-13. The sequence goes on from NZ_ACPC01000022.1 coordinate 172,956, forward strand.
AAGGAAATACAACGGCAGCGCTTGTGATGGGGGGAAAACTGCTCGGTTTGGCATTTGTCATCGGGTCGGCCATTGCACATTCGGTTTCTTTTTGGGATATGGTGATCTGGGGAGTTATTGGGATTGTGGCGCAAATCGTCTTTTACGTACTTGCTGAAGTGGTCACCATCAATTACAGCATTAAAGATGCTATTAATGAAGATCGTGTGTCTGTAGGTATCTTATTGATGATGTTCTCTCTGTCCATTGGGTGGATTATTGCAAGTTCCTTAACGTATTAAATAAGAAAGCTCAAAGCAATGTGTGAAATGCTTTGAGCTTTTTTCTATTTATCCCACTTTAAATTTTGATTCATAGGTATTCTTATCACAGATGATATAGAGCTTCGCACCGCTTGGAATTTTCTCATCTAATCTTCTATTAATATCTAAGTCTTTTCCGTTAGATAGTAACGTCGCTCCTTTATCAAGGATTTCAAGAAATGCTTGCTTATAGGTACTCCAAGCGGGGTCTGCAGCAATTTCATAAATATTATCTCCGTGCATTCTGCTCGTTAACTGACTAAAGAGATGCGTGGATCCATTATACAAAGTTGCCTTAGCCATCAATCGAGATGCTGTTTCACCTGAGATGACGAACTCGTCTACGTTGGCATGGGAGAAATTCGGAATGCTTTTTTCTTTTCTGAGCTCAACAATTGTATAGATATTTTTGTTATGTAACTTTGAAAGTCGTTCTACAGATGATGCCACAAGCAAGGTTTTCCCATCAGAAAGGGAAGCATCTTCAATCATGTCATCTGAAAAAATGGTTACTGATTTTGCTTCAAGTACGTTCGCCTTTAACAATATCGCGTCTTCACTCGCATCCCCTTGGACGTAATCAATCTCTAAATCACAAGGATTTGTTTTTTTAGAATCTATTAACACAATTTGCGCGTTCTGGTTTTCCTCCAGAATTTCGGACATCGCTCTTTCTGTCTTCTCTGTCCAGCCAACAAAGATAAAATGATTGGTCTTTTTACTCGTCAATTTACCATGCTCCTTCCATTTGCTATACAGTGATAATAGATTAACAACTTTTCCAATCAATACACCAATAAGGCCAATGCCAAAGATGAATAAAAACATGGCGAAAATCTTACCAGCTACTGTTTCCGGAGAGACATCCCCGTAACCCACTGTAGTCACCGTTGTCATCGTCCACCATAGTCCTTCAAAAACAGTCGGAAACGTAGCCGGTTCTAATAGATGCATGACCAGGGAACTTCCCCCAATAACGATGATGGAGATTAACACAAGCGCGAAATTATTTGTTTTTATGACGCTCTTAAATACTCTTTGTAATATCCACACTTCGATTCACCCCTCTTTCACCCTACTTCTGTCAAAATAATCCGGTTTCTACCGCCATTTTTTGCTGTATAAAGCAGTTTATCTACCTTATCCACTAATAGGTCGGGGCGTTCTCCGTCTTGCTTGCCGGAGCCAAAGCTCATCGTGACAGAGAATGTTTCGCCTTTATCATAGAATACGTAGCTTGCAACTGCCTGTTTGATCTCATCAAGAATTTCTTTTACTTCCCATTCGTTTTTATAATAGAGGATAAGCGCAAATTCCTCTCCTCCATAGCGGAAAGCTTTTCCCTGTTTGTTAGATAGAACAGAGGTTAGGATTTCCCCGATTTGCCTCAGGACTTTGTCTCCCGTAACATGTCCATATTGGTCATTGATCAATTTAAATTTATCAATGTCAGTCAGGGCAAGGTAAAACTCTTTTTCCTTTTCCAAGTCCTTTCGCAGACATTCTTGGAAAGAACGATGATTTGCTAGATTCGTAAGGTAATCCCGATTTGCCGCTTCCACCAGCAAGCTATTTTCCCAATGGTGTTTTCGCTCTCTAGAAACAATGATTCCCCCCAAACCACCAATTAGGAATAAAAAGAACACAGCACTAAAAAAGTCAATCAAGCTATATAAGGACGTTGTGTCTTGCGCCTGAACGAAGAAAATAATGGAGTGCACCAAAATAAAGCAACCTGCTGCAATCATACCTCCAAGAAAACGCCAGTAAACTGCCACATGTAAAATGATTAAGTAAGCTAATGGAAAAAGAGGACTATCCAAGCCTCCAGTTAATGGAATCAAAGCCGAAAACGCCACAAAATCAAAAAACGGGCCACCTTTTGTCATCATGTCGTACATCTTTGACCCTTCAGGTGTTTTATGTAAATAGTAATCTGATATTCCCATATATAGAAAACCAAAAATGACTAATAATACAAATAAAGTAATCTTCCATTCAACAGGGTTTCCAGCGTTCTGAACGGCAAAAACCACGATCGATAAAACAAGAAAAAACCAACGCAAAGAAGAAAAAATAATCTCCAGTGCATGATGCGACTGGTAAGCATTCTTTAAAAAAGCATTCATAACGTCCACATCCTGTAAAAAACTTATACCTCTTCATTATAAAGGAAAACCCATCAGAAGGGAACGAATGGGTTGAGGGGACAGGCACGCCGACCCGTCTATGCTTTAAAGGATAGACGGGCGGAATTACCTGTCCCCTTGGCACTCCTTGATGCCCCTATCAACACCCCTATACCAAGCATCATCAGGACCATCCCAATCCAAGACATAATATTCAAATTTTCTCCCAATAAAAACACCCCGAATAAAGCGGCCGTCAATGGTTCAGCCAAAGCAAGCGTAACCGCCGTGGATGAGGAAACATGCATAAGGCCTCTTGCAAAAAGTATGTAAGCTACTCCCGTCGTCATCACACCAAGATAAAGAACGATGCCCCACCCACGCACATCTGTCACCCATGTCATATCAAATACAAGCATAAACGGGGCTAAAAATACGGCGCTAAGTGTAAACACCACTGCGACAATAGAAAGAGACGGAAATTTCCCTGCCAGGTCCCTGCTAACAATGGCATATACCGCAAAAGATAGCCCTGCTCCTAATGCCATTAACACGCCTATGGGATCGACCACGACAGAATCTTTATTGAGAAAAAGCATCATGCAGCCCAAGACAGATAAAAAAGTCGAACTCCACCAAATTTTACTTGGACGCCTTTTAAGAAAGAGCCATTCGAGAAACCCCGATAACACCGGGGCGCTCCCTATTGCAACAACCGTTCCAATCGCTACACCTGTTACTGTCACAGCAGTAAAAAACAAGGGCTGAAACAACGCCATGCTTAACGCCGCAAGAAACGTCGCCCGGATTGGCCAGTTCTTCAAGTTCAACCCGCCAGTCAGAAAAACAAGAATTAATAAAAAAACGCCCCCGCCCGCTAAGCGGGCAGCCCCAATAGCCACCGGATGTGCCGCTTCAGGCGCAAAAGTCTGCGCCGTACCAGTTGTCCCCCAAAGGACAGCGGCAAATAAAATAAGAAAAGGAGCTAATTTTCCGTTCAACGCCCTCACCTCATAATTTTACTTTTCCAAAAGCTTATACTTCTCCTTCAACGAAGCAGGCGCCATCTTCACAATCCGCTCCAACACAAACGTGACGACCATCACATCATCCAACACACCAAAGACCAGAAGATAATCCGGAATCAAATCAAAAGGGAAAACCACATAAGCGAGCAGAAGCACCACACCTACTATCTTTTTCGCCCCGGATACTTCACCTGATCTAAAATAATCTATCAAAAAAGGAATGAACCTCCAAAAAGTGAAAATAAACTTTAACCGCCTGACAAACCGCCACATGGTGCTGCCTCCTTTTGGTTGGAAGGGGACAGGTTTCTCGACCCGTCTATGCTTTTACGTGCAAAAGGGCTGACGAACCTGTCCCCTCAGCCCTTCTTATATTTACTCAATAACTCTTCTGGAATATGACAATAATCATCTGGACATCTAGTTAACCTATCTTGATGTTCTTCAGCACTTCTCACATAGTTTTTAAGAGGCAACACTTCCACGACTATACGGTCGCAATCCGCTCGATTATTAATAAACGCCCTTGCCTCTTCTAGATGTTTACTTTCTTCACTATAGACTCCCGTTCTATACTTCTCCCCAACATCCGCTCCTTGTTGATTTAAACTATACGGATCGATTATTTCAAAGTAATACTCCATTAACCTAGTCAAAGTTACAACATTCGGATCAAATTCCGTTTTTACACATTCCGCATACCCATCATATTCGCCCTCAAGTGTATGACTTGTGCCATTCGCTCTTCCTGCTTCCGTAAACGTAACACCAGGCAACTTTTTAATAAATGCCTGCACACCCCAGAGACATCCACCAGCAAAATATACTACTTCCATGTTTTCACTCCCTTTGGGTCGTAGGGACAGGCACGGCGACCCGCCTACGTCTTCATTTATGGTTACAAAAACCCCAAACTCTCTATCATTAAGTAAATTCCTGTAAAAATTAAGATTATATATGTAAATATACGAAAAATTCTTTGATTAATCCATTTAAATAATAATTGTCCTACATACAATCCTACAAAGACCAAAGGCAAACCCCATAAAATTGATGCCCAAATGGTCTTATTTGTCCCAACAAAGATCATTTGAATGACTAAACTAACAAAGTATATAAAAAGAAAAAATGCTAGTGTAGTTCCCCTTAATTTTTCTTTTTCGGTATTAGTCCCTGAAAAATATAATAACAACGGTGGTCCAGGCATACCTATACTTGTTGTGAACAAACCTGATAACCCACCTACAAGTAAATCTCTCTTCTTACTTTGTTTTATACGAAACTTTAAGACGAGCATTACTGTCAGCACTAAAATAATGAGGCTCACTGCTAATTTCAACCTATCTATATCTATTAACAGGAAGATCGTCATTCCAATTGGCAGGCCTATAATGCTCCCTGCCACAAACCTTCCAAGTATCCCAAAATCAATGTCTTTTCTAATTTTCATTATTAAGGCCATGGAAATGATCAAGGACAAAATTAAGTTTATTTGAATGGCTTCACTTGGTTTAAATAGTAAAAGAAGAAACGGCGTAGCCAAAATCGAAAAACCAAAACCTGTACTCGTTTGAAGTACAGAAGCAATTAAAATGATTAAAATAAATGCTGTTATCTCCATAAAACTCCGCCTTCTCTATAAAAAAAGATACCGTTAATAAACAGTATCTCCATTACAACTATTTTAACATTTCATTTGGGGTGTGGGGACAGGTTCCTTGGCCCGTTTATGCTTTAAAGGATAAACGGGTCGATGAACCTGTCCCTTTGATATCTCCCTGGCAAACTTCTATTTTTCCTAAAAGATGGCCGCTGATTCAGCGAATACCCTTGGGAGCCTGTTTATATGCAGAGAAATAAACTCCACTGAACAAATGTACCTAGAACTCTGCATACCGTGATATAATAAATCTAATTATTCAAAAATATTAAAATACTAAATTAATGTAAGCGCTTTTATTGCGAGGGGGGTTATGGTGTGGAAGTTGTAATAAAGAAAAAGTTCCGGATATGGCCAAAAAAAAGAAGATGGCAAGTCACCATTTCGGTAGCATTGACTATTTTATTACTTGCTATCGTCGCAGTTGGTTACTTGTCCTGGCTACTAAATAAGAGCGTGCCGCAAACAGAAGGCACGATTGAAGTAAGTGGACTAATGGATGTTGTAAGTGTTTATCGTGATGAGGCAGGTACCCCTCATATAGTGGCCGAAAATCAGCATGATCTTTTCTTCGCTCAAGGTTATGTAACAGCACAAGATCGTATCTTTCAAATGGATTTAAGTAGAAGACAAGCATCCGGTATGCTAAGTGAGGTTGTAGGAAAACAAGCGCTTGACCGGGATAAATTTTTTAGAACGTTAGGGTTAAGAAGAGCTGCAGAAAAGTCGTTGGATCATTATTCTGAAGAAGCAAGAAAAGCATTAGCATCCTATGCTGAAGGAGTAAATCAATATATTAAACAGGCGAAAGCAGCCAACACTCTACCTATTGAATTTACAATCATGGGGTATGAACCAGAAGAGTGGACTGACTTGGATTCTATTACGATTGGAAAATATATGGCCTTTGACCTTGGAGGGCATTGGGAAGGACAAGCGTTTCGTCATCACCTAATACAAAACTTTCCTGAAGACAAGGCGCTAGAACTTTTTCCAAGCTATCCAGAAGACGGTCCTTCCATTATCCAAGCTGTAAAAGACTCTACTATTGATATTGGAAAAAGCTTTGCCGGAGCCGTTATCCCCCACGAATTTAACGGAAGTAATAATTGGGTAGTAAGCGGCGAAAAATCTGAATCAGGCTTTCCGTTACTAGCGGATGATCCTCATCTTGGGTTAGCAACTCCTGCAATATGGTATGAAACACACCTTCAATCCCCTGAGATAAACGTTAGTGGTGTTATTTTTGCAGGAATTCCGGGTATTATTCTTGGCCGAAATGAAACAATTTCTTGGGGTGTGACAAACGTTGGACCTGACGTACAGGATCTCTACATAGAAAAGCGCAACCCAGATAACATGCATGAGTTCCTGTATAACGACAAATGGGAGCCCGCTGAAATAATAGAGGAAAAGATTTTCATTAAAGACGAGGAAGCACTAGATTATGAGGTAGTAGTGACAAGACACGGCCCAATAATGTCTGAGTTCGCACATTACGAAGATACGAATACCGCACTTGCCATGAAATGGACGGCACTAGAACCTTCCACAGAGCTCGAAGCTGTACTCAAGTTTAGCAAAGCAACAAACTGGGAGGAGTTTAAAGAAGCCTTAACATTCTTTCATACACCAGCGCAGAATTTCGTCTTTGCTTCTACAGATGGAACGATTGCGTACCGCGCGAATGGCCTTATCCCTATTCGAAAGAAAGGAGATAGCTTACTTCCGGTACCAGGTTGGACGGATGAATATGAATGGGAAGGATATATACCGTGGGATGAGCTTCCAACCGTTGTAAACCCCACTGAAGGCTATATAGCGACAGCAAACTACAAAGTGATGGGAGAGGAGTATCCGTACCATATCTCGAATATCTGGGCTCAACCCTACCGTCAGCAAAGAATTCAAGACGTTTTAGAATCTAAAGAGAAATTAAATGTGGATGACATGATGCAACTCCAATTCGATCATTACAATCTCCAAGCAGAAGAGTTTGTCCCAATCCTATTAAAAAATACAGATATATCTAACCTTAGAGAGATTGATAGAGAAGCCTTAGAGACATTTGAAAACTGGGACTTTACAGACAGTACCGATTTAGCTGCGCCTTTACTCTTCCACTTTTGGATGGAGGAGATTGCTAATTTGTTGTTTAACAATGATATTAGTGAAGACGTACTAAAACTCTTTGAAGGAAAAGGCAACGTGGTAGATCAACTGATAAGGGAAGCACATCAAGGAAAGGACGGAATCTGGATTACTGAAAAAGGTGGTTTACAGAACGTTCTGCAGGAATCTCTTACAAATGCCGTTGACCGAGCGAGTAATTTCCAAGGAGAAAAGCCAGCTAATTGGAAATGGGGAGAAGTGCATGCAGCCGAGTTCTCTCATCCATTGTCAGCTGTTAATCCTTTACACCTCCTTTTCAATAGAAAAGGGGCTTTGCCAATGAGAGGAAGTAGGGTGACCGTTGGAGCTGCTGGCTGGAATAGTGAAACAGGAAAAGTAAACCACGGTGCCGCCTGGAGAACGGTTGTGGACATGAAAAACCCATTAGAGAGCTATAATGTCGTCGGTCCAGGTCAGTCTGGTCATGTGATGAGTCCTTGGTACCATGATCAGATGGATGATTGGACGGAAGGAAGGTACCATCAGACATTCATGGGTGATGAGTATCGCGAGGAAGCAAAGACGCTAGTTTTACAACCAAAATAAATAGGAATGGATATAGAAAGCGAGTAAACTCTAATTTTTTAGATTACTCGCTTTTTACTCTCTGTAATGAGTAAACTCTCTTCTCTGCCAGGCACTCTACTGCCCTTCACCCATATTTCTTCTGGTGATCTTTCTTCCTCTTTAGATAATCCTCATCCTCTCGAGCAAGCTTCCATTTTTCCTTAAAGATAGCTGCTGATTCAGCTTTCACAGGATCGATCTGCCTTTCATTTACCTTGCCATCCTCATCGTATTTCTTCCCACCTTTATAATTGGTGTAACGGCGGGCCCGTGTATATCCCATCTGCAGGAATTTTCTTGCCATGTCCATCCCGACAAAATCTTCTTTTTCCTTGTAATCAAGAAACATCTGATAGATATTATCGGATGACTCCTCTGCAATTTTCGGGGTCTTAAAACGCCAATGCTGCAGGATTTCACTTTTATAAGGTTCCACCAGCAAAACACCCTGTTCTCCCCTGCCAACCCTATACAGTTCAGGATTTTTGCGAAAATCTATCTTTTCAAAATCCAAATCATAATCGAAAGCCATGATTGTCACCTCTTTTTAATTGGGGAATACCCTTGGGAGAATATTTGTATGCACAGAAGAAATTTGGCAGATATATGCCCGTTTATTTAAAAAAGTAACTAATGCCCTGTCAGGCTCTATTAACGTGCATATTATATCTATGAATCTATGAAAATAAAGGAGGTTATAAAATGGAAGAAAATATTTTAAAGTCTATCAGACATGGCTTGGGGAATATCTGCAATATCCCTCACATTGGCACACATTTAATTACCGTCGTTGATGAAGAAGGCAGAAGTAGAACCTCCCTAGCAAGTGAAGAGATTTTAAGACCAGGGGAGATTGGTGTCGTGTTTTGCTTGCCTATTTTGGGAGCTCCAACGAGAAGATTACCAGATGTCAACTTAAGAGGAGACCAATATGTTAGAATTTTTTGCGGTCTAACCACACTTGACGTATTTTGTGAAAGAAGAGTAAGTGGCCCACCCGCACAAACGATATCGATGAGAACAGGGGAATTTGTTGTTGTTACTTGCGATCGATGATTAATCTAAGCTAAGACAAACAGGGACGGTTCTGCTGCTTTGGTAGCAAAGAACCGTCCCTGTTTTGCTTTTTACTTTATTTTGGTGAAACCTAGAGGTGCTTTTTTCAACTCTGCTTCACACTTAATATGGTCACTGTCACCAAGATGATTGCCATACCTCCAAGCTGGGTTGCTGTAAGCAGTTCACTCAAAACAATAAATCCAAAAAGGGATGCAGTGACCGGTTCCATCATTGCAATAATGGAAGCTGAAGTCGGTGATGTCCGTTTCAAACCAACTACATACAAGAAGAATGACAAGCCTGCTCCCAATATCCCTAAAAGAATCACCCATAATAAGTCTGGTGAGTAAAAGACAGAAACTGCTTCACTCCGGTCAGTGAAAAACATCGTAATGATAGTAAAGGCAAGGAATGCAATCGTTAATATTCCTTGCGGTTGCCCATGGCGAGATGCATATTTGAAACCAAAAATAAATAATGCATATGATAATCCTGCGCCTAAACCTGCACCAAGTCCAAGCATCGTGATACTATCGGAGCCAATGCTGTAAACCTCTGTCAGCATTACCACTCCAGCCATCACAAAACCAATAGCCAGCCATTTAGATAATGACGCCTGTTCAAGACGAAATATAAAAGAGATAAGAAGAACAAAAACTGGCGCAGTATACATCAATGTTGCTGCTACCGCAATACTGGCCTCAGAGATACTGACAAAGTAAAAAATAAAATTCCCTGCTACTCCAACTCCCGCAACACTAGACCAGAACAGCAGCGGCTTATTCCACCGAGTTGGCTGGAACAAGAACCAAATAAGAATACATAATAAACCTACTGTTCCCCTATAAAAGGAGATGACCAACGGATCCCAACCTTTTTCCATTAAGAAGCCGCCTAGTCCACCAGAAATGCCCCATAATATTGCTGCTAAAATTACTAATCCTAACCCACCAAGATGCATACTGTTTACCTCCACATATCCCATTTAAAATCTGTAAAGGTAACAATACCTCTTAGTAGAGGTTTTATAACTTAATTTTCGCAAGGGTTATCCGGAAGGCGTTGTTTTTGAATAATAGCTCAGTAAAATCACTTACTTATGATAAGAGGATTGTGGGGACAGGTTCCTCGACCCGTTTATACTTTAAAGTATAGACGGGCTGACGAACCAGTCCTCTGGACCCACTTAAGGCATATTGTACCAGTTAGTAAAATTATAAATCTAGGAGGAATTAAAAGGGGAAGGCCCTACTTTATCCATACTCCTACTGATGATCTTTTTTTGCTTAAGATAATCCTTATCCTCCCTGGCAAGCTTCCATTTTTCTTTAAAAATTGCTGCTGACTCAGCCATGCCCTGTCAGGCTCTTTCAACGTGCATAGTATATCTATGAATCTATCAAAATAAGGAGGTTGAAAAATGGAAGAAAATATCCTGAAGTCTATCAGGCATGGGTTGGAAAATATCTGCAATATCCCTCACATTGGCACACATTTAATTACCGTCGTCGATGCAGAAGGCAGAAGTAGAACTTCCCTAGCAAGTGAAGAGATTTTAAGACCTGGAGAAATTGGTGTTGTGTTTTGCTTGCCTATTTTGGTAGCTCCAACGAGAAGATTACCAGACGTCAACTTAAGAGGAGACCAATATGTAAGAATTTTTTTCGGTCTAACCACACTTGATGTCTTCTATGAAAGAAGAGTAAGTGGCCCGCCCGCACAAACGATATCGATGAGAACTGGGGAATTTGTTGTCGTTACTTGTGACCGATGATTTTCTCTAAGCTTAAGAAAAACAGGAACAGTTTTGCTGCACTGGAAGCAGAGAACCGTCCCTGCTCTATTATCTAATACCTTAAAGTACTTAAATCTGATAAAGATAATCGACTAACAACTTGGTAACCATTCCCTTTTCCTCTAGGTTTTATAATTACTGTCCCCATATCAGGTATTTGACCTAATCCAATTCCTACAGGGAAACTGTGAGCAACAATCACCTGGTTTCTTCCCTCTTCAGGTATAATTTCTAACGCTGACTGAAGGTCACTCAAAATTCTTACCTTGTCTATACTAGCTATATTTCGACTCAATTTATTAACCTCTCCCCAGAATGGTTCAACTTGAAAATTTCCACTACCGAATGCTAACTGTGCCGTTTCTATTGTTCTACAAAAAGGACCTGTAGCAATAGGGTATCTAACCGGTATTCTAAAGTATCGGAGAATTTCTCCATAGAAAATAGCCTGCCTACGTCCTCTTTCAGAAAGATTCCTTTGAGTTAAACAGTTTTGAAAGTCCAAATTTGGTAAATCTCTTCCTACGGTCGCTTCTCCATGCCTTACATATAGTATATATCCCCCACTTTTAAGGGAATTAAGTAATGATCTATTCAAGAAACCTTCTCCTTCATTAAAAAACCCTTTTTATTTTTTAATGTATGTTGCACACATGTTTTTGACCAATAAAAAAACAAACGGGAATATTTGAGACCTCTTTTCCCGTTTGTTTTATATAATGATATGATTTCTCCTGATTTCTTTAGCGTGTTGGAGGGCAAGTCCTTTTTTCGCCTCTATTTGTGGTAAGGCTCATTCCTAATTATCCTAAACCCCCGATAAACCTGTTCCAACAATATCAACTTCATCAACTGATGGGGAAATGTCATCTTCGAAAATGACAATGTATCATTCGCCCTCTTCATCACGTCCCCGCTCAAGCCAAGTGATCCGCCAATCACAAACGCCACTTTACTTTTTCCGTAAGTCGCAAGTTTGTCCATTTCTTTTGCCAGTTCTTCCGATGAGCGCTGCTTTCCTTCGATTGCCAAAGCAATCACATGGGTGTCTTCCGAAATCTTCCCTAGGATACGTTCGCCTTCTTTATTTTTCACTTGTTCCATTTCGGCGTCGCTTAGTTGCTCTGGTGCTTTTTCGTCTGGAAGCTCTACGATGTCTATTTTTGCGTAGGCACTCAAGCGTTTCAAATATTCATCTATACCTTGTTTCAAATACTTCTCTTTCAGTTTTCCAATTGTGATTATTGAGATATTCACATGTCATACCACCTTGCAAACAGTTTATCCACAAAAGTTATCCACATATCAACAGTTTTCACCCACATTTAGTGGGCGAATATCAGTTCCCCACCATATATACAGCAGGTTCAGAACATAATTCACAGGTTGTTGATAACTTTTCTTCTTCCGGTAACATCTCCAATATTGGTGCTTCTTCGTGCTCATCTATGTACATTTCCATCGCTAATTCAATATGCTCTAAACAACATTTCATTTTATCCACAATCCTTTCCATTCCTTCATTAACCTCACTAGAATACCATTTATCCACATGTGTGGAAACAGAAAGAGGAGAGATTTCTATGATCCCTCCCCATTTCTCCTATTCGCCGGTTGTATCTTCTGTCAAATCAACGGTCGTTGTTTTCTGGTCCTGGCCTCGGTAAAATGTAACTTCCATTTTATCGCCAACCTGTTTTTCATTATAAAGATGTTTTCGCAGCTCAATAACATCCCGAACCTGCTCGCCATCCAGCTCCACGATCACATCATATTCCTGCAATCCAGCATTGGCAGCCGGTGAACCAGGTGCTACACCAGTAATATATACGCCTGCACTAACATCTTTCGGAAGCTTCAGTGTCTGTTGCCAGTGATAGCTGGACACATCCGACAACGAACCGATGCTGACACCGAAATATGGACGTTTTACCTGACCATATTGCTCCAAATCATTGATGATGGGTATCGCAGAATTGACGGGAATGGCCAAGCCGATTCCTTCTACCGCAGACTGAGCAATTTTCATCGAGTTGATTCCGATGACTTTTCCTTGGATATTAATTAAAGCTCCTCCACTGTTGCCTGGGTTGATGGCAGCATCCGTCTGCATAACATCCGCATGCCAGTCAGGTGTGCCGTCCCTGTTCACATCCACAGGAATGCTTCGGTCAGTTCCCGAGATGATTCCTTGAGTGACTGATCCGGAAAATTGCAAACCGAGTGGGTTTCCGATGGCGATAACGGGTTCGCCTGTGCGGACGCTGTCAGAGTTTCCGAAGTCTGCAACCTTTGTGACCATTTCATCTTCCATGGACAACACAGCAAGATCTGTGAGCGGATCTTCTCCAAGCACCTCTGCCGGCACTCTTGTCCCGTCTATAAGGCTCAGTTCTACCTGCCCAGCGCCTTCAATAACATGGTAGTTCGTCACCACATAAGCTTTACCATTTTCTTTTTTATAAATAACACCAGAGCCTGTTCCTGCTTCGCCTTCCTCGTCTGTTTCTGTTTCCGTGTCGTTCCAGAAGGAGGCGTTTTGCAGATTGATAACCCCGACAACTGCTTCTGCTACATTATCTACCGCTTCTGTGACACCTGACGTTACGTTGACGGAGACATTGCGGATCTCCGCTGCCGTTCCTCCCGATTCAGGTTGTTCCGGCAGCTGCTCGCGCTCTTCTACCGCCTGACGCTCGCTCCCATCTGGCATCACGCGTCCTGTAAGTCCAGGGAACGCTACCACTAATAGTAAAACACCAAGTGACAGTGCTACAATTCCAGGGAGAAAATACTTCCCCCTGTTTCCTTTTTGTTTTGAGTGATCAGATGGATCTTGTTTGTCGTAATATCCCATGTTGTCCTTCCTTTCCTTTCACGTCACAACCAATATTTGTGCGTTGCATCGTGTAAAAAGGGCAAAAAGAAAGGCGCTATAAGCCTAAGATTTTTACACGAAAGCAAGCGCGGTTGGTTTGTTCGGGTCTGTGTCATACAGCTCCACTTGTTCTCCCACGATGACTCCTTTTGTGGCAAGTGTTTGCTGAACAGACATCCTCGCTAGATCTTTCATGTTATTATCTTTACTTAAATGCGCCAAATAAATACGCTTCGTTTTGTCTCCCATGACATCTGCCATGGCAAGGGCTGCATCCTCATTGGATACGTGGCCGACATCGCTTAAGATACGGCGTTTGATGCTCCACGGATAGTGTCCCATCTGCAGCATCTGCACGTCATGATTGCTCTCAAAAACATAGGCGTCGGCATTGGAAATGATGCCTTTCATCCTGTCACTCACATAACCTGTGTCGGTGATGATCACGACCTTTTTATCGCCATCATGGAAGGAATAAAACATCGGCTCTGCAGCATCGTGAGATACACCAAATGACTGAATATCAAGTCCACCGAATGTTTTCACCTGTTCTATTTCAAAATTAAACTTTTGCTCTGTCGGGATAAGGCCAACCAGGCCGTCCATCGCCATCCATGTCTTTTCATTGGCATAAATCGGGAGCTTGTACTTTCTCGCAAGTACGCCAAGCCCCTTAATGTGATCGCTATGCTCATGTGTTACTAAAATTCCGGAAAGGTCTTCTATTTTTCTGCCTATCCCGTTAAACAATTCTTGCATTTTTTTGCCGCTCAAACCAGCATCGATTAAGAAAGAATGCTCCTCTGTTGCGACATAAATTGCATTTCCTGTGCTGCCGCTTGCTAGCACGCTAAAATGCAGGCTCATGTCACTTCACTCCAATGTTCGATTTTCTTTTTTTATGACGGACCCTTCAAACGCGTTCACGTAAAAGTCCTCTTCTTCATTGACTACAATATGCCAAGTCGGGATTAATACATGAGAATTGGTATAGTCGACGAGGGTGTAATATCCTAGCGTGACGTTTCCTACCTCGCTCCCCGGCTTCAAATCTCCTGTATTATACAGATTATATAATGCATCCAAGACGGAAATGACGTCCTGTTCTACATCCATTTTTTCTGTATCGACAATATAGGTTTGTTCGTAAGAAATCAACTCGTTTAAATCGTTGAGATACGCTACCACCATCGCACTGTCATTGCTATAAATATTTTTCCCATCATATTGTTGGAAGAAAATAAGGCTCCTGTTTTGTGGATTAAATCCCCAGAACTCATATTTCGCCCCAAACAATAATTCCTCTTTAAAAATAGTCTCTAATCTAGTAATCATATTCATTTCAGGTAAAGGGATCGGCTCTTCCCAAGTGGAAACTAACTTGATGTCTTCTACAATCTCCGCCTTTTGCCCATTTTCCGTTAACTTCGTTGTATCCTCTTCTGTAAATACATAGCTATTACCGCTTATATAACTTGCTTTGTCCGGTGCCTTTGGCAGTTGGCCATACGATATTTCATCTACTTTGAACTGCTCTTCCATAGAAGCTTCCGCCAAGATTTCCAGCTGATTGTTCTTCCTTTTTTCAAGGATTTGAAAAACAAGGAATACATTGAGGATAAGAAAGGTAATGATGAAAATGGTTTTGGTTCTCCTCCAATCCATTCTACATCCCTCCTTCTAAATCATCGCTGCCGGTAAAATTTAATTTGTTCCAAGCATTGTTTTCCTTATACACCCAAATTGGATCGATGATATAAACATCCGATTCTCTCCTCAACTCATACCCGACTCGTATGTCCTGGATATTTTGGAGGTCACTGAGGTTGTCGAGTTCTCGCTGAACTTCTCTTCCTGACGGGATGTTTGTCCCAATCGATTTCCAAGACAGAAATTCAAAAACAGGTCTCACATATTCATAAATCTCATTATTTCTCCATGACTGGGAGATATCTGCCACGCCTCTTTCACCAAAATGATAGATCGGATAATCCCCGATGAACATTCTGTAGACCACATTATGCTCGATTGTGCTGCTCGTCCAATTATCAAGTTTGAACCGCTCCGGCTGTCCTGTCCAACCGCTGTGTTCGTTCACGAACTCAATTCCCCGTTCAATCACATTAAAGTCCATGGAATTCCCGAGTCCTGTATTCCCCGGATTAACGTAGTGCAGATTATTATAGGGACGGGATACACTCATCAGACTGGAATCATCCCGGAAAACTATTCCGTCTGTTACTTGATCTCTTGTGACTATGCTTGGGTTGCTGAATAGGGCATTTTTAAAATCTTCCGGATTCAACTGTTTCGCATAATAATACCCAGTGCGGACTTTTGGCGCCTGTTCTGGAAAAAACACATACCGATTTTCATCGACTTCTTCATAAATGAATGTTGGTAAGATTTTAGCCGTTTGATAAAATGTTCGAGATAACTCATTGGTAGAAAGGTTACGAACCTTAGCTTGGTACACTTTTCTCTCTTCATATTGAACTAAATAAATGATTGGTTCACTACCAAACGTTTCTCCAGAAAAATCAATCAATATCCGATTGACGGAAATATTCGGAGGTTCACTATCACTAAAACCTGTAATATATCGAAAGGTTTGTAACGGAATGTTTGTTGGAAAAACAACCTCCATTTTTCCACTGCCATGCATGAAAGAGTAGAAATCTTCCTCCGAGTAATTAGCTATCTCAATATCAAAAAGACTCCATCTTTCCAACTCTTCCATAAATAAATTAAGATCTTCTAGTTCCTCTGTTCCGTGATGAATACCATCAAAATGGTATAACAATTTGCTAGGTTGAATAAGCTGGCCTATATCCTGCTTGTCGTTAATTTCCACTTCACTAATGGTGCTGTCGCCTTCGTCTATATAATCAAAATCCGGCTGATAGGTCCATAAATTCCAGGTGAGAATCAAGCTTGTCAGGACAAGAATGGTTAATACAAGTGATTTAATATTTTCATATTTCATTCCCAATCACCTTCTTGTTCTTCCTCGGAAATGGGAAGTGTAAAATAAATAGTTGTGCCTTTTCCTTCCACGCTGGAGGCCCAAATGTCTCCATCATGTGCTTGAATCATTTCTTTCGCTATTGCAAGACCCAGACCGGTCCCGCCAAGCATTCTTGTTCTTGCTTTATCCACTCGATAAAAACGTTCAAAAATCTTATTAAGATCCGATTTTGGTATTCCTACTCCTTGGTCACTAATACTGACCAAAATCTGATTAGCAGCCTCTTCAATATCCACAGTAAATGTGATTGTACCACCTTCAGGCGAGTATTTCATCGCATTCGAAATAATGTTATCTAACACCTGTGTTATTTTATCTGTATCAATGGAAACAAATACTTCTTGGTTAGGCATACTTCTGACAAAATCCACTTTTTGAGATTTAGACATTTCGAAACGTTCAATGATTTTATTAAAAAATTCAACAAAATCGACGCTATTTTTGTAAAAGTTATAATCTCTTGAATCCATTTTGGATAACTGCAACAAATCATTCACCAAACGAATCATTCGCTCTGTCTCCGTTTGTGTCACATCCAGGAACCTTGGAGCAATCTCATCATCCTGCCATGCTCCATCTGCCAATGCTTCTAAATAGCTTCTCATCGTAGTCAAAGGCGTTCTGAGCTCATGCGACACATTTGCAACAAACTCTCTGCGTTCAAGATCTATCTTCTCTTGCTCCGTAATATCATGTAAAACGGTTATCAAACCATTGATGAATCCTGTTTCCTTTTGAATGATAGAATTACTAGCACGCAAGATATATGGCTCTTTTTCGGTACTAAAGTCCAGAATGAGTGATTCTTGTTCCGATACAAGTTGATCAAAGGAATGAGTTTCTTCAATCCCGAGCACTTCTACAATCGGTTTATTTAGTACTGTTTCACGTGAAACGTTCAGCATCCCAAGAGCAGGTTCATTGATCAAAATTATCCTGCCTTTTCTGTCTGTCGCAAGAACTCCATCCGTCATATGGGACAAGACAGAACTCAGCTTCCTTCTTTCCCCTTCAGTAGTCGCCTGTGCTTCTTGCAGTTTTTTCGTCAGGTTATTAAAGGATAATGCTAACTGACCTATTTCATCATTACCGTAAATGTTTACTTTCCTGGAGAAGTTACCTCTTGCCATTTCAAGCGCTTGTTTTCTCATATCAGACATCGGTCTTGTAATAGTTTGGGCAAGCAAAACACCAAGCACCGCTGTGACCGCAAGCGCAATAGTGGTCCCAGTTGCAAAGATGCTGTTGATTTGACGCATCTGGGCATAGACCTTTTCCATGGACGCTTCTAAATAAATAGCGCCAATGATATCTTGATTGTTCGATTTGACGGGTGCTGCTATCAGCCTCAAACGATTCTGGGTTTGCTTTTCGATGACCGTCTTCTTCGACATCTGTCCTACTACCAATGCCCGTTTAACCAGCAATTCTGTCGTCCTTTTCCCTACACTTGACTGATTGTAAGGATTCGACGTACCAAGGACCTTGCTTTGGTTATTGGTAATGCGAATTTCTTCTATATCTTCCATCGTGACATCCTGTAACACCGTTCGTATATCTTCTTCAATGGTTGGTGTCGTATCATCACGTTGTTTTTTTATTTCCTGCTCAATGCTATAAGCGAGTAAATGAATTCTCTCTTCAAGTGATTCGTTAAAGTTAGTGGTCAACTGATTTTCAAGCTTACTGACAAAATAGACCCCAATTATCTGTATTGCAATAAGGATTAGCAAAACGTAAATCAACACAAATTTAAGATGAATGGACCGAAAAAAACCTACCTTTTTCATGTAAATTATTCCTGCTCAGTTTGTCGCAGGTAATAGCCAACTCCTCTTCTTGTCACAATCCATGTCGGGTGACTTGGGTTGTCTTCAATTTTCTCACGAAGGCGGCGAACCGTTACGTCCACTGTTCGTACATCTCCATAATAATCATAGCCCCATACCGTTTGCAGAAGGTGCTCACGAGTCATGACCTGACCTATATGCTTTGCAAGATAATGCAACAATTCAAATTCACGGTGAGTAAGTTCGATCATATCTCCCCTTTTGGTTACCATGTAAGCATCTGGGTGGATAACTAGGGAACCAATTGCAATCTCAGAAGGTTCTTCTGTATCTGCCGCTTTCTGTTGATGACGTCGCAAATTAGCCTTTACCCTTGCAATCAATTCACGCGTGCTGAAAGGCTTGGTTACATAATCATCTGCTCCTAGTTCTAATCCAAGCACTTTGTCTATCTCTGAATCCTTAGCAGTCAGCATGATAATCGGCATTTCATATTTCTTACGTACTTCTCTGCACACTTCCATGCCGTCTCGCTGAGGCAACATGATATCTAAAAGAATTAGATCAGGGCGCACTTCCTCCACCTTATTGACCGCCTCTTCGCCGTCATAGGCACAATATACCTCGTACCCTTCTTTTTGGAGGTTGAATTTCAATATATCTGCAATTGGTTTTTCATCGTCTACTACAAGTATTTTCTTTTCCATATGGTTTCGCTCCTTCTCAGCATCTATCTATTCTTATCTGTTAGTATGGCTTTTTTCCAAAGATTGTTGCCATTTGCTAGAAAAAAACGGCTTATAAGCGTAATTAAAATCAAAACACTCTACTTCTTACTTTACCATGTAGAGCGGGGGAGCGCATCTATTAAGAGAAAGCTCATAAAAGTGCAAGAAACATAAAAACCTCTAGCTCACTTTTCTTTTGCTAGAGGTTTCATGTATGTGTTTAGTTATTTAAATACTGCATTGGATCTTTTAACTTGCCATCTTGGTACACTTCAAAGTGTAAATGAACGCCTGTAGATTGTCCTGTCGTACCCATGACACCGATCTTTCCGCCGCGAGAAACAGTTTCTCCTACAGAAACGCTAATAGAATCAAGGTGGGCATAAGTTGTTTTCATCCCATTTTGGTGATTGATGACAACCTTATTTCCATAACCGCCGTCCCAACCCGCAGATTCAACAACTCCATTGTCCGCCGCCTTGATCGTACGGTCGCTTGGACGGGCGATGTCGATACCTTTATGCATCTTACCCCAACGGTGACCCATTTTGCTGGAAATATAACCGCCGACTGCAGGCCATGCAAGGGATCCGCTTCCACGGGAAGGAATCACTTTTGTTCCTTTTACTACGATATGTTTTACTGGCTCTTTCAACGTTTCTTCATGTGTTACTTCAGTCTTGATGGTCATGCCGTTTTCTTTAGTAGTAATGGTACGAACGTTTTTCTTTCCGTTTTCACCCTGTTGCTTTACTTTCGTTTCTCCCTTAGGAAGCTCTTTATCTTCCACTACTTCCTGCTCGTAAGGAACTTCTTCATTTTTAGACACTTCTTGTTTTACCAAAATATTTAAGTACGGTTTTTTCGCTGAAACATTTAACACTTTACCAACCTTCAGTAACGTATCCATCGCGATATCAGGATTCATTTCCAAAAGTTCTTCTGAAGATAGGTCATGTTTTTCAGCGATATCTCCCAAGGAGTCTCCCGCTTGGACTTCATACTTATCTGCTTGCTTTTTACCTTTTTTAACTAATTCCACTGCTTCTTTTACAGAAATAACATTTTTAGGATCCACATTTTTATCGCTGTAAGAAACTTTTTCTTTAATAGTTAAGTCTAACACGCGAGACTCATTTTCTTTCAGCTCAGGAAGCTTGGATTCTTGGTTTTCTTGTCTTACTTCTAAAGCTTTTAAGTCTTTTTCAGAAACAAACTCTAACTTTAGTAGTTCTATTACTTTTTCTGCTTCTTCTTTATTTTTCAGGAGTGCCACTTCTTCTCCTTCAATGGTCAATACGGAAGCGCTGGCCTTAACTTCAACTTGCTCAATTACTGTGTTAATCGTCTCTTTATTCTGAGCAGATGGTCTAAACACTTTCTCAGGTACAACTGTTACTTGTTCCCCTACGGAAAGCTCTAGATACTTATAATCTTTTTGAACAGATTCCACTTTAGCCTCTAACGCCTTGTCTAACTGTACCTTATTATCAACCGCACCAACACGTTCTCCATTCAAGTACACGTGATAGACCGTTCCAAGAAGTGAATTCTCACTAGCATGTACAGCGACTGCGCCAAGTGTAATAGTAGAAGTAGCAATAGTAGTAACCATTACTCTTTTTGTAAAAGTAGAAAGGCGATTTTTTTGAGATTTATGTTTAATATTTTGTTTTTCGGTGTAATTACTATATATACGCTTTAATCGGTTCATCATGGTCTTTCTTTCCCCCTGATTTCTTCCCGTTCTATAAACAGTTTTATTTAGGTAAACTAGATTCCTCGTCTTAGGACTAATGATACCCATTTAAATTTTTCGGCTCTTTTACCATACCATAGGTTCATAAACAAATAGAATACTAGAACAAAAGATGTAATATAACTGTATTATTGCTGTCATATTTAGGCGATTTATAGGGGTTTTTCCTTATTTAGGCACTAAACATGGGTAATTTTACATAGTTTTGACGTACTGAGTGGAAATCGAGGGTATATTACCCTGTTTTGTTACAGGTGGGTAACAAAGGGCGGTGGGCAGTTTTGGTGGGGGAGGAAGTTTAGTAGCCTTTTTATGGGGTTTTTTGTGTTTTTAGGGCTTTTGTTATTGAATCGGTGGAGGTTCAATACCGCAACCCCGAGCTTAATAGTGATTCTATTTGACCGAACTGACTGTTTCAGCCAGGCTTCGGGCGTATAGAACGCTTCTATTTAACCGAGCTGACTGTTTGAGCCAGGCTTCGGGCATATAGAACGCTTCTATTTAACCGAGCTGACTGTTTGAGCCAGGCTTCGGGCATATAGAACGCTTCTATTTAACCGAGCTGCCTGGTTGAAACGGGCTTCGAGCGTATAGAGCCCCTCTATTTGACTGAGCTGCTTGGTTGAACGAGGCTTCGGGGGTATAGAATCTGTATAAAGTAAAAAACCCAGCAAAAAATATATAGATACAAAAAAACAGCACGCTCATTTTAAATGAACGTACTGCTTTGTGATGGCTCGGGACGGAATCGAACCGCCGACACATGGATTTTCAGTCCATTGCTCTACCAACTGAGCTACCGAGCCATAAATGGCGGTCCCGACCGGGATCGAACCGGCGATCTCCTGCGTGACAGGCAGGCATGTTAACCGCTACACCACGGGACCTAAGTTAAAAGAAAAATGGTGACCCATACGGGATTCGAACCCGTGTTACCGCCGTGAAAGGGCGGTGTCTTAACCGCTTGACCAATGGGCCTTACTTTTTAAAAGAAAATGGTGTGCCATGAAGGACTCGAACCTTCGACCCTCTGATTAAAAGTCAGATGCTCTACCGACTGAGCTAATGGCACATTATAAAAATATTTTAACTATTAAAGTACTGCTTTGCATTTACATAGATTCGAGGAAGCTTACTCTGTTGACGCCCTCGTCTCTACTAGCTTAATCAGGTTGTATATCAACGAGTGCGCTGAGGTTTTGCTTCGTAGCTTATTCAACGTGCTCTACCGACTGAGCTAATGGCACCTAAGAACAACTTCGCCTTATGTAACTTTGAATCTCTTTTGACGACGTTTTTAATAATATCATACTATCATTAAAACTTGCAATAACTTTTTTAAAAAAATAGCAACTTCTATAAAACTTACTAAAACTCATCTAGTAAAAAAGAAGAAAGGGGACTTACTGATTGTAATGAAGACACTTTGAAGCAAAAAATTACATTGAATGTGTCTTCATCTGAAGTATGAAGACACTTTGAAGCAAAAAATTACATTGAATGTGTCTTCATCTGAAGTATGATGACACTTTGGTGAGAATTTTTTTGTCATAAGTGTCTTCATACTCTCCATGAAGACACTTTCGCACTAGTTTCTCCAATGAAAGTGTCTTCATAAGCAATCTCCATGGAGCACGGCAATCAACAACTCAACCATCACCAAACCAAATAAAAAACCCCTTCATCCTACACCAAGGAGAAGAGGCAATCCTAAAACTTTTATATATTACTTCGCATACACACTGCGTACCACATTCGTCTGAGAGCGATCTGGCCCTACAGAGAAGATGGACAATGGAATGCCTGTAAGCTGAGATACGCGCTCAATGTAGTGACGAGCGTTTTCTGGAAGCTCACTTAAGCTTTTAACGCCAGTGATGTCTTCTGTCCAGCCTGGCATTTCTTCATATACCGGCTCACACTCAGCAAGTACTTTTAAGCTTGCTGGGAATGCTTCCATCACTTCGCCTTTGTATTTGTAAGCTACACAAATCTTCAACGTTTCAATACCTGTTAATACGTCGATGGAGTTCAAAGAAAGGTCTGTCATTCCACTTACGCGACGAGCGTGACGAACAACCACACTGTCAAACCAACCTACACGGCGAGGGCGTCCAGTTGTTGTACCATACTCTCTTCCCACTTCACGGATTTGGTAACCAATTTCATTGTCTAGTTCTGTTGGGAAAGGACCGTCACCAACACGAGTCGTGTAAGCTTTCGCAACTCCTACAACGTGGTCTATTTTAGAAGGACCTACTCCAGAACCGATCGTAACTCCACCAGCTACTGGGTTGGAAGAAGTTACGAATGGGTATGTTCCTTGGTCGATATCAAGCATAACCCCTTGTGCACCTTCAAAAAGAACGCGACGTCCATCATCAAGCGCATCGTTTAATACAACGGAAGTATCTGTTACGTACTTGGCAAATTGCTGTCCGTACTCATAGTACTCATCCAGGATATCTTCTAACTTGAATCCTTCTGTTTCGTACATTTTTTCAAGCAAACGATTTTTCTCCGCTAAGTTGTGGGCAAGCTTCGCTTCGAAAAGTTCACGGTCAAGCAAGTCAGCAATACGGATCCCAACGCGTGCCGCTTTGTCCATATAAGCTGGTCCGATCCCTTTTTTCGTTGTACCGATCTTGTTTGCACCTTTGCGCTCTTCTTCCACTTCGTCAAGCTTCAAGTGGTACGGAAGAATAACATGTGCTCTATCAGAAATACGTAAGTTATCAGTACTTACTCCGCGGTCATGTAAATATTTTAATTCTTTTATTAATGCTTTAGGATCAACAACCATACCGTTACCGATAACACAAGTCTTGTCGTTATAAAAAATTCCAGAAGGTATTAAGTGTAATTTATATGTTTCACCGTTAAATTTAATTGTGTGTCCTGCGTTATTACCGCCTTGGTAACGTGCAATAAGCTCTGCATTCTCAGAAAGAAAATCGGTAATTTTCCCTTTTCCTTCGTCTCCCCATTGTGTTCCTACTACGACTACTGATGCCATAGAGCGTACACCTCCACTAAATATGTAACTTTTTAAATACATTTTTCAACAAAAGTAAGTTTATCAGCTGTAAACTAGAAAGTCAACCAAAACACGAACGTTACATAAATTTAATATTGAATTTGTTCGTAAATAAGACGGATTACTTTAAATTATGCTCGAGAAAGTTTAAAAAGGCACCTACATGACGTAGATGCCTTTTATTATGCCCCTGGAGGGACGGATTCATCATCAAATCGCCGCTCCAAATTAACAAATTTATTATATTCTTTTACGAAAGCCAAGGAAACTGTACCAACAGGACCGTTACGCTGTTTGGCCAGGATGATCTCGATGATGTTTTTGTTCTCACTTTCTTTGTCGTAATAGTCATCACGATATAAGAAACCAACAATATCGGCATCCTGCTCAATACTTCCGGATTCACGGATATCAGACATCATCGGACGCTTGTCTTGACGCTGCTCCACTCCACGGGACAGCTGAGACAAGGCAATAACAGGAACTTCTAATTCCCTTGCCAACGCTTTTAAGGAACGAGAAATCTCGGAAACTTCCTGCTGACGGTTCTCACCGCCGCCGCGTCCACTACCTTGAATTAATTGCAGGTAGTCAATCAGAATCATTCCAAGGCCGCTCTCCTGTCTTAGACGCCGGCATTTGGAACGAATCTCGCTGACACGGATACCTGGCGTATCATCAATGTAGATACCCGCATTGGACAAGCTACCCATTGCCATCGTCAGCTTGCTCCAATCCTCAGCGGTCAATTGGCCTGTCCTGAGGTTTTGTGCGTTGATGTTTCCTTCTGCACAAAGCATCCTCATAACCAGCTGCTCAGCGCCCATCTCCAGACTGAAGATCGCAACATTCTCACGAGCCTTCGTTGCGACGTTTTGCGCGATATTCAAGGCAAATGCCGTTTTACCAACAGAAGGACGCGCAGCGATGATAATCAAATCGTTTCGCTGAAAACCTGCCGTCATTTTGTCCAATTCGGTAAAGCCTGTCTCAATCCCCGTCACTTCTCCTTTACGATTATGAAGGGTTTCGATATTATCATACGTTTTAACCAAGACATCCTTAATGTTTTGGAACACACCGGAGTTTTTCCGTTGTGATACTTCTAGGATCTGCTTTTCCGCTTCGTTCAATAATCCCGCTACTTCATCTTCCCTGCTGTAGCCTTCTTGGGCGATGTTAGTTGCGGTACGAATCAGACGGCGGAGAATAGACTTTTCTTCTACTATCTTTGCGTAATACTCAATATTGGCTGCAGTTGGCACCGAACCTGCTATATCACTCAGATACGATACCCCTCCAACTTCTTCTAAAAGCTTCAAGTTTGCAAGCTCGGATGTGACTGTGACCAGATCGACCGGTTCGCCCCGGTCGGAAAGATTCAGCATGCAGTCATATATCTTTTGATGGGCAGCGCGGTAAAAGTCATCTGGCATGACAAGCTCAGATGCCAATGTCAGTGCGGACGGTTCTAGGAAAATAGCCCCGATGACCGCCTGTTCCGCTTCTATATTTTGTGGTGGTATTCGATCTTCAAAAATATCACTCATCCCTGTTCCTCCTCCCAGAAAGCGAATCCTCTCTAAGCTCTCATAAAGAAAACTCGGCAATTGCCGAGCACTTTTCTTACTTCTGTTCTGTTACATGCACCTTCAAGGTTGCTGTAACCTCTGTATGCAGCTTTACAGGTACATTTGTATAGCCTAACGCGCGGATGGCATCATTTAGCTCCATTTTGCGCTTATCGATCTTTATTTTATGCTTCTTTTGAAGCTCTTCTGCAATTTGCTTTGTGGTGATGCTACCGAATAAACGGCCGCCTTCACCTGCTTTAGTTTGGAATTCAAGCGTAAGCTTTTCCAACGTCTCTTTTAATTTCTTTGCGTTTTCAACCTCTTGTTCCGCTTCTTTGGCCTCTTTGTTCTTTTGAGCTTCCAATGATTTAAGGTTACCATTTGAAGCCTCCATCGCCAACCCTTGTTTTAGTAGAAAATTATGGGCATAACCATCTGCCACGTTTTTCACTTCGCCTTTTTTGCCTTTACCTTTAACATCTTTTAAAAATATTACCCTCATTCTTTGGAACCTCCTTCTAAGTACTCTGTTATTGCTTGTTTCAATTGTTCTTCTGCTTCATCAATGGTCGTATTCATCTGTGTGGCTGCATTTGTCAGATGCCCGCCGCCGCCAAGGTTCTCCATGACAACCTGTACGTTGACATCCCCGAGCGATCTTGCACTGATGCTTACCTGCTCACCGTTTCTGTGCGCGATGACAAAAGAAGTATTGATGTCGCTCATCGCAAGCAGCGTGTCTGCAGCCTGGGCAATCATCACCTGATCAAAGGACTCTTCAGGTATACCTTTGGCAATAACAATGCCTTCTTGGAACAGATACGCACTTTCTATCAACTTGGCGCGTTTCACAAAGCGGTCAAGATTTTCTTTTAATAGCTTTTGCACAAGAATGGTGTCTGCCCCTTGCGAGCGCAAATAGGATGCTGCATCAAATGTACGGGAACCGGTACGGACCGTGAAGCTTTTCGTATCTACTATTATACCAGCTAACAGGGCGGTCGCTTCAAGCATTGTGATTTTGATGCGCTTGGGCTGGTATTGCAAGAGCTCTGTAACAAGCTCCGCAGTGGAGGAAGCATATGGCTCCATATACACAAGCAACGGATCCTCTATAAAATCCTCTCCACGTCTGTGGTGATCAATCACCACCACATTATCGATTTTACTTAGCAGCTTTTCCTCAATCACGAGGGAAGGCTTATGGGTATCGACCACTACCAGCAACGTATCGCCTGTCGCTATCTCAAAGGCATCTTCCGGTGAGATGAACTTTTCCCAAAGCTCACTATGACCTTTCAATTCCTCCAACAGACGGTGAATGCCGGCATCAATTTCCTGATTGTTTAAAACGATATACGCATTTTTATGATTGAGCTCTGCTACTTTGGCAATCCCGATGGCCGCTCCAAGCGCGTCCATGTCCGGGTAGCGATGACCCATGATAATCACTTTGTCACTTTCGTGGATCAGTTCCTTCAATGCATGGGAGATAACGCGTGCACGTACACGTGTCCGTTTCTCCATCGGATTTGTTTTGCCTCCATAGAAGCGTACCTTCCCATTGGTCTGCTTGATGGCAACCTGGTCGCCACCGCGGCCCAAGGCAAGGTCTAGACTTGATTGGGCAAGGTGTCCTAGCTCAGGAAGAGAGGGGACTCCTGTACCAATGCCAACACTTAATGTAAGAGGCATGTTTTGTTTGGATGTTTGTTCACGAACCTCATCTAATATGGAAAACTTGTTCTTCTCCAATTGCACAAGGATATGTTCATTTAATACGACAATAAAACGTTCCATTGACGTTCTTTTCAAGAATACGCCGTTCTCCATAGACCATTTATTAATAATGGAGGTCACTTGGCTGTTGATCGCGCTTTTCGTTTGATCATCCATTCCCTGTGTCACTTCATCATAATTATCTAAGAAAATGATACCAAGAACCGTTCGCTCGTCTTCATATAACTTTTCAATATGCGTCTGTTCGGTAATGTCAAAAAAGTAGATAAGACGTTCTGCTTTCTTGATGACCACTTTATATTTCCTATCATGCAAAGGAATCGTTTCCGTTTCGATATCCTGCTTTAAAAGAGGAATCAAATTTTCTCCAACATCATATAACGACCTGCCAACAAGCGTTTCTTCATGAAAACAGGAAGCGAGAAACGGATTCGTCCATTCGATTTGATAATCGTCGTTATAAAGCATAATACCAATAGGCATTTCCATTAACGCTTCTTCCCCAACCTTTTTTAACCGGTAGGAAAGGGTGGAAATGTACGTTTCCATTTCTTTTTTAGCCTTTTGTTCCACTTTGATGTAAAGATATACAACCAAGCCTAGGAGCAGAAAGCTGACAATCCCTATTTGCCATTGGAAAAACACAATTATCCCAAGTTGAATCAGTGCGATGACAAACAATAAATAGACGGGATAACGCAGATTCAGTTTTTCGAAATAATTAGGCATGTATGTTCAGCTCCTAATTAATAGTTTAGCTCATTTATTTTCCTTGATTCTTTCCCTGTATCCTATCTCTAAGTTGAAAACCGATATCTATTATTCCTATCATTCTTATTATATAGACCAAAGGAGTGATTAGGAAGGATAAAATGACCAGTGTAATCGGAATGGCTTTGGAGATCTTTTTTATATAACAGAAGTAGAAAATAAATGAGAACCCTTGCACCGTCATTAATAGCATTAAAAATGAAGGAAAGGTTTAGGACTACCATAAATAAAGTTGTCCCCTTCTTCTGGTGCCATAATCGATAAAATTAAGACAATTAAGTAATACCACAACAGACTTTTTGGAAGCATCAATTCCCTGAATGGAGGGAAAGGACTAACCTTCACTTTTAACCTTTTAATAAATAAAAAAGGTGATGAGTTGCGAGAAATAGGCATGTACAAAAGAGGTTAATACCAACATGGTAGGTAGTAGATAACTTGTATAACCTAGGGACTCCTCTAATACCGCCACCGCTTCTTTTGCATTTTCTTGACCGAGCGAGGTAGCTATTGCTTCTGATGCCTGTATAGACTCCCTTATCATCTCTTGCATGACTTCTAATAAAATCAATATTAAAAAGGACGATTGCCACCACATACGCAAGGATATAATTGAGCAGGAATACCCCTGTAGCAGCGCCCAAAATGGCATAACGGCTAGCTTTCTTTTGGATAAGATGTCCCATGACGACACCGCCAGTACTAGCTGGTATGCTCAGGGCAAGAGCAACCGGTGACCCAATCAGTACACTAAGCACTCCGGCAACTACTATGAGCCATATCCCTGATTTCCACCCGTTTCTTGCTGTATAGACGACAAACGGGACAACGAGGGCGAAGGTGATGAGCCCTATAAAAGGAATGAAGAGTGTCATGAGAAGGAGCAGGACATAGATACCGAGCAGTGCTGCTCCTTCTGTTATATGTTTTGTTTCTTTCATAAGTATAAACCTCCAAGAACGCTTAGTTACACAATATGTATAGTTTATCCTTAAGATTCTATTACAATCAAATGTTATGTAGATGATAGCATAAACTCCCTGTTGTCCTCCGTTCCAGGTGTTCACTTTCCGCGGGACGGTGTTTGAGCCTCCTCGGCTTTGCCTGCGGGGTCTCAATCAACCGTTACTCCCCCTCAGGAGTCTCACACCTTGCACTCCGGACAACAGGGTAGAATTTATAACTACGCTTATTATCTTAGTAGCAAAAAGGAAGGCAGCAAGATATTCTCTCACTGCCTTCCTTTTTATTTATTCGGCTGTATTACTCACCAGAAACGTATGGTAGTAATGCCATTTGACGAGCGCGTTTGATCGCGATCGTTAATTTACGTTGGTATTTAGCGCTAGTTCCTGTTACACGACGAGGTAAAATTTTACCACGCTCAGAAACGAACTTTTTTAGTACATCAGTATCTTTGTAATCGATATGAGTAATACCGTTAGCTGTGAAATAACAAACCTTACGACGTTTGTTACGTCCACCTCTGCGTCCTCCTGCCATTTTATTCACCTCTTTTTTTTAGATTTTTCGGCTTATGCAGCCATTTTTATAAAACGATTCCTTCTAGAATTAGAACGGCAAATCGTCATCGGATATATCAATTGGTTGGCCATCGTTCTTAAATGGGTCGTCATCAACACGAGTATAACCTTGGTTGTTGTTATTGCTACGCTGTTGGTTCTGATCATACCCAAAGTTAGGTGATGAACCATAGCCTTGATTTTGATTTGGATTAGGACGAGATGCATTTCCATTTCCTGAACCGCCGGATCCCTTAGGTTCTAAGAATTGAACACCTTCTGCCACTACTTCCGTTACGTACACACGTTTTCCATCTTGGCCTTCATAATTACGTGTCTGCAACCTGCCATCCACTCCAGCCAAGCTTCCTTTTTTCAGAAAGTTTGCTGCGTTTTCAGCTTGTTTTCTCCAGACAACACAGTTGATGAAGTCAGCTTCGCGTTCGCCTTGCTGATTCTGGAACGTACGATTGACTGCCAATGTAAATGTAGCAACCGCCACTCCACTTGGGGTATAGCGCAATTCAGGGTCTTTCGTTAAGCGACCTACCAATACTACGCGATTTAACATCAGAACCACTCCTCCTTGAGACGACGTCCATAAAGAGGACAACTATTATTTAACTTCTTTTTTAACAACAATATGACGGATGATGTCTTCGCTGATTTTAGCAAGACGATCAAACTCTTGAACTGCAGCTGGCTCAGCAGCTACGTTTACTAGCATATAGTAGCCGTCACGGAAATCATTGATTTCGTATGCTAAGCGGCGTTTTCCCCACTCTTTGGATTCAGTAAGATCTGCACCGTTGTCAGTTAGGATCGTATTGAAACGTTCTGTAAGAGCTTTTTTAGCGTCTTCCTCAATGTTTGGACGGATGATATACATGATTTCGTACTTGTTCATCACAGTCACCTCCTTTTGGTCTAAGCGGCCCTTAGTGGGCAAGGAGCAATCAATTATAAATAATCATTACTCACAAATTAAGATTATACCAGAGGGGTGGATTTTTTGCAACATGTCCTAGTTGTTTCGTTATACAGTTGATCTTCGTTGCGGGGTCTTCCCTGTCCCTTCCTCCCGCAGAAGTCTGCGCGCCTTCCACTACGATCAACTTGGTTACTGCATTATTCATAAAATAAAAAAGAGAGGAACTCCCCCCTCTCTTTTAATAAATATTATACGTTAAAGCGGAAGTGGATGACGTCTCCGTCTTTTACGATGTATTCTTTTCCTTCTAGGCGGACTTTTCCTGCTTCTTTGGCAGCTGTGTGAGAGCCTGCTGCAAGTAAATCTTCATAGGATACCGTTTCTGCACGGATAAACCCGCGTTCAAAGTCAGTATGGATGACTCCCGCACATTGTGGAGCTTTCATGCCTGAACGGAATGTCCATGCACGAACTTCCTGAACTCCTGCTGTAAAGTAAGTAGCAAGACCAAGCAAGTTGTAAGCAGCACGGATCAGTTGATCTAGACCAGATTCTTTAATGCCAAGCTCCTCAAGGAACATCGCTTTTTCGTCTGCATCTAATTCTACTATTTCAGACTCGATTTTCGCACAAACTGTGATAACTTCTGCATTATCTTTTTCAGCAAATTCACGAACCTGTTGAACATATTCGTTATCAGAAGTGTCGGCTACGTCGTCTTCGCCAACATTAGCTACATAAAGGACTGGCTTGCTTGTTAATAGGTGCATGCCTTTTAAGTATTTCACTTGCTCGTCCGTTACTTCCACTGTACGTGCGGGAAGCTCGTTTTCAAGCGCTTCTTTAACAAGGACAAGCACTTCATGCTCATATACTGCTTCTTTATCTTTTTGCTTCGCCAATTTCGCTACACGCTCAAGACGCTTATCGACAGATTCCAAGTCAGCTAAAATAAGCTCAAGGTTGATGGTTTCGATGTCATTAATCGGGTTCACTCCACCGGATACGTGGGTGATGTTGTCATCAGCAAAGCAACGAACCACGTGACAAATTGCGTCTACTTGACGGATGTGAGATAAGAACTTGTTTCCAAGGCCTTCCCCTTTGCTGGCACCTTTTACAATCCCGGCAATATCGGTAAATTCGAAGTGTGTTGGTACTGTTTTCTTCGGATTTACAAGTTCTGTTAATTTTTGCAGACGCTCATCTGGAACATCTACGATACCTACGTTCGGATCTATGGTACAGAACGGGTAGTTGGCAGATTCCGCCCCCGCTTGTGTGATTGCATTAAAAAGCGTTGATTTCCCTACGTTTGGAAGACCAACGATACCTGCTGTTAAAGCCATTTTTATCCACTCCTAACTTCCGTTAACACATATTTAAACCTCCCACAATTATAGATAGAATGGGAGGAAAAGACAAGTTTATTTGAATTCCAGTTGCCGCTGTTGATTTCCTCAAAAGGCTTCGCTTTCCGCGGGGCGACCTTGAGCCTCCTCACTTCGTTGCGGGGTCTCAACAATGTCGCTACTCTCCCGCAGGAGTCTACGCCTTTTGCTCCAATCAACAGCTATATACTGGCTTAAATGAGCTATTATTCTTCACTTCTTACCAATATCTTCTTTATCTTCCTTGTAAATTCTTTTCGTGGCATGAGGACGGTGTGGTCGCAGCCTTCGCATTTGATGCGGATGTCCATTCCCATTCGTACTACTTTCCATCTGTTTGTCCCGCATGGGTGTTCTTTTTTCATTTCTACTACATCATGTAAACCGAATTCTTTATCTGTCATATTTCTACACTCCCTACTTTTCTATCTCAATTGGAAGCATGCCCGTCTTGCTTTGGTTCCCGGTTATAGAGCACCAGTCGTGGAAAAGGAATTTCAATGCCCGCTTCATCCAGACGATTTTTGACTTCCTTTCTGATCGAACGCCCGATATACCAATGCTTCATCGGCACTGTTTCACATGTGATTCTGAGTACAACCTCGGAGTTGCCCAACGTTTGAATGCCGAGCAGTTCTGGTGGTTCTGTCATTTCCACATACCTTGCCGGCATTTCTGCAAGCAATTCTTGAATTACTCGCTCCGCTTCTTCTATTTTTCCTTCATATGCGATGCTTACATCCACTACGGCAACGCTATTATGAATGGAGAAATTCGTTAGTTCTACAATACTGCCATTGGGCAATATATGCAATTCCCCTGTCCAACTTTTTATTTTCGTAGTCCGAAGGCCTATCTCTTCCACATACCCCTCAAATGTGCCGGTTCTGATATAATCCCCAACAGAAAATTGGTCTTCGAATATAATAAAAAAGCCTGTAATGATATCTCTTACCAAGTTTTGAGCCCCAAATCCGACAGCAAGGCCAACAATTCCCGCCCCGGCCAAAAGTGCCCTGACATCAATATGGACTATTTCTAAAATCATAATGAAGGCAACAAAATAGACTACGTACGTTAACACATTCTGCAGCAGTTTCAAAAGGGTGTTTTCTCTTCGTTCCGATATACGGATAGGCCCTTTTTCTCTTAGTTTCACAAAGTTATGAACGAGGTTTTTTCCTATTTTTATTATCATGCCTGCTACAAGGATGATCAGAATAATTTTCAGTAATCCTTCTCCGATAGAAACCCAAAGATCCTCATTCAGTAAGGAATCTTTCATTTGTATTAGCACTCGGTTTGTCCATTCCATATTCATTTTACCTCGGTATCTTCATTTATTTACTCCTAGATTCCCCACAATTTGCTATTTTACTAAAACAAAAGAAGCATCTTCTTACTAGTTTTCTCGGTTTTTAATTGGATAAAGCAGAATACAAACGAGCAGATAGAGATTGATTAAGCCAAATAGCGGGTAAAGTATTGCTACGAGGACGGAAAAGCCCACTGCGGTGAAGGGAACCATTAATAAAATGAATAATAAGCACATGAGCCAAAGCGGTATTGGAATGACATTTCGAAATCTCGTCACTAACCCGAGCAAACCGGAGGCCGCCGTGGTATAAATTGCCACCCAAAGCAGGATGGTCATGAAGAATAGCATATAAAACGGGTAACTCTGAATGATGGCAAAGAGTGGGATTTCGAAAAGGCCTAGCTTACTCTGTACCAAAATAAGCGTTTGGTTATAAAAAAGCGAGATGACTCCCAAAATAACCCCGCTCCCTACACTTGCAATGAAAATTTCCCCTTTGCCTTTTACTTCTTTTCCTATTGCAGATAAAACGGCTACAAGTGGAAGGATATTCAATGCTGTAAAAGTAAATCCAGCTGGCCAGTTGCTTTGTTCAAGCACGGAGGTGGGAACGGCATCCGGGCTGTTGAGCACTGCATCTATCAGCACATAGGCTAAGGTCAACACAATGATTGGGATAATCACGACGTTTACCGTTACCATTCCTTTGACGTCGTAAACGAACAACAAAATCAATAAGACGCATATGATTGCAATTCCGCCCCAATAAGGGATGGAAAAGACCTGTAACGCCGCCCCGCCACCTGCTAGCATCACGACTGTCGTGGTAAATAAGTAAACGACCATTACTATATTGTATAGGTACGATGCCCTCACTCCGACAAGTTTTCTTAGGACGGGGGAGAAATGTTCAGACTGCTCTTTGCTGCTGATTTGCAGGATCACATAACACGAAATGATAAAGAACAAGGTGAATAATAGAATGGCTAGTCCGCTTTCCGAACCGAAAAACTGCCATAGTTCCCGTCCGGATGCATACCCTGCGCCAATCACTGTTCCCAATATTAAAAACATCCAGCGAAACCCGCTTTTCCACATACATGCAACCCCCTAAAATATCCAAA
This sequence comes from Bacillus sp. m3-13, assembly GCF_000175075.1. Taxonomy (NCBI): domain Bacteria; kingdom Bacillati; phylum Bacillota; class Bacilli; order Caryophanales; family Bacillaceae; genus Bacillus; species Bacillus sp. m3-13. Next base: position 207,260 of record NZ_ACPC01000022.1, read on the forward strand.
AATAAAAAAGTGGACGTATAGTTTCCCATCAATAGTCGTATACTGTTACTACTATTAAGAAGGAGTGGAACCTATGAATCTTAAATCTAATTTTTTTGAGAAGAAGGGAGGCAATATTCGTATTGCTCATGATGAAGTAAATGCATACAAGGAACTTGCACTTACTTTACAATCCAACCTTCCTACAAGCCTGGTGTACCGCCCCATCGTGATTGTATGCATCGGCACTGACCGGTCAACTGGAGATTCCCTGGGACCACTAGTCGGCACAAAGCTTCACGATATAAAGCTTGATCATGTTCATGTATATGGCACATTAGATGATCCTATACATGCTGTTAATCTAGAAGAGAAGCTCGCATATATCCAGGCAAAGCACCTTACTCCTTTTATTATTGGAATTGATGCCTGTCTTGGAAGATTGAAAAGTGTAGGTCAAATTACTATAGGCGAAGGACCTGTGATGCCTGGAGCTGGAGTGAAGAAGGATTTGCCGCCAGTAGGGGATATGCATATTACAGGAATTGTCAATGTTAGTGGTTTTATGGAGTTCTTCGTTTTACAGAATACGAGACTAAGTCTTGTCATGAAAATGGCCACCGTGGTAGCACAATCCATTCAAGAATTGGATCGAGCCATTGAACGGAAGAATTTCCTTGCATCCGCTGCCAGGGACACTGAACCACCATTCATTCAAACGCAAGAATAGAAAAAAGGCCGACCATAGAGAGTCGACCTTTCAAGGGAAGATAAATTCACATAATAAAAAAGTATTGAACAAGTACAAGAGCGGCTGCTACTAATATTCCCGGAAGCAAATTGGCCACTCGAATGGCGGTTACACCTATGATATTCATTCCAATTGCCATAATCATGACCCCTCCGGTAGCGGTGATCTCAAAAATGAGCAACTCCAGTAAATCTGATGGGACAAACCGGTCAATTTGAGTAGCAAATAAAGCGATACTTCCTTGATATATCATGACAGGGATGGCAGAAAACAAAACCCCGATCCCTAAAGTCGTGGTCAGAACAATACTTGTGAAGCCATCAATGATAGATTTTGTGTACAGGACCTGATGATCGCCCCTAAGGCCACTATCCAAAGAACCGACAACCGACATTGCTCCGATAACAAAGATGAGCGTTGCCGTTACAAATCCCTTTGATACGGAGCCCTGCTGTTTTGACCCCATCTTACTTTCCAGCCAATTGCCTACATTGTTCAGCTTGCGGTCAAGATTGATCCACTCACCTAGCACCGCACCTACTACCAGACTGATGATGACAATCAGAAATTCATTACTTTTAAAACCCATCTGTGCCCCAAGTAAAAATACAGCAAGGCCGATGATTTTCATCACCGTTTCTTTCGTGTTTTCTGGAATACGTGTGAAGATTTTTCCTATAAATGTACCAAGCACAATACATATACCATTCACAATGGTTCCTAATAAAACCACTCTAAAGCCCCATTTCTATTAAAGTAACGCCTATCCAAAAAAGCAAACCACCATGAAGTGATCTGCTTTTTATTCTTCTGTTTGAGCTAATAATTCTAATAATCTGTTCAGGTCATCATCAGAGAAGAATTCTATCTCTATTTTACCCTTGTTTTTCGTACGCTTGATAAAAACAGAAGTACCAAAACGCTCCCTTAATACGGATTCGTGGTCCTTAAGGAAAATGTCCTTTTCCTCAGGGTCCTTTTTCGTTTCACGTGGAACACTTTCGTTCAACTGCTGAATCAACTGTTCTAACTGACGCACATTTAAATGTTCTTGCAACACTTTGTCAATGACCGCTTTTAATTTCTCTTTCCTTTTAAGCCCTAATAATGCACGGCCGTGTCCCATGGAAAGTTTTCCATCATTCATCAGCTCTTGTACAGTTTTTGGAAGGGATAATAGACGAATATGATTCGCAATATGTGGCCTGCTTTTCCCAAGCCTGCTTGCTAACTGTTCCTGTGTCAGTTCCAGTTTCACCATTAAGGATTGATAGGCGGCGGCTTCTTCAATCGGTGTAAGATCCTCACGCTGTAAATTCTCCAAAAGAGCAAGTTCCATCATTTGCTGTTCCGTCAATGAGCGGATTACGACAGGAACTTTAGACAGTTTCGCCTCTTTTGCAGCCCGAAAACGGCGTTCCCCGACGACAATTTCGTATCCTTTAATACTTTTGCGAACAATAATCGGTTGAAGGATTCCATGTTGTAAAATGGATTCTTTCAATTCTTGTATTGCTTCTGGCTCAAAGTATTTACGAGGCTGGTAGGGGTTTGGTCGCACTTCCTTGATACTGATTTCTTGAACAGCTTCTTCCTTGGAAGCTTCAATAGAAGGAAACAGCGCATTTATACCTTTACCTAATCCTTTACCCATGTGTCACCACTTCCTTTGCTAATTCTAAGTAAACTTCCGCTCCACGTGACTTCGGATCATAAATAATGATGGGTTCTCCATGGCTTGGCGCTTCACTTAAACGAACATTACGAGGAATAATGGTTCGATACACTTTATCTTGGAAATACTTTTTCACTTCTTCAATTACTTGAATACCCAAATTTGTTCTGGCATCTAGCATCGTAAGCAAGACACCATCAATCATAAGTTCTTTATTTAAATGTTTTTGTACGAGTCTTACCGTATTTAATAGCTGACTTAATCCTTCAAGTGCATAATATTCGCATTGTACCGGTATCACAACTGCATCAGAAGCTGTTAAAGCGTTGATAGTCAATAAGCCCAAAGATGGGGGACAATCGATGATTATGTAGTCGAAAAGATGCTTCACATCATCTAATGCTCTTTTCAAACGCACTTCTCTTGAAATAGTAGGAACTAGTTCAATTTCTGCACCTGCGAGTTGTATGGTTGCTGGGATGATGGAAAGGTTCTCTACCTTTGTTGGGAGGATCGCCTTTTTTGCTTCCACATCTTCTACTAAAATATCATAAATACACTGATGGACTTCTGCTTTTTCGATTCCCACTCCACTTGTGGCGTTTCCTTGTGGGTCCACATCTACTAAAAGCACTCTTTTACCAATGTAGGCTAAACAAGCACCTAAGTTAACGGATGTAGTCGTTTTTCCAACTCCACCTTTTTGGTTAGCAATAGCAATAATTCTGCCCATGCCGTCACCTGCCTTCAGAAAAGAACATACTTTTTATTCGTTGGTTCGGGTTACGACGCTGTTGATTTCCGCACTGGGCTCCGCTTTCCTAGGGGCGGTGCTTGAGCCTCCTCACTTCGTTGCGGGGTCTCAAGCTACCGCGATCTCCCTCAGGAGTCTTCGCCCTGTGCTCCAATCAACAGCTAGAAACTTCTCTATTGTTGAAGATTCGATTTAATGTTATTTAAGTTTCTCATTTATTTTATCATGAATTGACTGAAATTTAACTTGTTTTTGAGAATAATTATTGGGAAGGGGGTGACAGGGAAATTGTCGAAGAATGTTTCTCGGGAAATAATCCATCATTGCTAAAAAAATATGAGGTTAACCACCGCTGTTACTTTCCGCAAATGGCTGCGCTTTCCGCGGGGCGACCTTGAGCCTCCTCGCATCCGCTGCGGGGTCTCAACTTTGCCGCTACTCCCCCGCAGGACAAGGAAGGCTTCGAAAGCGATACTTCGCACGAAGAAAATGCGTAGCATTTTCGAGGAGTCTTCGCCATTTGCTCCAATCCACAGCTAGAGAATAACGAAAGCAAAATGTTAGTGCTTTTTCAGTTAATTTAGTTTGATGACTTTTACAACCATTTAGTTAATGAGGTCATCTTGTTGATTGAAGTGTAAGGCGCGCAGACGCCCGCGGGAGGAAGGGACAGGTAAGACCCCGCAACGGAGTGAGGAGGCTTACGGACCGCCCGCAGGCAAAGCGAAGCGCTTGAAACGGAAATCAACAATTTTTTTATTACCTTATCTTTATAAAAAAAGATGGCTTCGCTTATTACTTATCTAGGCGTAGCTACTAGTAAAATTACTAGATTGCTAGGTTTGTGATAAATAACGGCGAGGGCCATCCCTATAGTGGTATTATTTTTTCGGTATGCGGATCGTGAATTGGTAATATTCTTCGGTTTCTTCTTCTTGTGAGTCGAGCTTGATGCCGCTGTCGTTTACCATTGTAAGTGATTGACGGATCGTATTCATCGCAATACGCATATCTTTACTGAAGGCTTTTCGCTTAGCCTTTTGGTTTTGGATTGGCAGCTTCAAGCATTTTTACTACACGCTCCTCTGTTTGCTTGACATTCAATTGCTTTTCAAGAATTTCAGCAAGAACAGCCACCTGTTTTTCCGGTAGCTTTAACGGAATTAGGGCACGTGCATGACGCTCTGTAATTTTTTTCTGTAGAAGGGCATCTTGAATATCAGAAGGCAGCTTTAAAAGACGAAGTTTGTTTGCCACAGTGGATTGCCCTTTTCCTAAGCGCTGAGCCAGAGCTTCTTGTGTCAAACTATGCAATTCCAACAGCTTGGAATATGCGATTGCTTCTTCAATTGCCGATAACTCTTCACGTTGAAGATTCTCAATAAGGGCAACAGAGGCTGTTTCTGCATCGTTAAATTCTTTTACAATGGCAGGAATGGTTTCCCAACCCAGCTTCTGAACCGCTCTCCAACGGCGTTCTCCAGCAATAATCTCATATTTGTCCTCATCAAATTGACGGACGACGATAGGCTGGATAATTCCATGCGTCCGGATAGTCAGAGATAACTCTTCAATTCTTTCATCTACAAAAACAGTACGTGGTTGGTATCTATTCGGAACAATGTCCTTTACAGCTACCTGCATAATTTTTTCATGATCAGTCTTTTCTACTATTTCCTGTTCTTCTTTTTCGCCGATTCCAAAAAAACGAGAGAACGGAGACTTCATAGTTCCACCACCTTATGGATAGAATCCCTATTAACGTAATTCGCTTTTCACGTTAATAAGTCCTGTTTTTCCGATCAAAATGTTTCACATGAAACGAGGTATTCTAAGCAAGTTTAAATTTTATTCCAACGGTTGTTTATTCGGTGTACCTGGTTTACGAGGGTACTTCTTCGGTGTAGATTTAATCTTATTGATGATCAGGATATTTCTTTCGCTTTCCTCTAATGGCAAGGAAAAAGAATGCACCTTTTCTAACTTCCCACCTAATATTTGCAGGGCTTTTTTCCCTTTTTCCAGCTCGTCGCTTGCAGCCGCAGCTTTCATCGGCACAAACATACCGCCTTCTTTAACAAGTGGCAGGCACAGTTCGCTTAATACAGATAAACGGGCAACTGCTCTTGCGGTGACAAGGTCAAATTTCTCACGATAGTCCGCATTTTTCCCGAAGGTTTCCGCTCTGTCATGAACGAAATGGACATTTTTTAAACCTAGCTCATTCGCAAGATTTTGTAAAAATGTAATTCGCTTATTCAAAGAGTCCACAATCGTGACCTTTAAGTTTGGAAAACATATTTTCAGAGGAATGCTTGGAAAACCGGCACCCGCTCCTACATCACATAGAGATAATTCTTGATTCAGATCCACATAGAACGATGCGGTAATGGAATCATAGAAATGTTTAAGATAAACCTCTTCCTCATCCGTGATGGCAGTAAGATTCATCTTTTCATTCCATTCCACCAGCAGCTTGTAATATGTATCAAATTGAGAAAGCTGTTGAGAAGAAAGGGAAATCCCTTTCTCCTCCAACAGAGAAATAAATTGTTCTTTGTTCATGTGTTCGTATCCTTTCTATCGTTGGATTTACTCGTTGGATACTTTGGCGATACGACCTTGTTCCAAATAGACAAGCAAAATGGATACGTCCGCTGGGTTTACCCCTGATATTCTGGAAGCCTGGGCAACGGATAAAGGACGTACTTCTTTTAACTTCTGTCTTGCTTCGTTCGCAAGTCCGTGAATGTCATCGTAATCGATGTTTTCTGGTATTTTCTTATTCTCCATTTTCTTCAAGCGATCCACTTGTTGAAGGGACTTTTGAATATACCCTTCATATTTTACCTGAATTTCCACCTGTTCTGCTACATCAGGAGAAATCTCCTTGTCAGCAGGCACCATCTGATGAATATGATTATAGGTCATTTCAGGACGCTTCAGAAGGTCCGCTGCCCTGATGCCATCTTTCAGCTCGCTTCCGCCAGCTTCTCTAATGATGGTCTGAACCTGTACATTCGGTTTAATAATGATAGATTGCAGGCGTTCTTTTTCTGCTTCGATTTCTTGTTTCTTCTCTTCAAACTTTGCAAATCGTTCCGGGGAAATAAGCCCGATTTTATGCCCTATTTCCGTTAAACGCAAGTCTGCATTGTCATGACGCAAGAGCAAGCGATATTCCGCACGGGAAGTAAGCAATCTGTATGGTTCATTTGTTCCTTTCGTTACCAGGTCATCAATCAATACCCCGATATATGCATCAGAGCGGCTTAAGATAAGATCTTCCTCACCAAGGGCACGTCTTCCGGCATTGATACCTGCCATGATTCCTTGCCCGGCCGCTTCCTCATACCCCGAGGTCCCGTTAATTTGTCCTGCTGTATAAAGGTTTTGAATTCTTTTGGTTTCAAGTGTCGGCCATAATTGCGTCGGGACGATGGCATCATATTCAATGGCATACCCCGCTCGCATCATGCGGACATTTTCAAGGCCTGGTATAGTAGAAAGGATCTTACGCTGCACATCTTCCGGAAGACTTGTGGAAAGTCCCTGAACATATACTTCTTGCGTATTTCTTCCTTCTGGCTCTAAGAAAATTTGGTGTCTAGGCTTGTCGTTGAACCGCACCACTTTATCCTCAATAGACGGGCAATACCTAGGCCCGGTCCCCTTGATCATTCCAGAGTACATTGGGGAACGGTGAAGGTTGTCATCAATAAGTTGGTGTGTTTCGGCACTAGTATAAGTTAACCAGCAAGGTAGCTGATCTGTAATGTATTCAGTTGTTTCATAGGAAAACGCGCGCGGCACATCATCGCCTGGTTGTATTTCCGTTTTGCTATAGTCGATGGATGCACTATTAACACGTGGAGGTGTTCCAGTTTTAAAACGTACCAAGTCAAACCCTAGCTCCTCTAAATGCTCGGAAAGCGTGATAGAAGGCTGTTGGTTATTAGGACCGCTTAAATACTGAAGTTCTCCTAGTATAATTTTTCCACGAAGGAATGTCCCTGTCGTGATCACGACCGTCTTGGATTCATAAATGGCACCTGTTTGTGTGATAACACCCTTACAAACGCCGTCCTCGACGATTAACTTTTCGACCATTCCTTGAAGCAATGTGATATTTTCTTCGTTTTCAATGGTTTTCTTCATTTCATGCTGATAAAGGAATTTATCGGCCTGCGCACGCAACGCGCGTACCGCCGGACCTTTCCCCGTATTCAACATACGCATTTGAATATGCGTTTTATCAATATTTCTTCCCATTTCTCCACCAAGCGCATCAATTTCACGCACGACAATTCCTTTGGCAGGACCGCCGACAGATGGATTACATGGCATAAATGCGACCATATCCAGGTTAATGGTCACCATTAACGTTTTCGCTCCCTGACGAGCTGCTGCCAGTCCTGCTTCTACCCCTGCATGACCTGCACCAATTACAATTACATCATAGGAACCTGCATGATATTCCATGTTTGTTCCCTCCTATTCTATTTACCTAAGCAAAATTGTGAGAATAGCTGATCAATTAGGCTTTCATGTACCGCATCGCCGATAATTTCACCAAGTATTTCCCACGTTCTGGTTAAATCTATTTGTACTATATCTATTGGCACGCCGCTTTCCATTCCTACTATCGCATCTTCAAGTGCTTGTTGGGCTTGAGTGATCAAACCGATATGACGGGAGTTTGAGACATATGTCATATCGCCTGCCTCTAGGTCCCCTTGGAAGAACATTGAAGAAATGGCCTCTTCTAATTCGTCAATTCCTTGTTCCTCTTTTAAAGAGGTGGAAATGACAGTGTGATGGTTGGCAAGCTCTTTCACTTGCCCTATATCAATTTTCGTCGGCAAATCCGTTTTATTGACTATAACAATGACATCCATGCCTTTTACCGCTTCAAACAACTGCTTGTCCTCCATTGTGAGGTCATCGTTATTGTTTAAAACAAGCAAAATCAGATCTGCTTTTTTCAACACTTCTCTAGATCTCTCGACACCAATACGCTCTACAATATCTTCAGTTTCTCGTATACCTGCAGTATCCACCAGACGTAATGGCACACCTCGGACACTTACATATTCCTCAATGACATCACGTGTTGTCCCTGGAATATCGGTGACAATTGCCTTATTTTCATGGACAAGACTGTTAAGCAGAGATGATTTCCCGACATTTGGCCGCCCGATAATTACGGTAGAAAGACCTTCTCTTAGTATCTTACCCTGTTGGGAAGTTTGTAACAGTTTTTCCAGTTCTTCTTTTACATAAGTGGACTTCTCAAGCAATAACTGATGTGTCATTTCTTCGACATCATCATATTCCGGGTAGTCGATATTTACTTCGACATGCGCCAGTGTTTCTAAAATTTCTTGGCGAAGTTTCTGAATCAGTTTGGATAATCGACCTTCCATTTGACCTAACGCCACATTCATCGCACGGTCTGTTTTGGCACGGATCAAATCCATCACCGCTTCTGCCTGTGAAAGATCAATACGTCCGTTCAAGAACGCCCGCTTCGTGAATTCTCCAGGTTCGGCAAGTCTTGCTCCCCTGCTCAATACAAGCTGCAGTAATTTATTGACGGAAACAAGTCCGCCGTGGCAGTTTATTTCTACCACATCTTCTCTTGTAAAAGTTTTAGGTCCTCGCATAACCGAAACCATTACTTCTTCTATTATTTTATCCGTTTTTGGATCTACGATATGTCCGTAGTGAATGGTATGAGAGGCAACGTCTTTCATTTTCTTGGAGGATGGGGTGACAAAGATTTCATCAATGATCCGGAACGCTTCCTCTCCGCTCAGGCGGACAATGGCAATCGCTCCTTCTCCCATTGGAGTCGAAATAGCTGCTATCGTGTCAAACTCATACATATCATTCACCTCATTTCTTTTTTCTTTTTGTTTCTTCTATATCAAGGTAAAATAGTTCGTCCTTTAACTTACTAAGGTTAGCATAATTTTTGTGTCTTTTAAAGTATTCCTGTTCGATAGTTATCCACAAAAATTTCCCGAATGGTTCGTTTGTCATCAATCATTTTAACTTATCCACATGTGAATAACAATAAACAAATCTCGCACAGTTGTTTCATCAGCATTGCCTTTTATCTGTCGATTAAAACTTGAACAGAAAAAACCTTTGAGGTTTCATTGACTCCTTTCGATTTTCGTTCCAGGTGTTCGCTTTCCGCGGGACGGTGCTTGAGCCTCCTCACTTCGTTGCGGGGTCTCAATCTACCGTTACTCCCCCGCTGGAGTCTCACACCTTGCACTTCAATCTACAGGTAAGCACTCATTAATGCCAAAAAAAACGGCTGGCCCTTATTGAAGGGTCAGCCGTTTTGGTTGGATTATCTTTTTGCGACTTTGTTCTTTTTGGTTGTGATCACAAGGGAGCGGTTCGGTTCTTTGCCGACGGAGTAGGTTTCTACTTCCGGGTAGGCCGAGATGATCGAATGCATCACCTTTCTTTCAAAAGAAGGCATCGGTTCAAGATGGACATCCTGTTTTGTTTTCAATGCTTTTTGTGCAAGGCGCTCTGCAAGTTGTTCCAGGGTTTCCCGGCGTTTCTCGCGGTATCCTTCTGCGTCAATGACGACATTTAGATATTGATTGGAATAGCGGTTTGCGACAATTTGCGTTAAATATTGAAGGGAATTAAGGGTTTGTCCCCTTTTTCCGATAATTAGAGCTGTTTTTTCGCCACTGATGCTGATGGAAATATTCCTACCTTCCACCTTTACATCAAGTTCTGCGACAATATTCATTTCAGTAAGAACTTTTTTCAAGAAATTCGTTGATTCTTCGATCGGGTCTTGCTTCAATTTGACGGTTACAACACTAGGTTTTGAGCCAAACAATCCGAAGAGACCTTTCTTGCCTTCGTCAACGATTGTAATTTCTGCACGGTCTTTTGATGTGTTTAGTTGAGCTAAAGCAGATTGGACAGCTTCCTCGACTGTTGGACCAGTTGCAGTTATTTCTTTCACTTTTTTGTTCCTCCTGCAGTTCCAGCAGCTGTTTCTTTTGCTTTTCTCAGCTCCGGTCCTTTAATAAAGTAAGTTTGAACAATCATAAAGATGTTCCCCACTACCCAGTATAGAGAAAGTGCCGCAGGGAAGTTGATCGCAAATACAACGATCATGATCGGCATAATCCAAAGCATCATCACCATCTGCGGGTTGTTGTCCATACCAGCCATCATGATTTTTTGCTGAATGAATGTTGTGATACCAGCAACGACAGGCAGGATGAAGTAAGGATCCGGATCTCCCAGATCAAACCACATGAAATTATGGTTGGCGATTTCCGTCGTACGGGTAATCGCATGGAAAAATCCGATTAAAATCGGCATTTGAACCAATAAAGGGAAACATCCGGCAAGCGGGTTTACACCATGCTTTTGGAAAAGCCCCATTGTTTCTTGCTGTAATTTCTGTTGTGTTTTTTGATCTTTAGAACTATATTTTTCACGAAGTGCTTTCATTTCCGGTTGTAAGGCTTGCATCGCCTTTGCATTCTTCGTTTGTTTAATCATTAACGGTAAGATAGCAAATCGGATTAATAACGTTACAATAATGATGGATAAACCGTAGTCATTGTTCATTAGTTCAGCAAAATAAGTGATCAACCAAGACAATGGATAAACTACGTATTCGTTCCAGAAGCCTTCGCTTTCATTGGTGATTGGCTGGTTGATTTCTGTACAGCCTGATAGTAAAGCTACAAGTCCAATAAGGGCCATTAGTAGCCATATTCGATTTTTCAACCTCTTTTTCCTCCTTTTTACACAAAAAAAATGATTCCTTTTACATCCTATCATTTTTATCTGGCAAATTGAATATATGTCACACTTCCAACACATTTTTTCCTTTTCCCTTTAACAACGCGGTTGATTTCCGCACCGGGCTTCGCTTTCCACGGGGCGGTGCTTGAGCCTCCTCACTTCGTTGCGGAGTCTCAACCTACCGCTACCTCCCGTCGGAGTCTATGCCCTGTGCTCCAATCACCAGCTATAAACTTAGAAGAATTTTTGTGTGTTAACTTACACTTTTTTCTTAGTAGATAGTGTCGGGAGTTTTTTTATTACGTGTTGTAGGCTTTTCTTTACTTCTTCAAATGACATGTCCGCAGCTGGTTTTCGGGCGATCACGACAATATCGACGCCGCCAGGAAGCTGTTCCTTTATTTCGTGGACTGCTTGTCTGACTAGCCGCTTGATTCGATTCCTTGTTACAGCGTTTCCAATTTTCTTACTGACAGATAAACCGATCCGGAATAAGGGCTGGTCCGATTTCTGCACAGCATATATCACAAATTGCCGATTGGCCATCGACTTTCCTTTTTGGAACACATGTTGGAACTCTTTATTTTTTTTGATTCTTTGTTCTTTCCTCAATGTGTCTCCTCCTGCCTTACACAAATCCTCTAATTCGGTCCTATTTCAACATTCTTTCTCAAATCTCGCGAAAAAATAACCGGAATATGCCCGAAATAGTAAAAAAGACCACTGACAGTCAGTGGCCTTATGCTGATAATACTTTTCTTCCTTTGCGACGACGACGTGCAAGAACTTTACGTCCATTTGCAGAACTCATACGCTCACGGAAACCGTGTACTTTACTACGTTTACGATTATTTGGTTGAAACGTTCTTTTCATTACTATGACACCTCCCTGAGGATACTTCAAAATCTAAGTGGAAAAACACCTCTATATGATCGATAGACATTTATAAGCCGTTTTTCAACACCACTGGAAAGTCTTGCTTTCCTATAATATAAAATTTCTTTACAGACAGTCTTAATAATTATAGAGAATATACCATCGGAATGTCAACTTCCCAAATGTAAGTATAAATTCCCCAGCCTCACAAAGCAACCCTTTCTTTTTATATAGTAAAAACTAACAACAAAATTCACTTCATCAAACCATAAACAAAAATTAAAAAGGTGCCTGACCCCGAAAACAAACACTTAATCGCTCTACCAAATTTAAATGCCGGGGTCTGGAACCTCTTCAGGAGTCTGCGCGACTTCCACTACGATTAACTTAGTTTTAACTTTTAACTCTTTATACGTTCAACATTTTTCTACCTGTGAATAACTTTTTTCGCTATTTTTCGTCATCCACAGCACTTATCGACAAGGTTTACACAGTATCTTGTGTTGTGGAAAACTTTTCTCCACAATTTGTGGTAGTTGTGGATAATATCAAAAAGCAATTGCAACATAAGGTTTTTTTTGATATTATTATTGTGTTTTCACTCTTAATAAATGATTGATCAAAAATAGTTTTCCACAGATTGTGGATAAGATGTGGATAGTTATTCAAGGGTGTGTGTAAGTATTTGTCCACAGGTGTGGGTTTTTGTCGAAAACTACTTTTCTACTATATAATATCTTTTTCACAGTATACGAATGAATAAACATACAACGGGTGTTTTTCTAGCAGAGTGTTTGTTGAACAAAACTTGTACAGATAAGCACCTTTTTCTATTGTAAAAAGGTTGCCAGACACAAACGAAAGGGGGATTCAAGATGAAAAATATTTCTGATCTATGGGTCAAAGCATTAAATCAGATAGAGAAAAAAATAAGCAAACCAAGCTTTGAAACATGGTTGAAGAGTACAAAAGCTCATTCATTGCAGGGAGATAATCTCGTCATTACTGCACCAAATGAGTTTGCGCGTGACTGGCTCGAGTCCAGGTATTCCGGTCTTATCGGAGAAACCATCTCTGATATCACAGGTGAAGAATTATCCATCAAATTTATTATTCCTCAAAACCAAGCTGATGAAGAGATCGAGATAAAAACTCCTCCTGCAAAAGTGAAAAAAGACGATGATATGATCGAAATTCCGCAAAATATGCTGAATCCGAAGTACACATTCGACACATTTGTCATCGGTTCTGGAAACAGGTTTGCCCATGCCGCATCTTTGGCAGTGGCAGAAGCTCCGGCTAAAGCCTATAATCCTCTATTTATTTATGGGGGAGTAGGACTAGGAAAAACTCACTTAATGCATGCAATCGGCCATTATGTTATTGAGCATAATCCTGCAGCAAAGGTGGTCTATTTATCATCTGAAAAATTCACCAATGAATTCATTAATTCCATTCGGGACAACAAGGCTGTCGATTTTCGCAATAAATATCGAAATGTCGATGTGTTGCTTATTGATGATATTCAGTTCCTTGCCGGAAAAGAACAAACCCAGGAAGAATTTTTCCATACATTCAATACATTGCACGAAGAAAGCAAACAGATTGTCATCTCCAGTGACAGGCCTCCAAAAGAGATTCCGACATTGGAAGACCGCCTAAGATCCCGCTTTGAATGGGGTCTGATCACAGACATCACCCCACCAGATTTGGAAACCCGTATTGCTATCCTGCGTAAGAAGGCAAAAGCAGAAGGGCTGGATATTCCAAATGAAGTGATGCTTTACATTGCCAATCAAATTGATTCCAATATTCGTGAACTCGAAGGGGCGCTCATCAGAGTGGTTGCCTATTCTTCCTTGATTAATAAGGATATTAATGCTGATTTGGCGGCAGAAGCACTCAAAGACATCATCCCAAGCTCTAGGCCAAGAGTGGTAACCATTCATGACATTCAACGGACCGTGGGAGAAGAATACAATGTGAAATTAGAGGATTTCAAAGCAAAGAAGCGAACCAAATCGATTGCTTTTCCTCGACAAATCGCCATGTACTTATCAAGGGAACTTACGGATTATTCTTTGCCTAAAATAGGAGAGGAATTTGGAGGTCGAGATCATACAACGGTTATTCATGCCCATGAAAAAATCTCCAATCTCGTAAAAACAGATACAAACTTGCAAAAACAAATACAATCAATTGCTGATTCTTTAAAAAGTTAAATAGAACAATAGTGGAATCTGTGTATAAGTGGTACTTGGTTAAACACAGGTTATTCACATGTGGATATCTACTCTTCGTAACAAAAAAGGGACTTATCCACATAATCACAGCCCCTACTATTACTTCTACTAGTTTTTTATTAATAAAATATATAAATAGACCTGCCCATTAAGGAGGATTACGATGAAATTTATTATCCAACGCGACAAGCTGGTTCAAAGCGTTCAAGACGTACTAAAAGCGGTCTCTTCCCGGACAACCATTCCCATTTTGACTGGAATAAAGATTGTCGCTACAGAAGAAGGAGTCACTCTTACTGGAAGTGATTCTGATATCTCTATTGAATCTTTCATTCCTTGTGAAGAAGATGGATCTGAAAATGTTGAAGTAAAAACAGCTGGAAGCGTTGTGCTGCAAGCCCGTTTCTTTAGTGAGATCATTAAAAAACTTCCAATGGATACAGTCGAAATTGAGGTACAGAACCAATATGTAACGACCATCCGTTCTGGTAAATCAGAATTCAACCTAAACGGTCAGGATGCAGCAGAATACCCGCACCTGCCACAAGTAGAGGAACAAAACGTATTCCGTGTTCCAACAGATCTACTGAAAAATATTATTCGACAAACTGTTTTTGCAGTGTCCACCTCAGAAACACGCCCTATCTTGACAGGTGTAAACTGGAAGCTTGAAAACCATGAGCTTATCTGTATTGCAACAGATAGCCACCGCTTGGCTTTACGCAAAGCGAAGGTAGAAGCGGAAAACGACATTACGTGCAATGTCGTCATTCCAGGTAAGAGCTTGAATGAATTGAATAAAATTTTAGATGATACGAACGAATTGCTTGATATCGTGGTGACAGAGAACCAAGTGTTATTTAAAGCAAAGAATATCCTTTTCTTCTCACGTCTGCTTGACGGAAACTATCCAGATACGTCCAGATTGATTCCAGCGGAAAGCAAAACAGATATCACAGTAACAACGAAGGAGTTCCTGCAGGCGATCGATCGTGCGAGCCTACTTGCAAGAGAGGGACGAAACAATGTAGTAAAGCTTGCGACTCTAGAGTCTGATACGCTTGAAGTTTCCTCTAACTCCCCAGAAGTCGGAAAAGTAGTGGAACAAGTACAAAGCAATTCCATCGACGGAGAAGAGCTGAAAATTTCTTTTAGCGCAAAATATATGATGGATGCATTAAAGGCGCTTGAAGGCAACGAGATCTTAATTAATTTCACTGGTGCAATGAGGCCTTTTGTCATCAAAACATTACATGATGATTCCATGCTTCAACTTATCCTGCCAGTCAGAACGTACTAATAAACATAAGCCCTGAAAGCTACTAGTGACCATTCCTAGTGGCTTTCTTTTCTATATGGAGAAGTTCTAGTACAATAGGAATTAGACAATAAGGGAATAGTAAAAGAAATTATAATCCCTAAAAAGAAAGTGAGCGCGAAATAATGACAGAAATTCAAATATCAACAGAAATGATTACACTTGGACAATTTTTAAAATTGGCCGATGTCATCCAATCAGGCGGAATGGCAAAATGGTTTCTTTCAGAATATGAAGTAAAAGTGAACGGAGAGCTTGAAGACAGAAGAGGAAGAAAACTGAAGGTTCAGGATGTAATTGAAATAGACGGTCATGGAAAATATGTCGTTGTTTCCTGATGAGTTGGTGATACGGATTGTATATTGAAGAATTGACGTTGAGACACTATCGCAATTATGAAAGTTTGCATGCCGTATTTGAAGACGGTGTGAATGTCATCTTAGGTGAAAATGCGCAAGGAAAGACAAATGTGATGGAATCCATCTATGTATTGGCGATGGCAAAATCACACAGGACGTCCAATGATAAAGATCTTATCAGATGGGACGAAGAGTATGGTAAAATAGAAGGTAGGATACATAAACGGAATGGAGAGTTGCCGCTGCAACTAGTCATCAGTAAAAAAGGAAAAAAAGCAAAGATCAATCATATTGAACAAACTAAATTAAGTCAGTATATCGGAAATATGAATATCGTCATGTTTGCACCTGAGGATCTTACGCTTGTAAAAGGTAGTCCTCAGGTGAGACGACGTTTTATAGATATGGAACTTGGTCAGGTTTCACCTCGGTATATGCATGACCTGTCAAGGTACCAAAAAGTACTTCAGCAGCGCAATCACTACTTAAAACAGTTACAGACAAGAAAGCAAAAAGATGAAACCATGCTGTTTGTATTAACAGAGCAGCTTATTGAATTGGCTGCGAGCGTGACGGAAAAGAGGCAGGAGTTTGTGCAATTGCTGCAAAGCTGGGCTCAGCCAATTCATAAAAGTATCAGCCGTGGTTTAGAAGAATTGACTATTATCTACAAACCATCCATTGATTATGTATCAGAAACAACAAACTTGTCGAAAATGATAGAAGCATATAACGAAAAGTTTGATAAAATAAAAGATAGAGAAATTGAAAGAGGCGTGACACTATTTGGTCCCCATCGTGATGACCTGCTCTTTCAAGTGAACGGAAAAGATGTCCAGACATTCGGGTCACAAGGACAACAGCGCACGACAGCTCTTTCGCTGAAGCTTGCTGAAATAGATCTCATTCACTCGGTAGTAGGGGAATATCCCATACTGCTCCTTGATGACGTATTATCTGAGCTAGATGATTATCGACAGTCCCATCTCTTAAACACCATTCAGGGAAAGGTCCAAACCTTCGTTACGACAACGAGTGTGGATGGAATCGACCACCAAACGCTGAAACAAGCGGCTACGTATGAAGTGGTCTCGGGTACGATCAAGAAACGAAATTGAGGTGAAGGATCATGTATTTGCATATTGGAGAAGAAGTGATGGTGCGCGCTTCTAAAATCATCGCTATTTTAGATCGCAGGCTCCTGCAATCCGACTGGAAAGAGTCCTTGCCGGAAGTAGCGGACAAATCCATCAAAAATATCAGTAAACATGACATCAAATCAATCGTGATTACCGAAGAAAACATATACCTTTCTCCCCTAGCCTCAACAACCTTGAAAAAAAGAAATGGATACCTCGATGGAGGAGTTGCTCTTTTAGAGAAACTGCCTGTTATATTTGCGTTTGTTGTCTTTAGGGACAACTCCCGCCAACAAATAACGAAGTCTATTGTGTAGAAATAAAAAGTGAAGGTGATAGATATGACGATGGACCAAAAAGAAATTGCAAGAAAACAGCTATGATGAAAGTAATATACAGGTACTTGAAGGCCTTGAAGCCGTAAGAAAGCGACCAGGTATGTACATCGGTTCCACCAGTGCCAAGGGTTTGCATCACTTAGTGTGGGAGATTGTCGATAACAGTATCGATGAAGCATTGGCAGGATATTGCTCTGAGATTAATGTTATCGTCGAAAAAGACAACAGCATTACTGTAAAAGATAATGGCCGTGGTATTCCAGTCGGGATACATGAAAAAATGGGTCGTCCTGCAGTAGAAGTAATCATGACGGTACTTCATGCAGGAGGAAAATTCGGCGGTGGCGGTTATAAAGTTTCAGGAGGTCTGCACGGGGTTGGAGCATCCGTTGTGAACGCCCTTTCTTCTGAGCTTAAGATCTATGTCCATCGTGATGGCAAAATTCATTACCAGCAATTTAATAAAGGGGTACCGAATGAGGACCTTAAAATAATCGGCGAAACGGATGTTACAGGAACGATTATTCATTTTGTTCCCGATGAAGAGATTTTTACTGAAACAAAAGAATATGACTACGATACGTTAGCACACCGTCTACGTGAGCTTGCGTTCTTAAATAAAGGAATACGTATCACCATTGAAGATAAGCGGGAAGAAACACCGAAAAAGAATGAATACCACTACGAGGGCGGTATCGCTTCATATGTAGAGCATTTAAACCGAACAAAAGAAGTCATTCATGAGGAAGTTGTTTTTGTAGAGGGAGAAAAGGACGGCATCTCCATCGAAGTGGCACTACAGTACAATGATAGCTACACAAGCAATCTGTACTCTTTTGCCAACAACATCAGCACCTATGAGGGTGGAACCCATGAATCAGGTTTTAAAACAGCATTGACGAGAGTTATCAATGACTATGCCCGCAAGAACAATATTTTCAAAGATGCGGACAGCAACCTGACAGGGGAAGATGTTCGAGAAGGCTTGACGGCTATCGTTTCCATCAAACATCCAGATCCACAGTTTGAAGGCCAGACAAAAACTAAATTAGGAAACAGTGAAGCAAGAACGGTTACAGATTCTGTTTTTACGGAAAAATTCGAAGGCTTCCTTCTTGAAAATCCTTCTGCAGCAAGGAAAATTGTGGAAAAAGGATTAATGGCTTCCCGAGCAAGAATGGCAGCCAAGAAGGCAAGGGAACTTACAAGAAGAAAAAGTGCATTGGAAATCTCCAGTCTTCCTGGTAAATTGGCGGACTGCTCCTCTAAAGATCCATCTATCAGCGAAATATATGTGGTAGAGGGAGATTCTGCAGGAGGATCAGCTAAGCAAGGCCGAGACCGCCACTTCCAGGCAATCCTGCCGTTACGCGGAAAAATCATTAACGTTGAAAAGGCGCGTCTTGACAAAATTTTATCCAACAATGAGGTTCGTGCCATCATCACGGCTCTTGGAACTGGAATTGGAGAGGATTTTGACATTTCCCGTGCCCGTTACCATAAAATCGTGATCATGACGGATGCTGATGTCGATGGCGCTCATATTAGAACGCTATTATTGACATTCTTCTACCGTTACATGCGCCAAATCATCGAACATGGATATATCTACATTGCCCAGCCACCACTATACAAAATACAACAGGGCAAAAAGATCGAGTACGCTTATAATGACCGTCAGCTGGAAGAAATTCTTGCGACTATGTCGGATCAGCCAAAAGCCGGTATCCAGCGCTATAAAGGATTAGGGGAGATGAACCCTGAACAGCTTTGGGAAACAACCATGGATCCAGTATCTAGAACATTGCTTCAAGTAAGCCTGCAAGATGCCATCGAAGCGGATGAAACATTCGAGATTCTAATGGGGGATAAAGTAGAGCCAAGAAGAAACTTTATCCAAGACAATGCCCGTTATGTAAAAAACCTGGATATCTAATTTCAGAATCCAATAAAAAAAGCGGGGTAGTGTCATGCTATCCTGTCTTTTACATAGAGAAGAGCGAAAGCGAATGTAGTCATGAACTCACATTTCGCAAGGAGGTTCGTTATTATGTCTGAGAGGTCCTCAGTTAAAGAAATAAATATCAGTCAGGAAATGAAAACATCCTTCCTGGACTATGCCATGAGTGTAATCGTATCTCGTGCCCTGCCGGATGTACGAGACGGATTGAAACCTGTACATCGACGTATTTTGTACGCAATGAATGATTTAGGAATGACAGCGGATAAAGCCTATAAAAAGTCCGCCCGTATCGTAGGGGAAGTAATCGGGAAGTACCATCCACATGGTGACTCCGCGGTTTATGACACGATGGTACGTATGGCACAGGACTTTAACTTCCGTTACATGCTGATCGATGGCCACGGAAACTTCGGATCTGTCGATGGAGACGCAGCAGCTGCCATGCGTTATACCGAAGCAAGAATGTCGAAGATCTCCATGGAGATACTTCGCGATATTAATAAAGACACTATTGACTATCAAGATAACTATGATGGTTCCGAGAGAGAGCCGGTTGTACTGCCTGCACGTTTTCCAAACTTGCTTGTAAACGGTGCTTCTGGTATCGCGGTCGGGATGGCAACCAATATCCCACCTCATCAGCTTGGGGAAATCATTGACGGAGTACTTGCTGTAAGTAAGGACCCTGACATTACCATTCCCGAGTTAATGGAAATCATTCCTGGGCCAGACTTCCCTACGGCAGGTCAAATTCTGGGCAGAAGTGGAATCAGAAGAGCCTATGAAACGGGCCGCGGATCTATTACGGTTCGTGCGAAAGTGGAAATCGAAACAAAACCGAATGGCAGAGAAGTCATTCTTGTTCACGAACTTCCTTACCAAGTTAATAAGGCAAAACTGATTGAAAAAATTGCGGACCTTGTTCGTGATAAGAAAATAGAAGGCATCTCTGACTTGCGCGATGAATCAGACCGTAATGGTATGCGTATCGTCATGGAAGTCAAAAAAGATGCAAATGCTAATGTCCTTTTAAATAACTTATACAAACAGACTTCCCTTCAAACAAGCTTCGGTATCAACCTGCTTGCACTAGTAAACGGGGAACCGAAAGTATTAAACTTGAAACAATGTCTGTATTACTATTTAGAACATCAAAAAGTCGTAATCAAGCGTCGTACGGCATTTGAATTGCGTAAAGCGGAAGCAAGAGCACACATCTTGGAAGGTCTGCGCATTGCCTTAGATCACTTAGATGCGGTTATCACCTTGATCCGTAGCTCCCAAACTGCTGATATTGCCCGTGAAGGCTTAATGACCGAATTCTCTCTATCTGAAAAACAAGCACAAGCTATACTAGACATGCGTCTACAACGTCTAACTGGCTTAGAGCGTGAAAAGATAGAAGAAGAATATCAAGGACTTATGCAGCTTATTGCTGAACTGAAAGCCATTCTTGCAGATGAAGAAAAAGTACTTGAAATTATCCGTGAGGAACTAACAGAAGTTAAAGAACGTTTCAACGATACTCGCCGTACTGAAATAATGGTTGGAGGCTTTGAAAATATTGAAGATGAGGATTTAATTCCACGTCAAAATGTCGTGATTACGCTTACGCATAATGGCTATATTAAGCGTCTGCCTCTTTCCACGTACCGCAGCCAGCGAAGAGGAGGTCGTGGAATTCAAGGGATGGGAACAAATGAGAATGACTTTGTTGAACATCTATTGACCACTTCCACTCACGATACGTTGTTATTCTTTACAAACAAAGGGAAAGTGTACCGAGCAAAAGGTTACGAAATCCCAGAATTCAGCCGTACAGCAAAAGGAATTCCAATCATCAACTTGCTTGAGGTGGAAAAAGGAGAATGGGTCAACGCCATTATCCCGGTGGAAGACTTTGTGGATGACTGGTATTTATTCTTTACAACCAAGCATGGAATATCCAAGCGTTCTCCGCTATCTCAATTCGCCAATATCCGTAAAGGCGGTCTGATTGCACTAGGACTACGTGAAAGCGATGAGTTAATCTCCGTAAAATTAACTGATGGCACGAAAGAGATGATCATCGGAACGAAAAAGGGAATGCTCATTCGTTTCCATGAAACGGACGTACGCTCCATGGGTAGAACGGCAACAGGAGTAAAAGGAATCTCCATTTCTGAAAATGATGAAGTGGTAGGAATGGAACTTCTTGATGAAGGCCTTGATGTGTTGGTTGTAACCAAAAACGGTTACGGTAAACGTACTCCGGCAGAAGAGTACCGTGTCCAAAGCCGTGGAGGAAAAGGAATTAAAACATGTAACATCACCGATCGTAATGGTGAGCTTGTTTCTGTTAAGACCGTAACCACTGAAGAAGATCTAATGCTGATCACCGCAAGTGGCGTTCTGATCCGTATGTCTGTCGATGGAATCTCGCAAATGGGTCGAAACACCCAGGGAGTGAAGCTTATTCGTCTTGCAGAGAACGAATTTGTGACAACAGTCGCAAGAGTGGATAAAGAAGAAGAGCCGGAAGATGGTACGGAAGATACAGAAATGGAAGAAGGAATTTCCACAGAAGAAGTCGAAGAATAAGAAGAGCAAAGTAAATGATCAACTCTAAGAGAGGAGCACTTTCATGTGTTCCTCTTTGTTTATAAGGAGAGAGCGTTCATGTTAGTGAAAACCGAACAGCTGGTGGAAGGATGTATTCTGGCACAAGAAATAAAAGCACTCACTTCAAAGCCGATTATGCCAAAGAGAACCGTCCTGACAAACCAACACATTGAAATATTAGAATCTTTCTTAGTGGAAAAAGTAGAAATAGAAGCATTCCTTTCCAACGGCCAGCCATTCAATCCTCAATTATTAACGATGATTGAAGATAAGCCAAAAGAAGATTCCTTCCTGCAGATGTACTTAAAAGCAACCCAAGCTTACAAAAAAATGTATGAAGCATGGGGATCAGGAGCACCGATTGATTATAGTGCCGTGCGGAAAACAATCATTCCTTTAATTGAAAAATCCCTTCACTATCAAGAAGAAGTCTTCTCCCTTTATCATTACACCAATGAAGAAGACTATATCCATCATCATTCTGTGGCCGTGGCCATCATAGCTTCTGCAATCGCAAAGTCACTTGGTTATAAAAAGAAAGACATCATTCAAGTGGGCATAGCAGGTTTCTTAATGGATTGCGGGATGTCACGCATCGATCAGAAAATCTTAAAAAATGTTGCGGTCCTGAGAAAAGAGGAGTTTGCGCAAATAAAAGAACACCCTATCTTCAGTTACCAAATGGTAAGCAAACAACCGGTTATCCAAGATGAAATAAAACTAGCTGTATTGCAGCATCATGAACGCTACGATAAAACGGGTTACCCTTTTGGCCTATCAGAAGACAAAATACATACCTACACGAAGATACTGGCAGTAGCAGACGTATTTCATGCAATGACATCACCAAGGAAGTATCGCAGCAAGCAATCGCCGTTTAAAGTAATCGAGCAACTTAAACATGAAACCTTTGGCAAGTATGATCTCTCTATTGTTCAAGCTCTTACTTCTAATGTATGCAGCTTCAGCATCGGCGACAAAGTGAAGCTCTCCAACAATAAAGTTGCAGAGGTCGCCTTTATCGACCCGCAATATCCATCCAGGCCGATGGTGAGAGAAATCGAATCAGATCAATTCTTTACATTGAGTCAAGAATTAGATATCTATATAGAAGAAGTTTTAAAATAACTCCATTTCTATTTAAGTCAGTACAGAAAAACGAGGGAAATCTAATAGGTTTCCTTCGTTTTTAACGTTTCAAAGAAGAAAATAAAAATATATTAAAAAAGTAATTGCATCCCTATTCCACCCGTGCTATAATCAATCAAGTCAGCAACGACAACGAGTTGCATCTTACATAACTATCGAAAAAAGATAATAAAAAGATGTTGACTCAAAACGAAATAAATGATATATTAATGAAGTCGCTTTTGAAAGGCGTCTCAAAGCCCGAAAGGAGAGTTGAAGTAGGAAAACAGTAAGAGAGAGAGCGTCTCAAAGCTCGAAACGAGAGTTGAAGTAGGAAAATGGTCACTTAGACTTGCTCTATACGCCCGAACAGTCGACAAACCTAAGTGGAATGTCTAATAGAACGGTTCTATACGCCCGAACTAACGACTAACGCAATCGAAATGTCTAATAGAAC